>JBCCEK010000027.1:0-31199 GCA_039030295.1 Myxococcota bacterium | reverse complement strand
TCCGACGCGAGCGAGACGTCGAGGGCGAAGTCACCCACCGTGGCTTGGATCGTGACCTCCCAGCTCACCGGGGACGCCTCCCCCCCAAGCGCGCGCGTGCCCCGCCCGAGAGCCCCTGCGGGGCGACGCGGATTGCGAAGAGCAAGGCAATCGCAATCGCAGCGAGAACCCACGAGAGGGCGAGGGCGGCGCGCACGTCAGACTCCAACGCCATGTAGATCGCGAGCGGCATCGTTTGCGTCACGCCCGTGAGGTTCCCGGCGAAGAGCAGGGTCGCGCCGAACTCGCCGATCGCTCGCGCGTAGGCCAGCGCAGCACCTCCGAGGAGACCGGTTGCGGCGACGGGAATCGCCACTCGAAAGAACGCCTTGGCGGCGGAGGCACCAAGCGTACGAGCGACCAACATCAGGTCAACGTCGACGCGCCGGAACGCGATTGCGGCCGCCTCGACGTAGAACGGTGCGGAGACGACGACTTGCGCGATCACGACTGCGCTCGAGGTGAATGGAATCTGAACGTCGAGTTGTTCCAACAAAGGGCCGAGGAGCCCGTGCCGGCCGAACGCCTCGAGGAGTGCCACGCCAAGGACTGCTGGCGGAAGGACTATCGGCATCACGACGAACACCTCGACGATGCGCGTGCGAGCGCGCGGGCCCGTCGCGATCCACCATGCGAGCGGTGTCCCGGTGACCACGATGATCAAGAGCGACACCAACGTGGTCCGCACGCTGAGCCACAGGGCCGGGACAAACAGAGGGTCACGTGCGCCCGCAACGAGATCCGCCGGCGCCGATGCGATCCCCAGTGCGACGACGGGCAACGCCACCATGAGCACCAGCGCGAGCCCGAGCGCGGTCGCAATCCACCGAGGGGCGTTGCGAAGGCCGCGGCTCATTCGGACCTCCGGAAGCCATGCTGCCGAAGAATCTGCTGGCCTTGGTCACTCTGGACGAAACGGATCCAGGCCTCGGCGCCCTCCCGCCGTTCGGCGCCGGCGACTGCGCCGATGAAATAGGTTGCGTCGACGTTGACGTCTGCAGGGATGTCGATCGTCCGAGCGTGCATGGCGGACCGCGCGTCCGTCTCGTAGACGATGGCCGCATCCGCTTCCCCGAGCTCGACCTTGGCGCGGACCAGGCGTGCGTTGGGTTCCTCCGACACGATGTGGCGGCTCAGCACGGCCGAAAGGTCGGGGCCGAGTCGCGCTTCCGCGTTGCGAAGCATCGTGCGGGTATAGGCGCCGACCGGCACTTGTTCCGTCCCGACGACGATTCGCTTGGCGCTCGGAAGGTCATCGAACGTCTTGACGGCGGCGGGGTTGTCCGTGGGGACCACGATCGCCAGTCGGTTGGTGGCAAACGCGGAGGGCGCCACGACCGTGCCGGCTCGGACCAGTTCACGGACGTGTGCCTCATTGGCGGACGCGAATACGTCGGCTGGGGCGCCTTGCTCGATCTGAAGACGAAGCGACTGGCTGCCGGCAAACTGGAGTGCGACCTTGTTCCCGGGGTGAGTGGCTTCGAAGGCTTGGGCGAGCTCCGCGAAACCCTCGGTGAGCGACGATGCGGCGAAGACACGAATAGGCTCGTGGCCCGGTTGTCCTACGCCGGGCGAACACGACGCCGCGAGAACGGCTAGGCCAAGGCAAAGCCACGCGATACGGCCTGTCGAAGACACGCGCGTGGAATGAAGCATCGGGATGTCTCCGTCAATCATGGCGTCGGCGGGAGGGTGGTGGTCCACCCGTAACGTCTTGGGCCGGAGTCCCCGGCGAAAAATTCACCACCCGGCGCTGGATCCTGCAAGATGTGAGGTTGGATGAGGTGAGGATGCGCTCGTGATCGAGTGCGGGAGGACGAAGACATGGCGACTTGGAGAATGGGTTTGTTGGTCATCGGGGCTTTGGCCCTGGGTGTCGCGGGCTGCGGCGACGATTCGGACGGAGGCGGAACGGGCAATACCGCGGGGTCCGGCACCGGCGGTGCTGGCGGCGGCTCAGCGAGCGGAGCGTGCGCCACGATTTGCGGCAGCGAGTGTGTGGCGGACGTCAGCGGTGCACCGGCAGGCAGCGTCGAGGAGTGCACCGAGGCTTGCGTGGAGACCGGGATCTACGACGGCTGCGATTCCGAGGCCGTCGCCTTCGTACAGTGTCTCGAGGCGATCGACTGCGCGACGGATAGTGCGGATGCGATTCAATGTCAGTCGCAGACCATCGCCTTCTCGACGTGCCTCGGCCAGAACTTCTAGCCAGCCGCAGGTGAACCCTGACGCCACGGCACGTCGAGCGTGTCGTGGCGATTCAGGGCATACTCCGCGAGTGCAACCCCTACTGACCCGAGCGCAGGCCCGCGAGGTCGATCGCGTCGCCGTGGACGAGTTCGGAGTGGAGAGCCTCGTGCTGATGGAGAACGCGGGGCGAGGCGCGACCGATGCGATCCTCGCGCGCTTCGGTGACCGGCTAGGCCACGTTATCCTCGTCGGGGGCCCTGGGCAGAACGGCGGTGACGCCTGGGTGGTCGCGCGACGTCTTCGGCTGCTTGGGCATTCGCCTCTCGCCGTTCTCGTCGGCGATGCGTCACGGCTACGTGGCGATGCGGCGCCGAACTGGGAGCTGCTTCAGAAGCTCTCGGTCGAGACCACGATGATTCGACCGGACCAGGGCGCCGAACTCGGAACGCTCCTCGAATCGGCGACCCTGGTCGTCGACGGCCTGTTTGGCACGGGCCTCGACCGGCCGATCGAGGGCGGCTACGCGGCGGCGGTTCAAGCGATGGACGAGGCCACGGCCCCTGTCGTCTCGCTCGACCTTCCAAGCGGACTCGACGCGAACACCGGGGCGGTTCTCGGTGTTGCGCCCCGCGCCGCGTTGACGGTCACCTTCGCGGGGCTCAAGCGCGGCCTTCACCAGTACCCAGGCGTCGAGCATGCCGGCGAAGTCCAGGTTGCCGACATCGGGATTCCCGCAACCCGACTTCCTGAGGCGTCGGTCTACCAGGCTCGTGACTTGGGGAGTCTGATCGCGCCCCGGCGGGGAGACGCGCACAAGGGCACCAACGGCCACGTGCTGGTCGTCGGCGGTTCGCCCGGGAAGACCGGTGCGGCGCTCCTCGCGGGCGGGGCCGCCTTCCGGAGCGGCGCGGGACTCGTCACCATCGGTACGCGCGCTGACGCCAGGGCGGCGCTCGAAGAGAAGGTCGTCGAGCTGATGACGACCGAACTCGTCGACGTGCCAACGCAATCGGCCGTGGAGGCACTATGCGAGGGGAAGAGCACCGCGGTCCTTGGGCCAGGGCTCGGCCTCGACGCGCTTGGCGCCGCTTGGGCGGACGCTTTTTCGAGATACGCGCCCGTGCCTGTGGTGATTGATGCGGACGCGATTACCCACTTGGGGTCCGATTTCGACGTGCTGACGGAAGCGCCCGCGCCCCGTATTCTGACGCCTCATCCGGGTGAAGCCGCGCGACTTCTCGGATCATCGACGGGACAAGTCCAGTCCGACCGGTATGCGGCCGCCGAGGAGGTCGCCTCGCGTTCGGGGCAGACGATCATCTTGAAGGGCGCCCGAAGCGTCGTGGCCTCCGCGGGCCGCCTGGCGGTCTGCGGCGAAGGAACCCCAGCCCTCGGCGTTGCAGGGACCGGGGACGTGCTGAGCGGTGTCACGGCAACCCTCGCGGTTACACTTGGCCCGTTCGAGGCTGCCATCGGCGCCACCCTGCTCCACGCTCTCGCAGGGCTCGAAGCCACGGTCGGGGACCGAGGTCTGTTGGCGTCTGAAGTCGCCGACGCCGTGCCAACGGTCCTCGCGAGGTTCGTCGGGCGCTGAAGACAGCTTGACACGACACCGTGTCACCTCGGCGACAAGCTGGCGGTCCTGGGACTTGGGAACTCCCGAAAACCGGGCGTTTTTGGCATGGCATCGGCGTTGCATTGGAGATCGCATCGGAGAAGAAATCGATGCAGACCGAACAGCAATACGCCGAAGAAATCATGCCATGCGTTCCCGAGCTGTCGCGCACCGCGCTGCGATTGGCCCGCGGCGGCGCCCTTGCCGACGACTTGGTACAGGAAACCTTGGCGCGTGCATGGCAATCCCGCGCCAGCTTCCAGCCTGGGACCAATGCGCGCGCTTGGACCCATCGGATCCTCTTCAACACGTACGTGAATCACTACCGAAAGAAGAAACGCGAGCGACAGGCACTCGACGAAATCCGGGGTTTTCCGAGGACGCCGGCCCGTCAGGCGCACGAGGGCTACGGCGACGAGGTGCTTCGCGCGCTCAGAACGCTGCAGCCCGAGTTCCGAGAAGCCGTCGAGCTCGTGGACGTGGCCGAGCTTTCCTACCAAGACGCGGCCCGCGAGCTGGCATGCCCGATCGGAACCGTGATGTCGCGCCTCCACCGGGGTCGAAAGCGCCTTCGGCACGCGCTCCGGGGCTACGCCGAGCACCAAGGGGTGGTCCGCTCGGCGGCCTGATCCGGGCTTCTCCTCGCCGCCGCGGCGCTGCGCGGGGGCCAATACCCGACAAAACCGATGTGAAAACCATGAGATATGAGCTAACATCCCGGGAGCCTTGACGAATCTCGGCAAAGTTACATATTGCCGAGCATGGCTAAGACATACGCGGACCTCCTCCAGGAGACCAAGGCTGCCATCCGGCAGGTCTCACTCGAGGACCTCCATGATCGAATGGAGGGAGGCGAAGACCTGATCCTGCTCGACGTCCGAGAGAAGGACGAGTGGCGCCAGGGACACGTGCCGGGGGCGGTGCACATTGCTCGCGGCTTTCTCGAAATGCAGGCCGCCAATCGGCTGCCGGATCGCGACGCGAAGATCGTCACGATGTGCGCGGGTGGCATCCGTTCGGCGTTCGCCGCCAAAGCGCTTCAAGAACTCGGGTACACCAACGTCGAATCCGCGAACCCGGGATACAACCAGTGGAAGGACCAAGGGTATCCCACGGAGCAACCGTTTGCATTTACCGATGCGCAGCTCAACCGCTACTCGCGGCATCTCCTGCTTCCCGAGGTGGGCGAGGCGGGGCAGGCGAAGCTGCTTCAGGGTCGCGTGTTGTTGCTGGGCGCTGGCGGTCTCGGTTCACCGGCGGCGCTCTACTTGGCGGCGGCGGGCGTTGGGACCCTCGGGATCATTGATGCCGATGTCGTCGACGAATCGAACCTCCAGCGTCAGGTGCTCCATGGGCTCGATCGCGTCGGCGAGTCGAAAGTCGAGAGCGCCAAGAGGACGATCCAGAACCTCAACCCTGACGTCGAGGTGATCACGTTCGACGAGCGTCTCAACCGCGAGAACGTGGACCGGATCTTCGACCAAGGCTGGGACGTCATCGTCGACGGTCTCGACAACTTCGCGACGCGCTATCTGGTGAACGACGCCGCGGTGTGGAAGAAGATCCCCGTTGTTCACGGGTCGATCTTTCGGTTCGATGGGCAGGTCACCACCTTCTCGTCGCCCGAAGGTCCCTGCTACCGCTGCCTGTACCCCGAGCCACCGCCCCCGCACCTCGCGCCCTCATGCGCCGAGGCGGGTGTGCTCGGCGTTCTGCCAGGCGCGATCGGCACCCTCCAGGCCACCGAAGCGGCTAAGATCGTGCTCGGTTATGGCGAGCCCTTGATCGGGCGCTTGCTGCAGTACGATTCGACCAACATGACGTTTCGCACCTTCAAGCTCCGTCGCAATAAAGACTGTCCGGTGTGCGGCGACAACCCGACCATCACGGAGTACGTCGACTACGACGAGTTCTGCGCCGGCGGTTGATCCGGATTCACGCAGGGATTCCGTCGCGCGCCCTGTAGGACGAGGTGCGCTAACCCATCGGCTCGGCGTATGCGAAAACCTCGTCGTCTGGAGGTGTTGTGCGACGCATTCTGATCGTGTTGGCGACCGCTTGGTTTGGGCTCGCGCCCATCCGCGCGGATGGGCAGAGTAGCGAGGAGGCGTTCGACCAGTTCCTCGGGTCTGTCGAGGCTGCGCGGGACGTGATCCTCGCGCGAACACCAGAAGACGGGCCGGAGCGGGCGGAAGGGCTTCGTCACATCATTCGCCTGATCGAGATGCAGAACGCGCCGGCGATGGACGATCACGATGCGGCGCACCCGCACGTGTCTCGTTGTCCGTCGATCGTGTGCAAGCTCGGGTTCGACAACCCCGACTTCACGTACATCAATGTCGCTCCGATCAGCCCAGAGTACACATACCGCGTGTCGGGCCGGCGCGGCACGGTTCCGTACATCAGCATGCAGGTGTTCGACAACCCCTTCGGAGGCGAGGTCTTCATGACATCGGAGGAGCTCGTCGTCGACGAAGACGGTCGCTACGAGTTGATCCTCAGCGCGACGCGGCCGGAGGGGGTCGCCAACTGGATGGAGCTCAAACCCGGTGCGGCCCGATTCATCATGCGAAATGGGTTCTACGACTGGGACAACGAAGTCGAGGCGAGTGTGCGCGTCGAGGTAATCGAGGGGCCTGTGAGCAGCGATTCGGTTCCGCATCTCAGCGTCGACGAGTTCGTATCCGACGTCTCGGCCTTATCGCTCAGGCTCTCGTCGATCCCGACGGTCATGCAGGATGCACGCGACACGTGGCCGCTCAACGGGCTCAACGGTCCGAACCCGGAGGTCTTTGGGATCGAGGGTGCCGGGGTTCCATCGGCGGTCAGCAGCGCGGGGCGGTACGAGCTGGAGAACGGCGAAGCGATGATCATCGAGACCCCCATGCCCGACGTGGTTCACGGGGGGATCCAGATCGGCAATCTGTGGATCGAGTCGATCGACTATCAGACTCGGCAAACCTCGCTCAACTGGTTCCAGAGTTACGCCGACGACGATGGCATCATTCGCTACGTGTTGGCCGCCGAGGACCCTGGGGTGCCCAACTGGTTGGACATCTCCGGGCATCCCAGGGGTGGGATCTTCATGCGCTGGCAGAGCCCGGACGTCGACGCGATGCCCGACCTTCCGACGGTCTCAGTGGTGCGGATGGCCGAGATCAGGGACCGTCTTCCGGCCAATCATCCAGCTGTCTCGCGCGACGAACGGACCGCGATTCTTGCGGCGCGGTATATCGCCGTCAACAAGCGGCGGAACCCCACGGCGCAGTTCGATGAAGTCGTCGGGGTCGGTGCCTCGACTGGGGGAGGATGCTCGGCGGGCGGCTCGCCGCCTGGGGGGTGGTGGGGCGTTCTCGCCCTTCTGCTCTTGTGGCTCGGTTCTCCTCGGGGTAGGCGCGCGTAGAAGCTGGCGCCGCGCATCGGAGGGCCTTTCTTGCGAACGCGGCATAAGGCTCGACGCGGCAAAAATGGAGTCAGATTCTCAAGGTCACGGTGGCACATTCGTCTCGGCACGCGAGAGCCGATACACTGTGAGGCATGGGGGCGAGGTTTTGGGGGCTCTTGCTGGCACTGGCCTGGCTGGTCGGATGTGAAGACGATGCGGCCGTACGGCGGGCGAGTGAGCATCTCGTAGCGGTGGACCAGCCGCGCATCGAGGCACTCGTGCAGGAGGATCTCGAGAAGCATCAAGCCGGAGTCGTGAAGGCCGCCGAAAAGCTAGCCCCCGGCTTCGCCGTCGACGATCCCCGGAAGCGCGAGAAGCAGATGCGCGCCGCCTTGCGGATTCTCCAGCAGCCCAAAAAAGGGATCGACGAGTTTGTCGCGTCGCCGATGTCGTTCTTGGCTGCGCTCGACGCCGATGGCATCGTCGTCGCACGGGATCGTGAGCCCGATCGCATGAAGGGCCAGGACTACGGCGCGCGTTTCGAGGTCGTGCGGGAGGCGCTCGCCGGGAATGCGGCGACGGGTCTTGGGGAGTTCTTTGCCGAGGACCCCAACGCACCTTCCTCGTGGTCGCTTCTTTTCGCGGCACCGGCCACGCGAGATGGGGAAGTGGTCGGCGCGGTCGTGGTCGGCATCCCGTTGTGGCGGCTGGCGCAACGCCTCAGCCGCCAACTCCGAGTGGAACAAGCCAACGAAGCGCCGCCGTGGGTCTACCTCTACAAGGGTGAACGCGTCTTCCACTGGGACACACCCCCTCAGATCGATGCACTCATCCCAGCCGCCGAGCAGCGCGCCAAAGTCCTCGCGGCCTCGTCCAGCGGCTACACCGACAAAGTCATCCTGCAGGGCAACCCGGAGGTCTACGGCGTCTTCCCGCTCCCCCTCCTAGGCCCCAACCTAGGCACCATCATCTTCCGCACCCCCCACTAGTCGGGGTCACTCCGCCCCCCCGCATCCCCAACAATTCCATCCGCTTACACACCGCACCGCGAAAACCCGTCTTGGCGAGGCGCAGACAGCGGCGATCGGGGCGGAACCACGGCCGGAACTTGACCTCCCGCCATGGCACAAATGGGGGGCGGCTCAGCTGGTTCTTGGGTTTTCGCGGTGCAGCGTAGAACTGCTCGGGATCATTGGGGTTTTGGGGGGTCGGAGTGACCCCGGGGGGTGCTCTCGATGAGGCGGTGGGGGACGGTGATCTTGATGCCGAGGGCGTTGAAGCGTTTGCTGATGCGGCGGAGCATCTCGCGTCGGACGGGGAAGAGTTTGTCGGGCTGGGTCCGGATCATGAACTTGATGATGATGCCGCGGTCGGTGAACTTGTCGACGCCGAGCATGTCCGGCTCGCCGCTCACGAACGGCTTCCAGTCGGGGTCGGCCATGAAGTCGTTGGCCAGCTCGAGGAGGACTTCCATCACACGATCGACGTCTTCGTCGTAGCCGACTGGGATCTCGAACACGGGTCGGCCCCACGCGTAGGTCCGGTTGGTGACGGCCTTGATCTCGCCGTTTGGAACGAAGTGAACGCGCCCCTCCAAGTCCCGAAGCACCGTGACGCGCATGTTCACCGATTCGACTGTCCCCGTGATGCCGTTGATCGTGATCAAGTCACCAAGCTGATACTGGTCCTCGAGCAGAATCAGGAACCCGGAGAAGTAGTCCCGCATGAGGTCCTGGGCACCGAACGCAAAGGCGACGCCAACGATCGCGGCACCACCGAGCACGGTTCGGATGTCGAGCCCAGCTTCTTGCAGTGCCAGAAGTACGCCGATGACGATGATCAACACTCGCCCGGCGCTCGCGAAACTGAACGCCAGGGTGTCTGCGCGCCCCGTCCCACCCGACCGCGACCCCCGCCGGCGTCGGATGAACGTGCGAGCGAAACCGCGCGCGCCGAACTGGAGCAGCAGAAGCAAGAGCCCCATCATCGCCATGACGAGGAGAATCCGAGGACCCCGTCGTTTGGCCCAGTGGAGGATGTTGTCGGGGTGGACGGGGCTCTTGAGCCAGATCAGCCGTCGCTGCGCCTTGTCGAGCTCGGCGCGCGCTTCTTCGGCGACCGCGTGGACCCGCAACCCTTCTTCCTCGATGAATCCAAGACGCTCCCGAAGCGATTCGCGGTACTGGGCCCTTTCGGTGACGCTCTGCTCGGCGCCTGCAACGAATTCGTTGATCGCCGTGATCGCTCGAAGGCTGCGCGCTTTGCGTTCTTCGTTGCCATCTTCGAGAGCCCTCTTGTTCCTGGCCTCCCAAACACCCCTGGCCTTGATCAGGTTTTCGACCTCGTCGGCCTCGGTCTTGGCGAGGTCGTCCTCGAGCTCGAGCTGCGTTTCGAGGGCGCGTTTGCGCTCGACGTAGTTCTCGACCTCGAACCGCGCCTGCGCCAAGTCGCGCCGTTGCTCGGCGAGAAGCCGCTGCGCCCGCAGTTGCGCCGCCGTGGCCACCGAGGAGGCCGGCTCGTCGGTAGGCGTTTGGCTACTGGTCGGTGCAGTCGCCGGAAGCCCAGGGGCGATACCTGGGGGCAAAGGACTCGTGCTCTGGGTTCCGCCCGTCGGAGCAGCTGCCCCGCCTGGTCCGACGACGACTTTCGGCGGCCGCCGCTTGGCCTTGCCGGTGAGCTCTGCCAGGGATCGCTCTTCGGTCTTGATCTTGACGGCGAGGGCATCGATCTGGGTCTTGGTCTTTTTCTCGCCCGTCAGCGCGAGGTCGGTCTGTCGGTTGAAGAGCTCGTAGTCCTCTTCGAGCTCGCCGACGCGAGTCTTCGCCGCTGCGACGTCATCGGGGCTTGCGTTCGCATCGTCGCCGAGCGCCGCGAGGGCCTCTTTCGCGGCCTTGATTCTCGCTGAGACGTCCGTCATCCCCTTGGCGAGACGTTCGAACCACGCTTCTCGGACTTCGAGCTCCTCCTTGAGCGCGCGCAGCTTTCGCTTGTCGAGCTTGATCCCGCGACGGATGCGAACGATCCGTTCTGCATCAGACGCCGCTTGCTCGGGCACGGCAATGCCCGATCCGCCGCTTCCTCCCGAGCCCCCCTCGGACCCACCATCGACTTGCGAGCCGCTTTCGCCGCCAACACCCGCCTCGGCTTGTGCGGCATCGCTGGCCGTTCCGGCTTCGGCAGCGGTTCCGTCGGTGCCCCCTTCTTGGCCCATGACCGCCGAGGGTCCAACGCCCACGGCAAGCCAGAGAGCAACCGCCCACATGGCGCTCCGCCAAGGACTCCTTCTCGTCACATCCATCCAGCGCACAGAGTCACATTTCCGGACGCAACCGCGCAAGCGCTTCGACCGGTGTGAGGGACATTTCCCACGGCCCCATGAGGCTCGGCTCGAAGCTGCTGCGCTGCCACTCGCGCAAGAAGCGCGCGCGCGGCCACATCGTCGCCCCAAAACGAGCGAGGTGCTCGGTATGAACCTGGCAGTCGACGATTGTGAAACCCCACATCGTCAGGTGCCCGAGCAGGGTGGTGAATGCGACCTTCGAGGCATCCGGCTCGGTCGCGAACATCGACTCGCCTGCGAAGGTGCGACCCAGCGCGACACCATACAGGCCGCCGACCAGAACATCTCCCCGCCACGCTTCGACGCTGTGCGCGTACCCCCGCTCATGGAGCCCCAGGTATCCGTTCCGGAGCTCGCGGGTGATCCAAGTTCCCTGTTGGTAGGGCCTCGGGACCTCGGCGCACGCCGCGATCACTTGCTCGAAAGCGCAGTCGGCCGTGACACGAATCTCTTCACGCCGGAGGACCTTCCGCAAGGAGCGGGATACGTGTGCCTGCTGCGGCACCAAGGCGAACCGCGGGTCCGGTGAGAACCACAGAAGCGGGTAGCCCTTCGCCGGCCACGGGAATATCCCCTGCTGGTAGGCGACGACCAATCTCTCCGGCGAGACATCGCCGCCGACCGCCACGATCCCTTCGTCGTTGGCATCCTCGGGAGGTGGGAACTCGAGTTCCTTGCCGAGCAGGTACACAGGCATCGATCGTACTCGCTAGCTTAACGCAACCGCGCGGGCGAGCGGCACCCCTACGCTTCGACGACGGGTGCCGAGGCGCCTCCGAACCGGACGCTGAGTTCGTCCCCGTCGACGTCCACGTGGGCAGTTCCGCCTTCGACGAGCGTGCCAAAGACCATCGCTTGCGACAACGGCTTCTTGAGCTTCTGCTCGATCAGCCGCGCCATCGGGCGGGCCCCCATCTGTGGGTCATACCCGTGCTCTGCAAGCCAGTCGCGAGCAGCGTCGGTAAGCTCGATATGGACCTGCTTCTCGGCCAACATCTCGCGAAGAAGGTCGACCTCTTTGTCCACGACCTTCCGGATGACCTCGCGGCGAAGACCACTGAAGTACACCACGGCGTCGAGCCGGTTTCGGAACTCCGGCGTGAAGATCCGTTCGAGCGCCGCCTTGGTGCGCCCGGACGCGAAGTCCTTCGGGTCGTTGCCTGCGGCAAAGCCAACGACCTTCTCGCTAGCCTCGAATGCGCCCGCGTTGGTGGTCATCACCAGGACGATGTTCCGGAAGTCTGCCTCGCGCCCGTTGTTATCGGTGAGCTTGGCATGGTCCATGACCTGCAACAGGATGTTGAAGAGTTCGTGGTGGGCCTTTTCGATCTCGTCGAGGATCACGACCGCGTGCGGGTGCTTCCTGACAGCATCGGTCAGCAGGCCCCCCTGGTCGAAACCGACGTAGCCGGGTGGGGCGCCGATCAGGCGCGACACCGAGTGCCGCTCGCTGTACTCGCTCATGTCGAAACGAAGGAGCTCGACTCCCATGACGCGCGCTAGCTGCCGCGCGAGCTCGGTCTTGCCCACGCCCGTGGGGCCGGCGAATAGGAACGACCCGATCGGCTTGTGGTCGGCGCGTAGCCCGGCCCGTGCAAGCGTGATCGAGCTGACGACTTTGTCGATGGCTTCGTCTTGACCGAAGATCACCTTGTGGAGCTCGGGGCCAAGCTCCTTGAGCTGATCCCGCTCCTTGGCGCTGACCGATTCGACCGGAACGCGCGCCATCTTGCTCACGACCTTCTCGATGTCGCTCGTGGTGATGCGGTGGGTTCGTTGGTCCGCGGGGCGCATGCGCTCGAGGGAGCCGGCTTCGTCGATGACGTCGATCGCCTTGTCGGGCAGGTGCCGGTCGACGATGTGCTTGTCGGCCAGCGTCGCTGCCGCCTCGATTGCGTCGTCGTCGTACTTCACGTCGTGGTGCTCTTCGTAGTACTGACGAAGCCCTTTGAGGATCTCGACGGTGTCTTCGAGCGTTGGCTCATGCACTTCGATCTTCTGGAAGCGTCGAGCCAGAGCGCGGTCGCGGTCGAGGTGCTTGAAGTCCGCGTAGGTCGTCGAGCCCAAACAGCGTAGCTTCCCCGATGCGAGGGCTGGCTTCAGAATGTTGGAGGCATCCATCGAGCTTCCGGTCGTCGCGCCTGCACCAACGATGGTGTGAATCTCGTCGATGAAGAGGATGGCGTTGTCGAGCTCCTGCAGCCGCTTCATGACGGCCTTCAGGCGCTCCTCGAATTGGCCACGAAACTTGGTGCCCGCCAAGAGCGCGCCCATGTCGAGTGAATAGATCTGAGCGTCGCCCAGTACCTCCGGGACGTCGCCCTCATAGACGCGTCGCGCCAGGCCCTCCGCGATGGCGGTCTTTCCGACGCCGGGTTCGCCGACATAGATCGGGTTGTTCTTTCGACGGCGGCAGAGCACCTGGACGGTTCGGTCGAGCTCGGCTTGCCGTCCGATGAGTGGGTCGATCCGCCCCTCGGCGGCTTCGGCGACCAAGTCGGTGGCGAACATCTCGAGAGGGTCGCGGCCAGCCATCCCCTCGTCACCATCTTCGTCGAACTCGGTGTCGGTGTACCCCTCGGAGGACTCACCGGGCACGATGTCGGTGCCGACTCCGTGTGCGATGTACCGCTTGAGGTCGAGTGAGGTGACGCCTTCCTCTTGAAGGAGGAACGCTGCGAAGGACTCGTCTTCCTTCAAGAGCTGCACTAGGACGTTTCCACCATCGATGGTCTTCATCTCGGAGGAGATTGCGTGGATGGCAGCTCGCTGCAGCACGCGTTCGACCGCGAGCGTCTGGCGCGGTTCGACCTCGACGTTCTCCGGGACTCGGGTGAGCCGCTCCTGAACGAACTCTTCGAGCCGCTTCCGGAGTCGCCGCACATCCGCGCCGCATGCCTTGAGCGCTTGGGTCGCCTTGGGGTCCTCGGTGAGGGCCAGCAACAGGTGCTCGAGCGTGACGTACTCGTGCCTCATCAGACCGGCGCGGTCGAACGCCTTCCGGAGGGTCTCCTGCAGCTCTTTTGCGATTACCGGACCGGCCATGGCTATGCGTCTTCCTCCTCGGGCTCCATCGTCAGGCGCAGCGGAAACTCGTGCTCACGCGCCATACTCTCTACTCGCTCGATCTTGGTCTCGGCGACCTCTCTCGTAAAGACCCCAGCCACACCTACACCGTTGTGATGCACGTGGAGCATGATCCGAATCGCACTTTGTTCGTCGAGGTGAAACACCTGATTGAGCACCAAAACCACGAATTCTCTCGTGGTGTAGTCGTCATTGTGGAGGAGCACCCGGTAGAGCCGTGGCCGCTTGAGCTTCTTTTCGGGCTTGACTTGGGTGATCGTTCCCGCGTCGTTGTCGAATCTCTCGGCCATACACCCATTTTAGCGCGATCTGCGCCTCCGCCCAGCCTAGGAGCCCCTCCTCGTCAGGGGGAATCTAAGGCCGCAAACCGAAGAGCGCTAGACCGCGGTCAGCCGAAAGTGAGCACGGCCTCACCGGGGGCTCATTCCAGAACGAGCCGCAGAAAGAAGGCTTGATTCTGGCCGTTGCGAATCGTGACCGTCGTCTCGTCGGCGGCGACCACCAGGAAGACGTTGCCGCTTGGGGGCGTCGAAGCGGTGCCGTCCTCGTTGAACGAAATGAGACTTCCCGTCAGGTCGATGGGCACGCGGCCGAGGGGATGCTCGAACACGTAGGTGGCGTTGTCCTGAAAGAGGAACCAGGAGCACTCGTCGACCGCCAGGGGAGGAAGCGGAGCTGACTCCCAGACGCCGTTCACGTTGGTGCTTTCGCAGGGAAGATCCGACAGAGGGACCTCGATTTCCTCGGCCGGCGAGCTGCCGCCGCAAGCCATCGCAAGCCCGAGGTTCGCAGCCAACAGCCACTGAAGAGTGGGGCGCCGCAGTCGCTCACGCATCGCCATCCTCGTGTGCATAGTACGCGCGCAGCGTCCCCACCAGCGATTCGATCGTCTGAGCTTTGGCCGTCGCTGCCATCGCGAGGCCGTGCTTCGTCGCCGCGGCGCTCGTGACGGGTCCGATCGAAAACAGATCGAGCGAAGAGAGCGCGGCTCGGGCATCCTGTCCGAGAAGGTCTACGAGATTGTCGACGGTCGACGACGACGTGAACAGGACCGCGTCAAGAACGTCAGGGTCGACGAGCGCGGTCGTCCGTGTCGCGTCCTCGAGGAGGGGCGCCAACGTTCGGTAGGCGGGCACGACGTCGACCTCCGCGCCGACAGCGCGAAGAGAATCGGGAACGAGCTCGCGGGCCACCTCGGCGCGAGGCAGAAGCACTCGTGTGTGGGCGTTGACATGCGGGGTCAGTGCGGTGACCACCCCTTCGGCTCGCGTGTCCTCAGGGACCAAGTCTGGCACGACCCCGTGGGTGCGGAGGGCCGCCGTCGTCTTCGCCCCAATCGAACACACGCGTGCGCTTCCGATCGCCCGCGTGTCTCGTTTCGCTTCGTGTAGCGCCTTGAATGTTGCGTCCACCGCGTTGGCGCTGGTGAAGAGCACCCACGAATAACAATCGAGATGCCGGACCGCATCGCGAAGAGGCCCTGGGTCGGTCGGCTCTGCGAGTCGTATCGTGGGGGCCACGATGGGCTGCGCGCCTTCGTCGCGTAGAAGCTCAGCGAGAGAACCGCTCTGATGAACTGCGCGCGTAATGAGCACCCGCTTCCCGAACAGCGGCTTGGTGTCGAACCACCGGAGCGACGCCCGCAGCTGAACGACTTCGCCGACGATGGTGAGTGCAGGGAGGCCCATCTCGGCAGCCTCGGCCAGTTCGTGGATGTTGGCTATGGTGCCGACGACGGTCTTCTGCTTGGGGAGGGAGGCCCACTGAACAACCGCGGCTGGGGTGTCCGGGGAGCGGCCGTGCTCGACGAGGAGCTGCATCAGAGACTCGAGCTTTCGCATCCCCATGAAGATGACGAGCGTCTGAGTCGATGTGGCGAGCTTCGCCCAGTCGTGGCCAGTTCGGTCCTTTTCGACCGACTCCGTCGCGGTGACGTAGGCCACGCTGGATGCCAGCGATCGGTGCGTGAGCGACAACCCTGCGTATGCCGTTGCCGCAAGGGGGGAGGGGACACCCGGCACGACCTCGAAC
Organism: Myxococcota bacterium; assembly: GCA_039030295.1. Taxonomy (GTDB): domain Bacteria; phylum Myxococcota_A; class Polyangia; order Polyangiales; family Houyiibacteriaceae; genus SG8-38. Next base: position 15,512 of record JBCCEK010000027.1, on the reverse strand, counting down.
GGGATGCCCTCCGCCGCCAAGAACTCGGCTTCCTCGGATCCCCTCCCAAAGAGATACGGATCGCCGCCTTTGAGGCGAACCACCGTCTTTCCGGCGCGTGCGCTCTCGGCCATCCGTTCGTGAATCGAGGTTTGGCGCTCGCTAGAACGTCCTGCCCGCTTACCAACGAAGACCAGTTCGGCATCGGACCTGGCCTGCGCGAGTTGATCCGGGTGGACGAGTGCGTCGTACAGGACGATATCGGCGTTTCGCAGGCGCCTCAGCCCCCGCGAGGTGATCAGTTCTGGGTCACCCGGCCCAGCCCCGACCAGAAACACTTTGCCGGGCGATGACATCGCGTTCAGGTCTCACCTGTGTCATCGACCGCGGTGCTTTTGGCCTTGCCCTTTCGTTCACCGCGCTTGCCTTTGACAGCGCGTGCGCGGACCTGAGGCCGCACACCCCCGGCTTCGTTCGGAATGAAGCGGATTTCGGTCTTCACTTCGAACGAAAGCGATGTGAGCGCGCGATAAAACTCTCCAGCAATATCGGTGGCTTCCAAGAAATCACGAACTTCGTTCGCGACCCCCCGCACCATCGCGTTCTTGGTCTCGTCGACCTGCGCGAACACATACCCGATGACTTCCTTCGGCAGCCGTCCGTCCTGCGTGACACCGCGAACGACGCTATCGGCGCTACGCAACGTTCCGACCCCGGCTTCGATCCCCTTTTCGACCGCCTTGCGAAACGTATCGCGCAAAACGCCTTCGGACCAACGGCGTTCGCGTTCCTTCGCTTCCTCGTCGTCGTCGAGAGTCTCTTCGTTGTCGAACTCTTCAGGCATGGCTTTTCGCTATCGCCTCGTCCAGTGAGGGTCAAGCGCGCCAAGCATACCTCAAGCGGGCGACGCGACGCCACAAGACGTCTTCGCGTCGCAATCCAACACTCTATCGGGTGTCCACTCATGATCTCTGCGCACGTTGGAGCCAGGTCGCGCAACGTCGCGGTCCGCAGCCGCGTCTTGCGTTCAAAAAAGGCAGAAGGTATACGAACTCAGATGGATCACGGGGCGGACATCATCGAAGAGTTGTGGATCGAGGCCGAACGGGCGCTCGAATCTTCTTCGAAGCGTGCCGAGTCTCTGTTGACCAAGCTTGCCGACAAGGCCGAGGAGGGGAGCGACGCGTCCCTGTTTGCGTACAGGCATCTCGCAGAGCTCAACCTCGAGCGCGACCCTTGGAAGGCCGCGCTTCAACTGCGTCGAGTTCTCGCTCACTGTCACGACGACGACGTGCTTCACGCGCTGATGGGTCTGTGCCACGCGTTGCTCGGCAACTACCGAGTTGCGGTACGTTCGTACCGCGAGGCGTCCCACCTCGCACCCATGACGCCTTGGTATCACCACAACCTAGGCCATCTGATGGACGTCGCTCTAGATGATCCCACAAACGCCGAACGCCACCTGCGACGTGCCTTCGAGCTCGAACCGGAGCACGACGAAATCATCGGCTCGCTGGCGCACTGCCTAGCTCGGTTGGGTTGTCTCGAGGAAGCCAAACGGTTGGCAGAACTTGCCCTCGAGAAGGGTCCCTGCAATCCCGATCACCGGGTGCTGATCGACTGGATCAACGCCGGCGCCACCGACGCGCCCGCCGCCGAAACCAAGGTGAGGCGCCCCCAGACGGACCTCGTCGTCGAGACGCTCCAGACCAACATGCGCGACGCTGGGTTTTCGCGCGGCGAGATCGAGCGAGCCCGGCAGCTTTGGGACGACATGCAAGACCGCTGCGCGCTTCGCGTCACCAAACCTGCGGTCTTGGCCGCCGCGCTCGAGTACGCCATCGGCGTCGTCGAGCGTCGGCCAGGGTGTACGCAGGCGGATGTGGCGCGTCGCTACGGCGTAGCCCCAACGTCGGTGTCGGCCAGGTTCGCTCAGATTCGCAACGCACTCGCCCTTCGCCCGGGTGACCCGCGCTACGCCGCCGTTCGCTGAAAAGTAGTCGTCGCGCCGGCATTGGCGTATTCGGTGGGTATGACTGCACGACCGAGTGCAACGACTCTTGCGCGCGTCTTGATGGGGCTTGGACGTTCGGAAGCGACGGGGAGATTGGACGTACGGGCTTCAGGCTCACGCTGTGAGCTCGTTCTCGACGAGGGACGCGTTGTTGCAGGCTCTGTGGGTTCCCGTTCTTGGGCCGACGCGCGAGAACTCGTTCAAGGCCTAGTCGAATTCGGGTCGGGCGAGGATCTCTCCTTCCGGTTTGCGTCAGGTCGGGCCGCGATCTGTCGTCTTTTGCCGGAACCCATCTCAGCCGGAGGCATCGCCCTCGACCTTGGACGGTCGAGCGTTCGAAGCCTCGACACCACGGCGGTCCGTGCGGAGCTCGGAGATGGGAACTACCGGCTTACCGCACCCGGCGAGAGCCTGGTCGCCAGCCTTCGACTCGAACCGGAGGAACGCGCGGTCGTGTTCTGGCTGCGACGCGGGGTGGGGGCCGACGACGTCCTCGGGCTCCCAGGGTGCGGCCCCGCAAGCCTCCGCTTCGTGTACGCGCTGAAGCTCTTGAGGGCGGCGTCGCCCTCGGTTGCGGGCGCGTATCCCCTCATGCTCCGCAAGCAGCGCGAGGTGCGCGCCAACGCGGCTCCCCACACGCTCCTCGATCTGCCCGCCGAAGCCGAAGGCAGAGACGCGCGTCGAGCGCTACGTCGGTTGGTTCGCGACCTCCATCCGGACCGCTTCTCCAACGGTGCACCCGCCAGGCTTCTCCGGGCTTCGGGAGAGATCGTCAGCGCGTTGGTGTCCGCCGAAGCTCGCGTGTCGTCGCGCCGCCCGAGTTGAGGCGCACCCGTCTACTCGATTCTTCGATGGACGCGGAGGACGCCGTCTGGCGCGAGGGTGCCGTCGAGTTGGGGCGTGGCGTGAAGCTCGAACCGTGAGCGAACGTCGTCGGCGTCGAGGTCGCCTTCGGCCGAGAAGACCACCACTCCGTCCCGGGTTTCGCCGCCGAGCTCACACCCGGTGTCCGTGGGGGTGTACCGATAGCTGTAGCGGACAGGACGTGCCGGCTGAAACCCGAGCGCCTCCCAAGTCTCATGTCCGAGCGCGCCAGGTGCGTGAAAGTCGACCGGTTCCGCGTCGACCGTGGGGGCCGCAGGCGTGGGTCCCGCGCGCTGGGGCAGGCACCGTTGCCCCTGCGGCCACTCCGTAGCGTAGTAGCTCGCCGCGCGGGCGCGCATGTCACGCAACAGCATCGATGCCTCTAGGATCTTGTTGGTGCGCACTCGCCGGGCGAACGTCGGAATGAACACCGCGAGCAAAGTCGCGCCAATGGACACGAGAAGTGCGACTTCAAGGAGGCCGAATCTCGGGCGACTGCGAGCCACGTTCGCGTGACTGTGGCGGTCCGCTTCGACGCACGCAAGTGATGGCTCGAGCCGATCCGCTCTCGCTGCGTTAGCTGGGGTCGAGGCCGCCACCGCTTTCGATCGGGTCGGCGACGAAGAAATAGAGCCCTGACGGCATGTACGGAAAGTCCGCCTGGCGGCGCTCCTCGAACTCACGGTTCGCGTTCTTGAACGCGTCGGCGTACGCCTCGTCACGCAACCGTGAGAGTCGACGCTCGATCTGAAGCTTGACGTCCGGGTCTCGCACCACGGTGTACATCTCTTCGAGGTGGCGTTGCTCACGTTCGGACTGGCCGAGCTTGTTCAGCAAGGTGGCGTTGTTGAGTACCAGCCACTCGGGGCCTTCGCCGAGTCGCGCCGCGGCCATCATGTGCTCGTTGGCCTCGAGCTGGAGGGCTTCGCGTGAGGGGTGGCCTTTGGGGAGGCGAGGCAGGAGCTCGTAGGCGATCGTGGCCCCAGCGTCCCAAGCGAGTTTGCCGTTGTCTGGGAAGCGATCCGTTCCATCGCGCAGGACTTGGACGGCGCGTTCCAAGAACTCTACAGGGCTACCTTCGGGGGTATAGACACCTGCCACACCGATCCATCGGTAGACCCGTTCGAAGTCAGGGTCGAGGGTGAGCATGGCATCCCCGTAGTTGAAAACGTGCCTCACAGCGCCGCGGTTCGCGAACTCGTCGCCAAAGTAGACGAGCGCTCGGAGCCAGATCATGTCCGCCAAGGCGCGCCGATGTCCGAGGCTCATGACCTGCAGCCAGGCCGGTGGGGGCAGATAGTAGATGTCCTCGTAGCGCTGCGTCTCGAGGTATTGATTCATCGCCTGCCCACGAAGCCCCCAGACGCCAGCGAGGCATGCGACGAGGCCAACGATTGCGACGACCCTTTTCATCTCGAGCGTAGTATAGAAGCTGGGACCGGCGGGGCCCCTTAAACGGCAAAGGCCGCGACGGTTGCCGCGGCCTTGCCTGCTTTCGCTCCGGTCGATGTTACTCGAGGGCGCTGTTCGTGAAGATGCCGGGCGCGCGGAAGAGCGCATTGTCCGGGTTCGAACCCGCGGCAAGCTGGAAGGTCGACTCGGCGTTGTCCCCGTCGAGGTCGCCGTTCGCGGTGAAGGTGTAGACCTCGTTGTCGTTCGCGCCGTTGCCACAGCCGGGCGTGTTGGCGGTGATGTCGTAGGCGAAGTAGAGCGGATCAGCCGGCGCAAAGTTGAGCGCGGTGTACTCAGCGGCCTCCGAAGACCAGTCCGGGACATACTTCTCATCATCGGGCGACCAGCTGGCGGCAGCGGATGACACGACGCAGTGGGTCGAGGCGGCGGCGGTTGAGGCGGCGCTCACGACGCCCTGGCTCCAGTTCTCCTGCTCGTAGTAAGCGGCAGCGCCCTGGAACATCGACTTGAGGTTCGCGCCTGCTTCCGAGGTCTTCGAACGCTTCACGTAGTTGATGAACGCCGGAATCGCGATCGCGGCGAGAATGCCGATGATGGCGACGACGATCATCAGCTCGATGAGGGTGAATCCCTCTTTCTTCGAGAGTAGCTTGTTCATTTCGTTGGTTTCCTTTCCCCCGGGCAGCTCGCCCGCATAAATCTGAGGCCCTAGAGCATTGCAACGGCCGTGCCGACGTGCCCAACCCTTGAAATTGTTGGCGATTACGAGAAACAGGGTGCCGAAAGTCGGCGCTGGGAGACAGTTTTCGTCACCCAAAGGTGACCAAAAACGTCACTCCCAGCCGCCTTTTGCAGTGGCACTGTTATAGATATGGTTTGACTGAGAGTAGATCTCGAGGTCGAACGTGGTGCCGTCCTCGTCGAGGTCCCCGCGCGCCCGTGCCATGAACCAATGGTCGTCGTCGTCGAGGTTGCTCCCACTCGGGGCCGAGTCGACTCCTGCGAGCCCCGCGATCGTGCAGTAGCTGAATCGCGTAGGTCCATCGGGCGCGGCGCCGAGGGCCGACCACTCGGTGGTCGTGCTCCAGGCCACGGGGTCGGCGCCCGGGATCGTCGAAGGATGAAAGTCCGTGAGGGAGCTGCTGACCTTGGCGTATCGGCCGAACTCGTCGCGGTACGACTCTTGGCGCTGCTTGATCTCCCCAAGGAACGTGGTCGCCTCGCTGAGGCGGGCCTTGTAGATGTAGGACTGGAAACCGGGAATCGCGAGCGTGGCGAGCACGCCGATGATCACGATGGCGATCATGAGCTCGGTGACGGTGAAGCCTTGGCGTCGTTTCATTCGTAACCCCCTTGCCCAGCCGCGCTGTTGTACATGCGCGAAGACTGGGAATAGACCTCGAACGTGACGGTATCGCCGTCCCCGTCGAGGTCGCCGCGGGCCTGCGCCGCGAACCAAAAATCATCGTCGTTCATATTGCTTGAGGGCGGAGGCGGTGTCCCCGGCGGCCCCGCGACCGTCGCGTACTGGAACCGAACCGGCCCCGGTGGTGTGACCCCGAGTGCCTCCCAGTTGGCCGTCGATGGCCAAGCGACCGGGTTTTGGCCAGGAATCGACGCTGGGTTGAAAGCCGCGGTGCTCCAGGCGCCCGCGCCACTGACCGCCGCGTATTGCCCGTACTTGGCCCGATACGACTCTTGACGGGCCTTGATCTCGTTGAGCATCGTGACCGCTTCGCTCACCCGTGCGCGGTAGACGTAGCCCTTGAACGACGGAACCGCGAGGGCCGCGAGAATCCCTACGATCACCACGCCGATGAGGAGTTCCATGGTGGTGAAACCCGCGTTCGACCGTGATTCTGCGGAAGCCATCGTCATACTATATCAATCGGCCGCGGCGTCGCCCACCTCGGGGGCGATGTGTTTGGCCAGTCTGTAACGGAACTGACGGAAACTCATGCCGAGCAACTCGGCGGCCTTCTTTCGGACGCCCCCCGCCTGATCGAGCGCGCGTAGGAGAAGCTCCTTTTCGACCTGGGTGAGGTACTCGTCGAGCTCGAAGCGGCCTTCCGGGATCTGCGAGAGCGCGACTCGGCGCTTCGATGGGTGGCTGTCGCCCAAGTCTTCGCGCGTGACCAACGCCCCGGCGGCCAGCGTCACCCCACGCTCGATGGTGTTCTCGAGCTCGCGCACGTTCCCGCCAAACGGCTGCTGCGCAAGCCAGCGCACGGCTTCGGGCGCCAGCTCGAGCCGGCGACTTTGGAGCGCCGCGTGCCTTCGAAGGAAGTACTCGGCGAGCACGGGGATGTCTTCGGGTCGCTCGCGGAGGGGCGGCACCTCGATTCGAATGACGTTGAGTCGATAGAAGAGGTCTTCGCGAAACCCCCCCGACTGGACCTCGGCTTCGACATCACGGTTCGTGGCCGCGAGCACGCGAACATCGACTTCCACTTCGTCGCTTCCTCCCACGGGACGCACCGTGCGGTCTTGGAGCACCCGAAGGAGCTTCACCTGGAGCGGCGGGGGCAGCTCCCCGACTTCGTCGAGAAACAGGGTGCCTCCATCGGCTGCGCGAAAGAGGCCCTCCTTGGCCGCCGTCGCCCCGGTGAACGCACCCTTGACGTGACCGAAGAGCTCGCTCTCGATGAGATTCTCCGGGACCGCGCCGCAGTTGAGCACCACAAACGGAGCGTCGGCGCGCGGACTTTGGAAGTGAAGGGCGCGCGCGACCATCTCTTTGCCGGTCCCGCTCTCGCCCGTGATCAGTACGCTCGTCGTCGCGCCTGCCACCCGCTTTACGAGATCACGCAAGCCCTGCATCGTGGCGCTCTTGCCGATGAGCTGGCCTTCGGTCCAACGCGACTTCACTTGCTCCCGAAGCGTTTCGTTCTCTGCGACGATCGCGCGTTTCTCGAGCGCCTTTTCGAGCGTGGCAAGCAGCTCGTGGTTCTTGAAGGGCTTTTGCACGTAGTCGTACGCGCCTTTGCGCATGGCTTCGACCGCCTGCTCCGTGGTGGCGTACGCGGTGATCATCACGATCTGTGTGTCGGTCGCACGGGCGCGGACGGCGTCGAGGACTTCCATCCCGCTTCCGTCTGGCATCGCCAAGTCGGTAATGACGGCGTCGTACGGATCGGCGCTCCCAAGCTGGTCGCGCGCCGCGTGCACGCCGTCCACCGAATCGACTTCGTACCCTTCGCGCCGCAAGAGTATCTGGAGCATCTCACGAAGGCCTGCTTCGTCGTCACAGACAAGAATGCGCGCTGCCACCGGTGAACCCCCCAAATACATCCTACGTGATCTCGCCGGAGGGGCCACGAGAGTTGCGGTTTAGCTGAATCCCGCGCGTCGTCCGCTGGCGCCCGAAGGCGGCTTTACTGAAACACCGTGTAGGCTGCTGTATTCCAAGAAGTATACTGCGCGATGCTCCCCGGAGGTGGCCACGCAGAACCCCTCTTCCAGCCGCAGGCTCAGGACCTCGGAGACCTGCATTCCCTGTCCAGGTTCTCCGACATACACGGACACGCGATAGCCCTCCTCAACGGTGAACTCATCGCCTTCTCGTTCGACTCCTGGAGCCGAGTGGAGCATCGCCTCGAGCGTAGGTCGTTCCATGCGGCGCAACTGTGACGCGGCCTGGCGGCTGGTCAAGCCATGGCGTTCGCGGTACGCCGATCCGATGGCCGGCGACGAGGATGAGCTCTGGGAAAGCGAAGTCCTGGTGAGTGATGCGATTGGACGCTTGATCGAGTTTTGGGGATTCAAGCGAAACATGGGTCGTCTGTGGGCGATTCTCTACCTGTCCGAGTCACCGCTCAGCGCGCCCGAGCTTCAAGCGCGCCTCCGGTTGAGCAGCGGCGCCGTCTCGATGACGCTCACCGAACTGATGCGGTGGGGCGTCGTCAAGAAGGTGTGGTTGCAAGGCGAGCGGCGGGATCACTTCGAGGCGGAGGGAAACTTCTGGAAGATGATCTCGCGCGTGTTCAACGAGCGCGAACGGGTCGAGATTCTCGACGCCATCGACGCGATGCGTGACGCGCTGCAGTACGTAGGCGACAAGCGCGAAGCGCCCGAGGCCCGGTCACGGGCCGATTTCCAAAGGGAGAGAATCCGAGAGTTGCTCGATCTGGCGCAGATCGGGAAACAGCTACTAGACGCCCTGGTCAAGGACGCCAAAGTCGATGGTACGCCGCTGATGAAAGTGCTTCTCGGCGGAAACGATCGGTCGTAGAAAGGACCCCGATGGATCCCGTTGCAAGCCCACTATCCCTGCGTTGCGGGGCAACCCTCCCGAACCGGATCTGCAAAGCCGCGATGACCGAGGGTCTTTCCGACACCAACGACAACGCGTCCGAAGGCCTGGCGACACTGTACGGTCGATGGTCGGATGGCGGTGCCGGGCTCCTCGTTACGGGGAATGTGATGGTCGACCGGCGTTTCCTCGAGCGTCCGGGAAACGTGGTCGTCGATGGCAACGGTGGTTTCGATGCGCTCCGTCGGATGGCGCAGGCCTCGACGCGCGGCGGCAACCATTGCTGGATGCAGATCAACCATCCGGGTCGTCAGTGCATGCGTGTCTCGAGCAACCACCCGGTAGCGCCGTCTTCGGTTGCGTTGAAGGGCATGCTCGGGCTGGCGGCGCGCCCGCGCGCCCTCGAGGTCAGCGAGATTCGAGACATCATCCGCGGTTTCGCGCGCGTCGCCAAGACCGCCAAAGATGCGGGCTTTACTGGCGTCCAGCTGCATTCGGCCCACGGTTACCTCTCAAGTCAGTTTCTGTCGCCGTACGCCAATCGCCGGACGGACGAGTGGGGCGGTTCACTCGAGAACCGAGCCCGCTTCCTGCTCGAGACCTATCGGGCGATGCGAGAAGCCGTCGGCGCCGACTTCCCGGTGGCCGCCAAGCTCAACTCCTCCGATTTCCAAAAAGGCGGTTTCAACAACGAGGAGTCGGCCCAGGTCGCGCGTTGGCTTTGCGATGAAGGCCTCGACCTGCTCGAGATTTCGGGCGGAACCTACGAGCAGATGGCGCTTTTTGGCCGGCCAGCAGAAGGCGAGAAGAAGGCGGAAAGCACTCTTCGCCGCGAGGCTTACTTCCTGGAGTACGCCCGAAACATCCGCCAGGCCGCCAAGGACGTGCCGCTGATGGTGACTGGGGGGTTCCGGAGCGTCTCGCTCATTCGCCAGGTCGTGGAGTCGGGGGAGGTCGACATGGTGGGGCTCGGCCGTCCTTTCTGCGTCATGCCCGATCTCGCGGCGAAGGTCCTGGCGGGCACGATCGACGAGCTCCCCGCGCCGGAGAAGGACCGCCGGCTGGGGCCCGGCATCTTCGGGCCAGTGAGTCCCTTCCGCCCGCTCCGCTCGCTCAATGGGCAGGCCGAAGTCGCCTGGTTCTATCGTCAGATCGTCGCGCTCAGCGAGGGACGCGACCCGGACCTCGGGCTCGGAACGTGGGGGGCGTTGATGGCGCACCTCGGCGGCGAACTCGGCGTAGCGCGTCGACGTACGTTTCGGCCTCCAGCCGCCGCGTTGCCCGCGCCTGACGAAAGCCGGGCCGATGCGTAGGGCGGTCTCGATAGTGCTGGTGCTCACGGCCCTCACATCGTGCTCCAGTGCAGGCGACGAACCGGTCGCGCCTGGCGGGGCTGCGGTCTCTTTCACGTGGCTCGGGGTGACCCATTGGCTCGTTCAGCACGAGGACAAGACGATTTTGCTCGACGCCTACTTCAGTCGTCCCGCGCCTGACGTGACGGAACCCACAGAAGAGGGCCTCGACCTCATGCAGCGCGTTCTCGACGCGGCTGGCGTCGACACCATCGACTTGATCCTGGTTGGCCACAGTCACTTCGATCACGCCGTCGACTGCGGTGCCGTGGCCCTGCGTACAGGGGCGCAGGTGGTCGGGACCCAGACGACGTGTCTTGTGGCGGAGGCCGAGGGGCTCCCCTCCGACCGATGCACCATCGTGGGTACAGGCGACCAAGTCGATATCGATGGTGTGTCGATCCGTACGATCCGAACCATTCACTCGAACCCGACGGGGATCGGCTTGTTCGATGAGCTCGACGGGCCGCCGAGCAACGTGTTCAACGTCCCAATCGGTGGGGTCGTCAGCTTCCTCATCGACTTTGGTGACGATCTCACGGTGCTCTACCAAAATTCGATCGGGCCCCTCGACGGCGACGACTCGTCACTCGAGGATTATGCGGGCAATCTAGAGGGGGTTCTCAGTGATGCCGCCGAAACGACGCTGTGGTTGTCCCCCGTCGGGTTCCTGTCGGATACTGCCGAGTTGACGGAGTACTACGACCGCGTTCGACCCCGGTTCGTGTTGGCGCACCACTGGGATGGCCTGACCCCCGATATCGAGGCGGGAACCGTCACCTCGTTCGAACCGTCTACTGCCGTCACCGAAGCCACGGCCGCCGCGGGCGCAGAGCTCTCGGCCCCCCAACAGTACTTCGATCGTTTCGTGCTCACGGCCGACGCTCTGGTCCGGAGCGACGAGGCGCCGGTCCGGGACGCATTCGGCCTCTAGTCACCCCCGCCGAGGCGGGTGGCAGCGCCTAGGCGGTGGCCGAAAGCTCTTGGTAGGGCGCGCGCGGTTGTCGAAGGGAGCGATCGAGGAAAGCGATTTGTTCTCGCCAGCAGCGACGCGCTTGTTTGCGCCACACGAGCGCGTGGAAGGCGTGAAGCTCGCCTTCGTAGTATCGCGCTTCACATTCGACTCCCATCGCCCGAAGTGCACGATCGAGGCGTCGCGTATCGTCGAGGAGTGGATCCTTGGTGCCGATCGGCACGAAGAACCCGGGAAGCGGCCGGTCTGGCGGATCTCCTCGTTCGAACACGCGGAGCGGATCTGCGAGATCGAGGTCGCCGGGCTTCGGGTCCTCGAGACCGAGTAGGTACGAATCACGCATGCCGCTCAGCACCCCTCGAATCCATCGCGGGAGCTTGCGCCGGCGGCTGAGTCGGCCGGGATTGGTCACCTGCAGCGGCGCGCATGCCGGGGCGACCGCGGTCGGGACGAGGCCGGTCGCGAACGCGCGGGCGGCGAATTCCTCGGGCCTGTCATAGGTGCAGCACAGGGTCAACGCGGTGGCCAGGTTCCCGCCCGCCGACTCACCGGCGAAGACGATTCGCGTCAGGTCGCCGCCGTACGCCTCACCGTGCTCGGCGATCCACTCGAGGGCCGCGCACGTGTCCGCGACAGCGGCGGGGAAGGGGTTCTTTGGCGCGAGCCGGTAGTCGACGTTGAACACCAGGTAGCCCGCGCGCGCGAACGCGAGACCCATCAGCCAATGCGTATCCTTCGACAGCAGATTGAACGCGCCTCCGTGCATGTACATCACGATCGGGAACGGACCGGGGCGGCCGCTCGGGCGGTAGATGTCCAGACGGTGCTTCGGGTTGCCGGTTCGGCGGTACTCGACGTTGCGGATCAGCTCCACGCCATGTCGCGAGGGCTTGGCCAACGGGTGCAGTCGGCCGATCCGAGAGGCCGTTCGGAAGAAGCCCTTCGCCACGAGAGAGTTGGTTTTGTTTCGAAGATTCCGCCTGGTTCGGCGGATGAAGCCGTTCCTTCCGGTAGTCAGACGCATATCGAATCCTATTTAACACGGGAGGGCGCGAGGATGCGGTCTTTTTTCGCGCGGTTGCGGCTGCGAGTTTTTTGCGAACAGGCCTGCGCCGATCGTATTCCTCCAAGAATGCGAGTAGTTGTGGGTGCGATATGTGGGGCTCTCGCATTTTTTGCGTTGTTCGGGGCCGATCCTGGTCTTCCGCACGCGATCGCGGGAGCGCCGCGCGGACATCTGGACGCGTTTGTTGTCCGGGACAAGATCAAGCGCGACCTGCCAAAGATCAATCGCTGCTACGAGTCTGCACTCCGGAGCGAACCCGAGCTCGAGGGCAAGGTTTCGGTGCGGTTTGCCGTCGCGCGCGCAGGCACCGTCAACGGCGTTCGTGTTCTCGAGAACACGACGGGAAGCCCAGCGGTCGAGCGCTGCGTGGCGCGGGTCGTCGGCACGTTTCGTTTTCCAAGTCGTCGAAAAGGGCAAAGCGTTCGCTTCACCTTTCCGTTCGTGTTCGCGCCCCAACGCTGAGCTTCACGGACGACACGGCGGACTCGGGTCCGCGGCCAACGCGATCACCCAAGGGTCGTTGGCGGTCGCGGCTTGCGACTGAAGTCGGGTGAGGTGTTCACGTGCTCGCGAGGCATCGGTTGCGCGGCGGAGGGAGAGTTCGAGGCCGGCGAGGATCGTGTCGCGGGTCGGCCCCGCCACCTCCGCGCGTTGGAGGGCTTCCGCTGCGTTTTCGAGCTCGCACGAAGCGACCGCGGCCAGCGTTCGATAGACCTCGATCGAGGTGAACCCAGGGTACGCGGCGGCCGCTTCGGTCAGGAGTTCGTGGGCCTTTCGTGCGTGTTCGGTCTCGTCGGGCGTTGTCGCGGCGCGCAATCCTGCGCGGTCGCCGTTTCTCGCCAGCGGTCGCAGGTGTTGAAGCCCTCGCAGCCACGCGCCCATCGGACCGGTGTCGTCGTCCTTGATCACGCGCGCGACCTCGGCGGTGATGGTCTCTTCGGCTTGGGTGGGATCCAGAATCGCGCCCGTACGATACCCGGGAGCGATCACTTCGAGCGGGGGGAGGGGACCTCGGGCGTCGTCGCGCACGAACAACGAGTGCCCATCCTCCACGTGCACCAGGGACCAACCCGGGTCACGGCTCAGCCACTCGGTCGCTGCGATATGATCGGCCCGGGTGTGGTCGATCACGACGGCGGTGACGTCGAACTCTCGGAGCAACTCGGAGAACGCGCCGCCATCCGCGAAAGACCCTGTGACCCGGGAGACGAACGCAGGGGCGTAAAAAGGAACGCGTCCGTCGACGAGGAATTTCGCATTCGGCGTCGCGAACATCATCTGCCAACTATCTTGAATGGTCGCGAGCACGCGGGCGTCGTCGAGATGTTCGTCGATGATTGCGGCGGAGCCCCAAGGGGCATCGGCTCTCGACTCGCCGAGTCCAAAGCCGAAGCGAGGTTCGAGGCGGGCGGTCCAGATCAGTGAGACCACCGCCGCCGCCGCCACGAGTGCGGCGACTCCCGCGGGTCGGCTCTTGAGGGTGTGCATGGCCGACAGGCCCGCGGCGATGAACGGCGAACACAGCAGTACTTGGTGCGCCACGAAACGCGTGGACGTGAAGGCCATCGCGCACAGCAGCACGCAAAGGCTCCCGTAGGCGAGCCCGAACCTCCCGTATTGGGTCACACGACGAAGGGTGACGAGGGTCAGGATCGCGAACGCCGTGGGTCCAACGAGGAGCCGCAGTGGGTCCGTCGCGCGCCACGGCGCCCACTCGGTGACGGCGCCTCGGAACGCGGGGTCGGTGAGGTGGGCGATCGAATCACCCACGATGGCGAAGCCAAACGGCGTGCAGCCCATCGCGAGGGTTTGGCCAAAGACGAGCGCGAGCATCCACGCGAACGCCGTTGTCCGCCAGCTGAAGGCCAAAAAGAGCATGCCAATCGCGAGTCCGAGCAGGTGGGAGCCGTGCGCATTCACCCACACGACTTGCATCGCGAGGATGCCGACCAAGGTGATCGACTTGGCCCTGCGTCCGCTCCGGTTGTCGTAGAGGGTCCCGATCCCGAGGAGCAAGAGTCCCGCGAAGACGAGTCCGGCGACCTGGGGTCGCACCGTGAGTCGCGTGCGTGCAATCGGAAGGGCGAGCGCTGCAACCCCGACGACTATGGGCGCCGCAAGCTGGTTGCCACCGGCCAGCCGAACCGCCAACCGAACGAGCGCCCATCCGAGGATGGCGAGTACGAGGCACTTCACGATGACGAGGCCTGATGCACCCCAGGCGTCGTAGAGCCACCACGACGCGAGGTCGTAGCCCCATTCGTAGTTGCTCCAAGGTTGCGGCTCGGCGCGCCAAAAAGAGAACAGGTCGACGTGCGGCACGCGACCCAGCGTCGCGATTTGTCGCCCCTGCGCCAAATGGCCGTAGCCGTCGGCGTTGAAGAACGGGAAACAGCCGCTCAAGCCGAACCCAGCGGCCAACACCCATGCGCTCACCGTGACGACCCATCTCGACACGCGTCGAGTCTCCGGGCCGCCCACCACCCGGTCAAACAACTGCGGCTAAGGGGAGGGCGGGGGAGTGTCTTTGAGAACGGGAATCCGCGAGCGGGCGGCGTTTTGGATCATGGTCGCGAAGTCGACCTTCCATACGCCCTCGTGCTTCACGAGCGGTACGGTTGAAGTCGATCCGTCTTCGTTCTTGAAGGTCACGACCGCGGTGTCATCCATGATCACTTCCTCCGCGGCTTTGCGTCCGCCTACCGCGCTGAGTGTTTCCTTACCGTTCTTGTCGACGATCTTCTGGATCATCTCAGCCGTGGCCGGGGTCGCGTCCTTCTTCGCGGACGCGATATCCCCGGCGGCTAGCGAATCGTAGAACCTCTCTGCGGCGCGAGACGGTTCGCCTCCCTTACTGCAACCAAGGAGGCATGCGGCGCCCAGGACGACGACGAGTAGGGGGGTCTTGACGGTGACGAGCTTCATCGTGGGGCGAGCGTGACCCCTCCGGACTCGGCTCGCAAAGCTAGGGTTCGCGGAAACACCGACTTGACAGTGTCAAGTGAGGTGCCATAACTCCAACTCACCATGCATCGAGGCTTCACGAGCGCGTTTCGTCGCTGGACCATTCAGACTCCCTTTGAAGGACCGGGTGTGAGCCACGCGCATGGCGCGAACGTGGTTCTAGCGCTCACTGCCGGGGTTCTTCGCCCCGGCCGTCGCCGTCATTTCGATCGATATACCCAGATCGTGTTCCGCGGGGTTGGCGCAGAGCCGGGGTACGTGGGCGGTTCGGTTCGACGCGAAGTCTTTGGTAGGCACGTGTGGACGATGACCGCATGGATCGATGATGCCGCGGTCAACCGATTTGTCGCTTCGCCGCGCCATCAAGAGGCCATCTCCGTTGCGGGAGAGTGCCTTGCGGAGAGTCGTTTCAAACGGCTCGAGCTCGCTCCGACCGAGCTTCCCGTGTCGTGGGACCGAGCGCTCGAGCTACTGGCGACCGCGGTCGGCCGTTGACGTCGCGGCGCGGCGTTCGCGCCATGTGGGAAAGCACCGTGTCTCGCTTCGGGCAGGGGTATCGGAGGCAGGTCAGCGCATCGCCACGTCAGACTCCCAGAGCCTAAAGTTTACATAATATATCTTCTGCGAAATTGGGT
>JBCCEK010000026.1:0-32122 GCA_039030295.1 Myxococcota bacterium | reverse complement strand
GTGGGTCTCGGCGTGCTGAGCCTCGCGCATCGCGGCGTCCCCGGTCATGGGGAGCTCTGCGCCCGCAAACGTGCCCGACAGCCAGACCAAGGACATCGCGCTGAGCGCGCAGATCCATGGCACCAGCCTCGATGCGTTGACCCTCCTCATTCCTCGGTTGCCCATCGTTTTTCGCGACGCGCAGTGTGCGCCGAATCCCCTCGATTGCCAGTTTGCCTGGTGTAAAAGTGAAGTGCCAGAGCTGAGAGCCCGTTCAGCCCGTGTTTTGCAGTGTTTTCCGAGTTACGGAGCACACTCATAGCGCAAAAAACGACGCTTGTGGGCGCCTATCCGAGGGCCGGCTCGCTCTGAGCCTGTTTTTCTGGGGGGAGGTCGGTTGGGTCCTGGACGCCTTCCCCAGTGAGGTAGCGTCCGAACAGCCACCAGATCACGCCCAGGCCCCACACGAGACCGAGCACGACGCCACCGTCGATGATGCCCCGCCAGGGCTGTGGCAGTGAGCGAACCCACCAAATCAGCAGGACGAGCGCGCCAATGAAGGTCCAACTCACGATGGTCTGACGCCGTGTCGAGTGAAACAGACTCATGCAGAAGGGAAGGGCCAGCAAGACCCACAACGGGCGAGGGTTTCTGCCGAGGTAGACCGCGCGGCTCACGACCCTCGGCGAGAAACGGAGTTGGAACCCGCGGTACCCCTCGAGGTATGCATTGGCGACGAGCCAGCCGATGTAGAGTGCCTGCTGGCCACCGCTCATCATCTGTTCCGTCCACGGCTCGATGGCGACGGGAGCCAGGCGCCAGACGGCACGTCCGAGAAGCCAGGACACCCACGCGACCCCCCAGGCCGCGATCAGCTTCTCCTTGGCGGTGTCCATAGACCGCGCGACGGTAGCAGTCCCGCGGGCGATGTCGACTTGCCCTCGAGAGCTCTCCACCACCATGCTCATAGGGCAGAGAGACACTGTGGACGACGCGACCTACGACCCCGAAGACGAGCAGTCCGGGCGAAGCCCCAAGCGACCAGGGCTTCCGCTCGAGCCGCGCCGAGTCCTGCGGATCTTGTCGCGCGAGCGAAAGGTACTCCTCCGCACGTTCCTTGGGGTCGCTGGAGTCGCGCTGCTTGCGTCCTTTTTCGTACCCGAGACCTATCGCTCGGGGGGGCAGCTTCTCTATGAAGGTACGCCGTTGCTCGACGAAGAGCTGTCACGGAGCGACCCTCGCCCCTTCGTCGATTCGGCGATGTCGTCGTCCCAGCTTCGAAAGGTCCGAGAGAAGCTCGGCTGGGGAGTTCCGCTTGCTGCGCTTCGCGGCAGACTGGAGATCGGGCTCGAGGAGAAGACGTCGGTTCGGATCGCGGCGACTGGCGGCACGCCCGATGACGCGCAGATGCTCGCCCAAGCGGTTTTCGACGTGTTCCTCGAACGTCAGGTGGCCTACAACGCGAAGCGACTCGAGAAGCTCCGTGTGGAGACCGAACGATCGATCGAGCGCGCGACCGAGCGACGTGCCGAGGCGGTGGCGAGCATCGAAGCGTTTCGCGACGAGAGCGGCAAGACCAACTTGATCGACGATCAGAACCGGCTACTCGAACGGATCGCCAAGCTCCGAGCGAGCGCCGATGCGGCGGCCGTTGAAGTGGCAGCGCAAGAGGCACGGATCGCGGAGCTCGAGAAGGCTCGTCAGGAGCTTCCGAAACAGATCGTCGCGACGGCCACGGTTGGGAAGTCGGTCGACGGGCCGCTCGCGAAAGCCAAGGCGGAACTCGCCACGGCCCGCGCAACGTTGAGCAGCGAGCACCCGAAGGTGCAGGCCCTTCAAGAACGCGTCCGCAGCCTCGAAAGCCAACGACAGGGGCAGCGGGTAGAGCGTGCGGACCAGACGATGGTGTCGAACCCGGCGCGGACCGCCGTCGAGCAAGACCTCGCCACGACCCGCGCCGCGCTTGCGGGCGCCGAGGAGCGAGAGGCGGCGCTCCGAGTGCTGATCGACTCGGTGAGAGCCGAGGCGGAAGCGCTGGCGCCCGCCGAAGGCGAAGCTCGAAAGGTGGCCAATGAGCTCAAGGTCGCCGAGGCGCGCTTCGAAGAACTCACCAACCGTGCCACGCGGATTCGCGATGCGGCGGTGTCGCCGATCACGGGCTTCCGAGTTCTGTCCGCGCCGTCGGTCCCCGAGGAAGCCACGCGCTCTTCCAAGACGCTTCTGATCCTCGCGTTGATGCCGCTTCTGATCACACTGATCCTTGCCATCGTGCTCCTGGTGCGCTCGCTCCGGACGCTTTCGCTCGAGTCGCCGCGCGAGTTGGCCTGGTGGGGGCGAGGGCCGGTCCTCGGGACCAGCACGTGGCCACGCATTCCAGAGGCGCTCGAGACGTTCGTCGATGAGCTCGAGGACTACGGGGTCCACGGGGCGGGACGGACTCTCGTCGTGCCCGCCAGCGAGGCCGAGCGCGAGATCGCATGCGCCTTCGCGATGAGGCTCTCGGAGGCCCCGTGGCTGGCGGCGGCCGTCCTCGATGTCGAAGAACCTGCGCGACCCGGACCTGGCGCGCCCTTGGTGACTCCGCCGGCGTCGGTTCATGCGCCCAAGATCACCTCTCCCGACCAGCCACAGGCGCGCCGTTTGTCGTCGCCTCGCGTGTCGGACCCGTCAGGCGCCCCTGCGAAGCCCGCGACGCGACGCCCGCCCGCGCGGCCGACGATTCAGGGGTTCGCACCCCCGGATCCAGACGGCGAGCCGGTGGTCGACGACCCCCCCGCGTCGAGCTCGACCTCGCCACCGGCGAACAAGTGGAGCTCGGCCCCTCCGCCCACCACGTCGACTCCGCTTCCGCCAAAGGCAGGGAGTCGGCCGTCGTCGTCTCGTCCTCCCCGCAAGCCGACGATCCTAGGTCTGCCCGCTGTCAAAGGCGGTCACGCCGTGACGACGTCGGCCGGCGCAGTGCATGAAGGGCGCGCCCGTCCTCGCGCCGTCCGCGGTGTTGCCCGGGCGACTGTGCGCATGGTCATTCAACCCGCTGCCGCCAACGACGCGTCGAAAGAGGCCGCGACCGACCTGTCCGAAGCCGCGTCACCACGCCAGGCAGGCGACGACGCACAGGCGTTCTTGTTGACGCGCCCCGTCGCGGCGAAGGCTCCTTCTGATCGCCCCGCGGAGCCACCGATGGCGGGCCCGGAGGATGCACCCGCGTCTCACGCGGTGATGCGCGCGGCGATGAGGCTTCTCGGGGATTCGGATGACGACACGCAGACGCTGCGCCGGTCGCAGCCGCCATCGGCCTCCGCTGCGTCGACGACTGCAGTGGCGCTTGCCTGGAACGGTCCGCTTGGCGGTCCAGTCCTGCGGCGCGCCGCGAGGCTCGCGCATCGGGTCCTCGTGGTGGTGTCGTCGGGCATGAACGTCATCGAGCTGACTCGCGTGACCAAGCGGCTCGGGCGGAGCGACGGCGTCGGCTACGTCCTGGTGAACCTCGCGGCCGAGTACGTGGACCAGGAAGACCGCGTCGGTGAGGTCGAGGCATTCTGGACCCGCGCCAGCGGCGTCGACGCGCCAGGTAGCGGCGCCCGCTAGGCTCTTTTTCGGGCGCTCGTTTGCGGGTCCAAGGGGTCTAGTCTATCTAGCTTTTCCTGTGACCGACTCTCCCGAGAGCCTCAACGCGTTCGCGGCGGTGACGAAGGCCGAGTGGATCGCCAAGGTCGAAGCCGACCTGAAGGGCGCCTCGTTCGACTCGTTGGCGTCGACCACGACCGATGGTCTGAGCGTTGAGCCGTTGTACACCCGTGAGGATCAGCACGAGGGCGACCCAGCGGGGTTCCCGGGTCTGTTTCCCTTCCTTCGCGGGGCTTCGCCCATCGCCGGTTGGCAGATTCGTCAAGAGTATGACGACCCGCGGCCCGCCACGTGCGCCGAGGCCATCTCGCGAGACCTCGAACGTGGGGTCGAGGCGCTGTGGATTCGGCTCGGGCCTCGCACGGGTTGCCGCGTGCCGACGCTCGAAGACCTCGAGGTTGTCCTTGGGCCTGTCGACCTCGCCACCAACTCGCTTTACTTGGACCCTGGCATCGACGGACTGCCGGTTGCCGCTGCGCTCGCGACGCTTGCAGAACGTCGCGGGATCGGTGCGAGCGGGCTCTCGGGGTGCATCGGGATGGACCCAGTTGGACTCCTCGCCAAAGAGGGACGCGCACCCGGAGGCCTCCGTGCGAGGCTCCGCGAGCTGCGTGGCCTCGGGAGCTGGTGCGCAGAACACACCCCGAACCTGTCGGCGGTGTGCGTCTCAAGCGACCCCTACCACGGCGGAGGCGCAAGTGCGGTTCAAGAGCTGGCCGCGACCCTCGCCACGGCGGTCGAGTACCTCCGTCAGTTGACCGATGGGGGCCTTGGGATCGACGCTGCCGCCCGTCAGCTTCGTTTCGCGATTCCGGTCTCGAGCGACTTCTTCGGCCAGATTGCCAAGCTTCGCGCAGCACGGTGGTTGTGGGCCAAGATCATCAGTGCGTCGGGAGGGGAACCGGCTTCGGGGGCGATGCAGATCCACGCGAGGACGTCGGCCTTCACGAAGACGCGGCGCGATCCCTGGGTGAACATGCTCCGAGCGACAGCCGAGTGCACCGCCGCGATTCTCGGTGGCGCACAGAGCATCGCGACCGTCCCCTTCGACGCTTCGATCGGGACTGCCGATGAGCTTGCCCGACGACTCGCCCGGAACACGCAGTTCGTGCTTCGCGAGGAGTCGCACCTCGATGCGGTGGCCGACCCGGCTGGCGGGAGCTGGTTCGTCGAGAGCCTTACCCGCGAACTGGCGGAAGCTGCCTGGGAAGAGTTTCAGCGTATCGAGCGCGCAGGTGGCATCCTGGGCGCCCTCGCCAACGGCTCCCTGCAGGATGCCATCGCCGAGTTCTCCCGCACCACGCAATCGCACATCGCCAAGCGTCGTACCCCCGTCGTCGGCGTGAGCGAGTTTCCGAATCTTGCCGAAGATCCAGTCGAGCGCAGCCGGGCTTCGGATCAAGAGATCAAAAGGGCGCTGCAGGAGAAGATCGACGGACTCGACCTCGGTGTGCACCGCGCGAAGCTCATCGCGATTTCGCGCGCCGTCGAGGGGAGTGGGCCTGCGAGTGAGCTCATGGATGTGTGCTTGAGCGGGATGATGGGTGGAGGAGACCTCTACAGCATGGCCACCGTTCTTCAGCACGCCCAGCCAGACTTCTATCTCGACCCCATCATCCAGTGGCGACAGGCGGACGTTTGGGAGGCCCTTCGCGACCGCGCTGACCGTCATGAGGCAAAGTCCGGCTCCCGGCCGAAGGCGTTCTTCGCCAATCTCGGAGCGCTGCCCGATCACAAGGCTCGGTCGATGTGGTCGCAAAACCTGCTGGCCGCGGGCGGGATCGAGGCGATTGCGGACGACAGCTTTCAGTCGGCCGAGGAAGCGGCCGGCGCATATCTCGAGGCGAAGAGCGATCTGGCGATCGTCTGCGGAAGCGACGCCGACTACGAGCAATGGCTCGCGCCCACCGTCGGCGCCCTCGCTGAGGCCAAGTGCCCGGTCATCTTGGTTGCAGGGCGTCCCCGGGAACGGGAGTCGGAGCTTCGGGATCTCGGCGCGACCGATTTCGTCTTCGTCGGCGCAGACCTCCTTTCGGTCGTCCGAGGGGTTCTCGACCAGATAGGAGTCGCACGATGAGCTCGTTGCCAGACTTCGCCGAGATCGGGTTCGATGCCCCTGCACCGGGGGCACCACCCGGCCGCTCGGACTGGGTCGCGCGCGCGGGAGCCGCTGCGGAACGTTCGTGGGAGACGCCTGAGGGCATTCCCGTCAAGCCGGTGTACACCGCCGACGACCTCGCCGAAGTCTCGCATCTCGACACGATGCCTGGCCTGCCGCCGTTCCTGCGTGGCCCCTATTCGACGATGTACGTCCGGCGGCCTTGGACGGTCCGGCAGTACTCCGGCTTCTCGACCGCAGAGAAGAGCAATGCCTTCTATCGACGAAACCTGGCGGCTGGCCAAAAAGGTCTCTCGATCGCGTTCGATCTCGCCACCCACCGCGGGTACGACTCCGATCACCCGCGAGTGACGGGGGATGTCGGCATGGCCGGCGTCGCCATCGATTCAATCAAGGACATGCGGATTCTGTTTGACGAGATTCCCCTCGATCAGATGAGCGTGTCGATGACCATGAACGGCGCGGTCTTGCCTGTGCTCGCACTCTACGTCGTGGCCGCCGAAGAGCAGGGCGTCGCACCGAAGGATCTCACGGGGACGATCCAGAACGACATCCTCAAAGAGTTCATGGTGCGGAACACCTATATCTACCCGCCGACGCCCTCCATGCGCATCGTCGCCGACATCTTCAAATACACCGCGAGCGAGATGCCCCGCTTCAACAGCATCAGCGTGAGCGGGTATCATATGCAGGAAGCGGGTGCGACGCAGGATCTCGAGCTCGGCTACACGCTCGCGGATGGACTCGAGTATGTCCGGACTGGCCTCGACGCGGGCCTTTCCATCGACCAGTTCGCGCCGAGGATCAGTTTCTTTTGGGCGGTCGGGACCAACTACTTCATGGAGATCGCGAAGCTTCGGGCTGGACGGCTCCTTTGGTCGAAGTTGATCGAACAGTTCGGCCCCAAGAACCCGAAGAGCATGGCGCTCCGAACGCACTGTCAGACGTCCGGTTGGAGTCTCACGGCTCAGGACGTGTACAACAACGTCGTTCGAACGTGCATCGAAGCCATGGCTGCGACACAAGGTCACACTCAGAGCCTGCACACCAACTCGCTCGATGAGGCCATCGCCCTGCCGACCGACTTCAGTGCGAGGATCGCGCGCAACACCCAACTCTATCTTCAGCTCGAGAGCGGGACGACCAAGGTGATCGATCCCTGGGGCGGAAGCTATTACGTCGAGCGCCTGACCCATGATCTGGCACTCGCGGCGTGGGCGCACATCAAAGAAGTCGAAGAGCTCGGCGGCATGACCAAAGCGATCGAGGCGGGGCTTCCCAAGCTTCGTATCGAGGAAGCCGCCGCCCGAACCCAAGCCCGGATCGACTCTGGCCAGCAGACGATCGTCGGGGTGAACAAGTTCCGCCTCGAGCAGGAGGACGCGATTGACGTTCTCAAGGTCGACAACACGGCGGTTCGAGAGGCACAGATTCGTCGGCTCGAGGAGCTTCGGCGCGAACGTGACGAGTCTGCGCTGCGACCGAAACTTGAGGCGCTGACCAAGTCGGCCGACACTGGGGAAGGCAACCTGCTCGAACTGGCGATCGACGCCGCCAGGCATCGGGCGACCGTCGGCGAGATCAGTGACGCGCTCGAGAAGGTGTACGGCCGCTATCAGGCCACGATTCGGAGCATTGAAGGCGTGTACAGGAGCGAAGTAGGGACGAACTCAGAGGGCGTTGACCGCGTACGCGACAAGAGCGACGCGTTTCTAGAGAAGCATGGCCGAAGGCCGAGGATTCTCGTCGCCAAGATGGGGCAGGATGGGCACGATCGGGGGCAGAAGGTCATCGCGACGGCATTCGCGGACCTCGGCTTCGACGTCGACATCGGACCGCTCTTCCAGACGCCCGAAGAGAGTGCGAAGCAGGCGATCGAGAATGATGTGCACATCGTTGGCGCGAGCTCGCTCGCGGCCGGGCACCTCACCCTCGTCCCCCAGCTCAAGCAAGCGCTCAGGGATCAGGGGCGCGACGACATCCTCGTCGTCGTCGGCGGCGTGATTCCACCCGAGGACTACGACGCGCTCCTCGCCGCGGGCGCCGCGGCGATCTTCGGTCCGGGCACCGTCATCGCCGATGCCGCGATCGAGTTGCTCGATCGTCTGGACGCGCAGCTCGAGGGGTCGTGAAACCTCTAGACGCCCAAGGGTATGTCGAGGGCGTTCGGCGCGGCGATCGCGCGATTCTGGCGAGAGCCATCACGCTGGTGGAGAGCGAAAGCCCGAGACATGCTGCGCTCGCGCAAGATGTACTCGAGGGCTTGCTGCCCGACACGGGTGGCGCCTACCGGGTCGGCATCAGCGGTGTTCCTGGCGCCGGCAAGAGCACGTTCATCGACGCGATCGGGACCTATCTGACGGGGCACGGGCACCAGGTGGCGGTCCTCGCCGTCGACCCCACCAGTAGCGTCAGCGGCGGGAGCATCCTTGGCGACAAGACCCGAATGGCCGCGCTCAGCAATGATCCGCGAGCGTTCATTCGGCCCTCTCCGACCAGTGGCACCCTTGGCGGCGTCACGCGAAAGACCCGCGAGACCATTCTGATCTGCGAGGCGGCAGGCTTCGACGTCGTCCTCGTCGAGACGGTCGGTGTGGGCCAGTCGGAGACGATCGTGGCGGGGATGGTCGACTTCTTCATGGTGCTGTTGATCGCGGGGGCCGGGGATGAGCTCCAAGGGATCAAACGTGGGATCCTCGAGGTCGCCGACATGCTTGCCATCAACAAGGCAGACGGAGACAACGTCCCGAGGGCGATCGCGGCACAGGCGTCTTATCTGAGCGCGCTTCGGCTGATGAGACCGGGCTCGGAGCCCCCAGTCGTCACGTGCAGTGCGCTCGAAAAGACTGGCCTCGACGAGCTTTGGACGCTTGCGGAGGAGAGCCGCATAGAACGCGAAGCCACGGGGGCGTTTGCAGCCAAGCGACAACATCAACAGATTCGTTGGATGTGGGACATGGTGGAGGACGGTCTGCGCCAGGCCCTTCGAGGCGACCCCGAGCTGCGTGCGCTCCTCGAGCGACTCGAGTCTTCGGTCGGCGAGGGGACGGCGGCGCCAAGCGCAGCGGCGCGGGAGGTACTGAGGCGGTTCGGCGAGCGCGCCGCGGACGCGATCAAGCGCGACTGAACTCGTCGGAGTCGCCGGGAGTCGCCGCGGCCTTGCGGCCCGCGGGCTTCGGAATGGGACCGAGCAGCTCCGCGACCCAGCGGTGCTCGTCGCTGTGGGCGAGCCAGTGCTTGATGACCATGGTCAGGGGTGCCGAAAGCAGGGCCCCGACCGGCCCGAGCAGCCATCCCCAGACCACCATCGACAAGAGGACGGCAAGCGACGATAGGCCAAGCGCCTGCCCCATCACGCGTGGCTCGAACGCACCGATGACGAGGTTGATCCCGCCTAGGCCCGCTGCGACGACGAGCGCCTGTCCCGGGCCGAACTGGATCAGCGCCAGCAGGATGGCGGGCACCGACGCGATGATCTGCCCCACCGTGGGAATGTAGTTCAGCATGGCCGCGAGGAGTCCCCAGAGGATTGGGACGTCCAGTCCTTGCCACCAGCACCACACGAAGACCATCACGCCCGTCAGCAGGCTCATGCCCGTCTTGGCAACCAAGTACGTGTTGACCTCTTGGACGGTGTCGGAGAGGTCCTGGATGCGGGATGGTGACGCGATGCGGGCCAGCTTTTCGCGGATGCCGGTCGCTTCGAAGAGCATGAATGCCACGATCAGCAGGACCAGGATGATTTGAGACGCCAGCGACGCCGCCGACTGTGCCATGGCGGTCGCGAGGTTCACCAACCAAGTCGGCTCGGAGAAGTCGTAGATCGACTCGAGGTACAGCCCGTGACTCGCGAGCCAGGTTTCGAACGCATCCATCCGTGCGCTCAGGGTTTCGGCGTAAACCGGCAGTCGCGACGAGAATGTCGTGAGGGCGCCGGCGAGGGCAAACCCAAAGGCCGACCCGGCTGCCACGTCGAGCAGAAGCCCCGTCCCGACGGCGATCGCACGGGGCACCCCCCGATCGCACAGTCGAACGACGAAGGGGGCCGTTCCGACCGCAATGAACGCTGCGACGAGCACCGGGGCCAAGAACGGGGACGCAAGCTTGATCCCGGCTCCGATCACAACGATCGAAGCGCCGATCAGAACCGTGCGTCCGCCTGGTCGGCCACCCATGAAATCAACCTAGCGCGATTCACGGGGTGGTGCGATCCAGCAGCTCGAGATCGGTCCCAATCGCGCGAAGTGCGGCGCTTCCGTCGATGATCGAACGCAGCTCCCGCCCGACCAACGAGTGTCTCCATCCACGCGCCAAGCGAGAATCCTTGTCGAGCACCAAGCTGGTCACATCGTCTCGCGTCCCGAGGACGCTCGGATCGATCCCCTCGTCGCGTGCGCGCTTAGTGAGCCAAGCAATGCAGAGGGACGCCACACCGTCGATTTCGGGAAGATTCGCCGGCTTCTTTGGGGGCAGCTTGAGGTTGTCTTTGGAGAGCTTGGCGCCCCGCGCGATCGTGTCGAGTAACTCGTCGGTGTGCTTGAACCGCCGCAGGTCGAAGTTTCGTATGCCGCGGAGGTCCTGGGCGGCGCGAGGAGGTCGCTGTGCCAGCGACAAGAGCGCCATGTCCGACAGCACCGTTCGAGGGGGTCGGTTCTGGCGCTCCGCCAGCTCATCCCGCCAACGCGCCAGTGCCTGCGCCACCCCCCGCGCGCGTCCTCCCAGCTTGGACTTCCCGCGGAGTTTCCACCAAAGGGTGTCCGGGTCGGGCCGCATGCGGTCCTTGGTTCGAAGCCGTTCGATCTCCTCCTCGGCCCAAGGAAGACGGCCCGCCGCTTCGAGCCTTTCGGTGAGCGCAGTCTTGAGGTCGATCAGGTGGGTCACATCGGAGGCCGCGTAGCGTTGGTCGCTTTCTGGAAGTGGCCGCCGCGTCCAGTCCGAGAGCTGCGAGCTCTTGTCGAGGGTCACGCCAAGCAGGTCCTCGACCAACTTGCCGAGGGACGCCGTCCGGTATCCAACGAACAATGCGGCGACCTGGGTATCGAAAATGCGGGACGGCAGGCAGCTACACTCGAGCAGCAAGATCTCGAGGTCCTGAGACGACGCGTGCATGACGCACAGCCCCGGGGCTTCGAAGGCACGCTGAAGGGCGGATACATCCACCGCGAGCGGGTCGACGAGCGCGACACGCTGTGCCGTGGCCACCTGGACCAGAGCGAGCCTGGGGTAATAGGTGCGCTCCCGATGAAACTCGGTATCGAGCGCGTATTCGGGCGACTCGACCAACTCGTCGATCAGCTGTTCGAGGTCGGCGGGGCTACTGATCCAGTCAAACGCAGACACGGGCGTACCCTAACAGAGTCATCGACAATATTTCCGTCCCGGATGAGGCTGATCGAGCCAAGACTCGCGACGGTCGAGCCAGCGCTCGACTTCGGGGTCGAGGACTCCCGCGTTGGCGCGTGCCTCTTCGTGGCTGACCGTTTTCGATCGCGCTTGGGGTCTCTTCGGCAGGAGCGGGCGCGGTTCGACGCCCGCCCGTTCGAGGGCTTCCCTTCGCCACGGGTACATGGGTTTCGAGTCTCTGCATCCCTCGCCAATGTCTTCGACTGAGCAGTAGAAGCGGAAATGGAAATGATCGTCGTGCGGGTAGGCGGGCTGACACGTCATCGCGGCGAACCGCTTTCGGATCTCAGGATCGACCCCTTGGCGACGAGCGTGGTCGAGGAGCAGTCGCCGAAGGTGCTCCGCGACGAAGATCGACTGGAGGTTGGCTTCACGGTCTTCGATCAAGGCTTGGACGAACAGCCAGGTTCGCGCGACGTCGAGCTCGAGCGTGACGTCGTCGTCAGGGTCAGCGAGATCGTGGAAATCGACGCCCCGACCCCTGGGCCCGAAGAACGCGCCAACGCTTTCGATGGGGCGACCGTCAGGCCCAAGCTGGTAGAAGAGGACGTCGACGTCGCGACCGCTTTGGTGGGACGCATGTCGGGGGATGGGCCCGCCTCCGGCATAGCTGAGGTCGTTGATGGTGACCGGCAACCCACCGAGCTCCTCGTGGACGGTCTGTCCCGCACGGAGCAGCGCTCCCACAACCTCCGAGGTCCCGTATCGGGCCGCTGGGTCGTTCTTGGGGTTGAAGCGCAGGCCGGGCGCCTCGAGTGGCAGGGGGACACCGTTTCGGAGCGTGCCGTCGTTGGGGTTCCTCAACGACGCCGACGGCGGAGGCCGGTGCGTCGCCTGATCTGAGCCGTCTGTCGCCGTCGCCGCCGGGCTCTCATCCATGGCTTCTTCGTGCGCGACTTCGTGGGGCTCGCGGGATGGGGGGTCGGCATTTGAGCAGCCCGCTCCCACGATGAGGCACGCCCAACACGCCGTTACCGGGATCGGTGCTCTCATCTAGCGGTGCGACGACGAGATGGAAGAGAAAAGGACGTGCCCTGCCATCGGAAGCAAGATCTCCAAGAAACCTTCGGTGTCGGGTTCCTCGGTTTGGAGCCATTCGAGTGTGGAGCCTTCGAGGAACCCGATCCAACCACGCATCCGAAGCCGGGTTGGGACGTCGTCGGTCACCCCGAAGCGCGCTAGCCGCTGGATCATCCGATCCACCAGCGCCTGGCGGGTGCCTTCAAGAATCGAGGCGACCTCCGGGTCGGAGCCGATGCCCCCTCGCAGGAGGAAGAGGTACTCGGCGCGACGGCGGGATGCGTAGGCCAGAAACGCACGCAGAACTTCTTTGACGCCCGCCAGGTTCGGTTCAGGGCTGGATCCGTGTGCGTCGATATCGGTCTCCTCGACGAGCTGATCGGCGGCTGCGGTGACGGCGGCGACGTAAAACGCGCGTTTGCTGGGAAAGTAGTGATAGAGCAGCCCTTTCGAAATTCCAGCGCGTTTGGCGATTTCGTCGATCGACAGGCCGTCATAGGTGTGGTTGGCGAACAGCTCGAGCCCGAGATCGAGAAGCTGCTGGCGCCGAATGTCCACGTTGAGTCGCGTACGCGCGGGCTGCATGATTGCGGCGGAGTATAGCACTCTGGAGATTTGCGTTTTCGTTGGCAATTTCCCATGCTCGATGGGTGCAGGCCGCGATCCAACGCGTCATCGATGACGTGCTCGAACCGCTTCTCCGGAGCGACGCGAGCACGATCGAGCTCGTCGCGGTCGACGAGCACGAGGTCGTGGTCCGTGTCACGGGTCGTGCGGCCTTCGGGGTGGGCGCTGAGTACGTTCGCGCTGACGTGATCGAGCCGGCGCTCCGCAAGGTCGTTGGCGAGGACTGCCGAATCCATATCAAGAAGACAATCCCAACTGCCAAGCGGCGGCTGTAGACGGTTAGGAAGCATTCCATGTCGCTAGTGTTGACCGAGGACCACGGCCCTGTTCGCGTGTTGACGCTGAACCGGCCGGACAAGAAGAACGCACTCAACGTGCCTCTCGCGGGGGCGCTTGCCGGCGCGCTCGAAGTCGCAGCCAACGATCCGACCGTGACGGTCGTGGTCGTCACGGGAGCCGGCGACGGGTTCTGCGCGGGGGTGGATGTGCACGTCTTCCTCGAAGCCGCAGAGACAGGCGTGGCTCCCGAGGTCATCGCGCGGATTCACGAGTCACTGCGAGCGTTTCCAAAGCCGTTGATCGCGGGCGTCGATGGACTTGCCGTCGGGATGGGCGTCACACTCCTCCCGCACTTCGACATGGTGTATGCGAGCGAGTCGGCGCGCTTCCACGTCCCATTCGCAAGACTCGGGCTTGTCGTCGAGTACGGGAGTTCGTTTACGCTTCCTCGGTTGATCGGTCGCCAGCGCGCCAACGAGCTCGTCCTTCGCGGAAAACCGATCGATGCGGCGACGGCGGTGGACTGGGGGCTCGTCACGCGGGTCTTCGCAGACCGCGACTTCAGTGAACGCCTTCTCGAAGTCGCCTCAGACGTCGGGTCGCTGCCGACCTCGGCCGTCCAATCGTCAAAGGCCCTGATTCGACAGGGCGAGGAGCGCACTCTGGCCGAGGCGATTGCCCACGAGTCCGAGGTGCTCTCCACGCTCTACGGTTCCGAAGAGAACGTGAAAGCGGTGGAGGCGTTTCTGTCTCGCTCCTCTCGGAACAAGCCCTCCTGAGGATGAGCATGCACGACCTGGATCAGACCATCACCGAGCGGCGCTGCGTCCGCGGATTTCTTCCCCAACGAGTCCCCCAACAGGTGCTCGACGAAGTGTTCGGGCTCGCCCAGCGCGCCCCGAGCAACTGCAATGTGCAGCCGTGGCGCGTTTACGTCGCGTCCGGCGCGGCTTGCCAGTCGCTCCGAGAAGAACTCGTGGCTTCCGTCCGAGGTGGGGAGCCGCCACTGATGGAGCACCCGATTGACGAGTTCTTCGACGGGTATCGCAAGAAGCAAGTCGCATGCGCGGTCGAGCTCTATGGCAACATGGGGGTCGGGCGTGACGACCGAGAGGGCAGGTTCAACGCGAGTCTTCGCAACTTCGAGTTCTTCGACGCGCCTCACGTGGCCTACGTCTGCATGTCGAAGCGTTTCGGCATCGGCGTCGCGCTCGACGTCGGAATGTACGTACAGACCCTCATGTTGGCGATGTGGTCTCGCGGGATCGGTTCTTGCCCGCAAGCGGCGCTGCGTTCGTACCCGTCCGTCGTGAGCAAGCACCTCGGGATCCCGGAAACCGAGCAGATCCTGTGCGGCCTGTCGTTCGGCTACGAGGACCCGACTGTCCCTGCCAACGCGACGCGCCAACCACGCGACGAGATTCGTGAGAACGTCTGCTTTCGCAGCTGACGGTCAGCGTCCCTTGAATTCGCCTTCGCGCCTCTCGACGAACGAGCGAACACCTTCGGCCGCATCTTCCGTTTCCATGAGCTCTCGCGCAATGGGCAAGAGCTGGTCGATTGCGGCTTGCATGCCTTCGAGCTCGGAGGTGCGAGCGGAGCGGATGGTCGCGTAGACGCCGAGGGGGGCCCGCTTGGCGATCGTCTGGGCGATCTCGTTGGCGTGATCCCTGAGCTCCGCCGCGGGGACCACTTCCTGGACGAGACCGATTCGCAAGGCCTCCGCCGCGTCGAAGCGATCGCCCGTCAGCAGCCATCGCATGGCATTGCCCCAACCCGCCACCTCGGGGAGGCGAACGGTTGCACCGCCGAACGGGAAGATCCCTCGGTTGATCTCGATCTGGCCAAAGCGCGTTCCTTCGGCGGCGAGCCGAATGTCAGACGCAAGGAGCAACTCGATGCCGAGCGTGAGGCACCATCCCTGAGCGGCCATGACGAGCGGCTTGGTTCGTCGCCGTTCGTGCAGACTGAGTGGGTCGACCGAGTCGCGCGGGAAAAGCGCTTCTCCCGATTGTACGGCGGGACCGACCTCGGCGAGGTCCAAGCCCGCGGTGAAGTTGTCGCCATTGGCGCACAGGACCGCGCACCGAAGTTCCGGATCGGCCTCGAACGCAGTGATGGCGGCGGCGAGCTCTTGGAGCATCTGAATGTCGAACGCGTTCATCTTGTCTGCGCGGTCGAGGATGATGCGTTGGACGTGGCCGTCACGCTCTGTGACGACGCGGGCGGTTTTCTCGGTCATGGCGCCGAGCCTTGTCGACTTTCAGGAACCCGGCAAGCGGCCGTTTTGCAGGGGCTCGAAGCGAACTGCCGTCGCGTAGGCGAGTACCTCTATCGTACCGGTCCCTTCGTTCTGCGACGCGTTGGAGATCGTCGACGTCTCGAGGCGTGTGTTGATGTAGGCGTCTGCCCGAGGCTCAGACTCTTTCATTCGCAGCACCGCTTCGCGGCGAGCACGTTCGATCAACGGCGCGTACGAGCCGAGTTCTCCTCCGACGAGCATACGAAAGCCGGCGATGAATCGCTTGAAGTGGTCCACCGAGACGACGACCGAGCCAGTCGCGAGACGAGCGTCCGCGATCGGCCGAACCAGCATCGCGTCTCGTGCAGAGAAGGCGGGCTTCGCCGCGAACGCACGTTCTCTCTCGGCGATGCTCTCGTAGTGTTTGCGTTCGATTCGCTTGCCGGCGACACGACCCAAGACGATGAGGCCGATCGGAATGCCGAGTGAAAGGATGACCTCTGTCGATAGGCTCATCCCGCCTCGACGACGAGGACGGCGGTGCCGTAGGCGAGGATCTCGGAGGCCCCCTGGGCCACCGACGAGGTCGTGAAGCGCACGTTGACCACGGCGTTGGCACCGAGCTTCTCGGCCTGAGCGACCATTCGTTGCGTCGCCTCGGCGCGGCTTTCCTGAAGTAGCTCGGTGTAGCCTTTGAGTTCACCACCGACGATGTTCTTCAGGCTCGCCGCGAAGTCGCGGCCGACGTGCTTCGCGCGAATCGTGCTCCCTTGGACCAGCCCGAGGTGCCGGGCGATTCGTTTCCCTGGGACGGTTTCGATATTGGTGAGGATCAACGTAGCCTCCACCGCCTTACTTAGCAGCTTCGCCCTATGTACGGCATCTTTCTACGCGTCGGAATCGGTGCTATGGCTCCGCCGTGAAACTCTGCGTCATTGGGACTGGGTATGTGGGACTCGTCACGGGCACGTGCTTTGCCGCGACTGGGCAGCGTGTGGTCTGCGTCGACAAGGACGGCTCCAAGATCGAGCGCCTTCAGAACCACGAGATCCCCATCTACGAGCCCGGACTCGAGGAGATGGTTCAGGAGAACGCAGAGGCTGGGCGGCTCTCGTTCTCTACCGACCTGGCCTCGGCCATGCGTGATGTCGACCTCGCGTTCATCGCCGTGGGAACGCCCCCAACGCTCGATGGCGAAGCGGACCTCAGTGCCGTCTTTGGCGTCGCCCAGGAGCTTGCCTCCGTCGCGACCCGTGACTTGGTGATCGTTCTGAAGAGCACCGTGCCCGTTGGGACCAACGCGCACGTGCAGAGACTCGTCGCCGACGCCGAGTACGATATCCAAGTCGTCTCCAATCCGGAGTTCTTGAAAGAGGGCGGCGCGATCAAAGACTTCATGCACCCGGACCGGATCGTCGTTGGGGTCCGGGGAACGCACGAGCGGGCGCGACGACAGATGAACCGGGTCTACCATCCGCTGAACCTCTCCAATACGAAGATCGTCTGGATGAACCCGGAAAGCGCCGAAGTCACCAAGTACGCTGCCAACACGATGCTTGCCATGCGGATCTCGTTCATGAACGAACTCGCGGTCCTGTGCGAAGAGGTCGGCGCCGACGTGCAGAGCGTTCGCCGAGGCGTGGGAAGCGATCCGCGGATCGGGCCCCAGTTTCTTCATGCCGGCCCCGGGTACGGAGGCTCTTGCTTCCCGAAGGACGTCAAGGCCCTCGTCGCCACGGCAAGGAGACACGGCATCGAGCTCGAGCTCGCCGATGCGACCAATCGAGTGAACGTTCGACACCGGAGTTTTGTGGTGCGGAAGCTCAAGCGTCATTTCGGTGGCGACCTCGCCGGCAAACGCATTGCGATTTGGGGCTTGGCGTTCAAGCCCGGGACCGATGACATTCGAGAATCCCCCTCACTGACCACGATCGAGTTCCTCCTCAACGAGGGATGCGAGATCGTTGGTCACGACCCGGAGGCCATGAGCAACATCGCCGAGCTGTTTGGCGACAAGGTACGTCTCGTCTCGGATGCCTACGACGCACTCGATGGGGCCGACGCCCTCGTTCTGCTGACCGAATGGCGGGAGTACCAGTACCCCGAGTTCGATCGCTTCAAGGAGTTGATGCGCACCCCGGTCATCCTCGATGGGCGCAACATCTGGGTCACGTACCAACTCGAGGAGCAGGGCTTCGAGTACGCAGGCGTCGGCGTGCAGACCGAAGCCACGTAGCGGCGATGTGCGGGCGCTACACGCTGGCGTGTGCCAACGACGATGCGCTCCTCGATGGGCTCCCCTATGACGCGTTTAGCGAGACCCGGATCCAGTTTCGGCCCCGGTACAACATCGGTCCGGGCCAACGGAGCCCCGTCCTGTTCCTCACCGAGGGCGATCCGGCGCTGGCCGACATGCAATGGGGATTCGCGCGCGAGGGTGGAGGGATGCTGATCAACGCCCGTTCGGAGGGCGCGTCGCGGTCCGCCCGATTCTCGGATGCGTTCCGTCGCGGCCGATGTCTCGTGCCCGCCGATGGCTTCTACGAGTGGCGGACCGAGGGCGGGATCAAGCAGCCCTATCTCTTCCGGCCGTCCGAGGGAGGCCTGCTGTTGATGGCTGGCTTGCTCGAGGGGGATCGGTTCGTCGTGCTTACCACGAGGGCCGACGACACGGTGTCGGAGATCCACGACAGGATGCCCGTGCAGTTGACCCGAGAGGCGGCCCGCGACTGGCTTGCCGACGGCAGGATCGGGCCGGGCAGCGCGCTCCGTCGTTCCCAGGTCTCCACGCGAGTGAACCGGGCGGACCATGACGATCCTGATTGTGTCGCACCGCCCGCCCAGGCATCCTTCCTGTTCGATTAGAACGTCCCAGCGTGAGCACCATGACCGACGCCGCCCATCTGAAAGACCAAGTCGCGCTCGTCACCGGCGCGTCGAGCGGGATCGGGGGCGCGGTGGCCGAGGCGATGTTGGCTCGAGGGATGCGCGTCGCCCTGTCCGCCCGGCGACGAGAACGACTCGAGGACCTTGCTTCGCGGCACCCCAGCGGGCGAGTGCTCGTTTGTCCCGCGGACCTTCGACGAGAATCCGAGATCAAAGCGGCCTTCGAGCAGATCCGCCAAGCGTGGGGCGGCGTCGATCTGCTGGTGAACAGTGGCGGGCTAGGGCGGAACGCACCCCTGACGGAGGGCCCAGCAGACGCGTGGCGCGAGATGCTCGAGGTGAACGTGCTCGGCCTCTGTATATGCACGCGAGAGGCGGTACGGGACATGAAGGCTCGTGGTGACCAAGGTCACGTCGTGCATGTCTCGTCGATGGCTGCCCACCGCGTGCCGTCGGGCAGCGGGGTCTACTCAGCGACGAAGTTCGCTGTCCGCGCGTTGACCGAAGGGCTTCGACGGGAGCTTCGCGAGCAAGGAAGCGCGATTCGTGTGACTTCGGTGAGCCCTGGTTTCGTCGAAACCGAGTTTGCCGCCGTGTACCACGGCGACCCGAGCGCGGCGGACCGCACGTACGGACGGTTCAAGGTCCTCGAGGCGGTCGACGTGGCCGCGACCGTGATGCATGTCATCGAGGCGCCGCCGCATGTCGCGATCCACGACGTGTTGATGCGGCCTACGGAGCAGGCGACGTAGGGGGGGCGCTCGGGGGTTTTGTTTGGAGGGCGGTTTTTGGCCCTCTTGTTAGCTTTTTTGGAGCGCCTTTTGGGGGTCTTGTTTGGAGGGCGGTTTTTGGCCCTCTTGTTGGCTTTTTTGGAGCGCCTTCGGCGCGGTTAGTTGGTCCCGCCCCACCGCCCCCGCTCTAGCGCCTATATCGTGTCCCAGCGGTAGCCTTCTTGGGTGAAGGCGTCGTCGGCTAGGGTTTTGACGATCTCGTCGTCGTTGGTGTCGATGCGACGGAAGTTGTGTTTGATGCGGACCTTGGCAGCGCGGGTGAAGGTCTTGAGGATGTCGATCTCGAGGGCGGCACCGTCGGCTCCCTTGTTCTCGATCGAAGACTGGACCCGGCTGATCGTGCTCGCCATGACGAAGAGGTCGATCATGATCTCGGCGAGGCGATGGCTCGCGAACTGTTTGCCGATGATGCCCTTGCCATGCTTCCGGAGGATTTTGTCGGTCGCTTGCGCGAGGTAGCGGGTTTCTTCTTCGAAGACCTTCGCTTGGTCTTGAATCGACTCATGGAGGCCGTTGAAGCCCGAATCACCGCCGACCCCGGTGCGGAGCGACGCGTGCTTGCGGGCGTAGTCCGAAAGCACGCCGAAGCCTTTGATCGGATGATTGAAGATGTCTTTCATGGTCGACGAGAGCTCTTGAAGCTGGCTCGCGACGTCGTTCATCGCCGTGAGTGCGATCAACAGGCGCAAGATCTCGTTGGTGCCCTCGAAAATCCGGTTGATCCGGCAGTCGCGAACGATGCGTTCGTACGGGTACTCCTTCATGAATCCGTTCCCGCCCGCGATCTGAAGCGCCTCGTCTGCCGTGCGCCATAGGCACTCGGTCGCGTACACCTTCGAGATGGCGGCCTCGACTTGGTATTCCTTGTACCCGCCATCGATCAACCCGCCGACCATCGTGACGACGGCTTCGGACGTGTAGCAATCGACCACCATCTGGCCGACCTTCTTCTTGATGAGCCCGTAGCTCGAGATCGGCTCGCCGAACGTCTTTCGCTCGTTCGCTTGAAGGGTCGACAGCTTGATCAGGTTCTTCATGGCACCGACGGAACCACCGCCGAGCCCGGTGCGGCCGCTGTTGAGGATGCTCATCGCGACCTTGAACCCCTGGCCGACTTCGCCGAGAACGTTGGCGTTGGGGACACGAACGCCGTCGAGATGAACGGTTGTCGTCGAGCTTGCGCGAAGCCCCATCTTGTCTTCGTGGGGGCCGATGCTCACGCCTTCCATGTCGCGCGTGACCAAGAACCCGGTCATCTTCCCGCGGCCACCCTCATCGGGCGTCTTGGCGAAGACGGTGAAGAAGTCCGCGATGCCCCCATTGGTGATCCAGAGTTTGTTCCCGTTGAGGACCCAGTCGTCGCCTTCCCGCACGGCGGTGGTCTTGACGGCCGCCGCGTCTGACCCTGCGCCCGGCTCCGTCAGGCAGTACGCTGCGATGAGCTCTCCGGTGGCGAGCTTCGGCATGTACCGCTCTTTTTGGTCGTCGGTCCCGAAGAGCAGAAGCCCCCGCATCCCAATCGAGCTGTGGGCGCCGATGGTGACAGCGACCGATGCATCGTACTTGGCGACCTCTTGGAGGGTGCGCGAGTACGCCATGTTCCCGAGGCCCATCCCACCATGGTCTTCCGAGATGACCAGGCCGAACATCCCGAACTCTTTGAGCTCTTCGATGAACTCGGTGGGAAGCTCACCCGCGTCGTCCCATTTGAAGAAGTCCTCGGCGCGGGGCCCGAGAAGCCCCTCGAGCGCTCCGGAGATGTCGGTGAGCGTTTCGCGCTGCGCGTCGCTCATCGTTGGGAAAGGGCAAATGACGTCTTGCTCGATGCGTCCCATACAGAGGGATCGCATGAAGCTTGTGGTTTCTTTGTCGGCCACGTGTCGCTCCTTGGTGAGGAGGGCATCATGCACCGTCGCTTCGCGCGCGTCTACGGCTTTGGGGTCTGGATCGTGACTACTTCATCACGCCCCAGAAAGAGGTGCCGACCCATAGTCTCCAGGCGAACGACACGTCCGCTTGGCCTCCGCCGACGGCGATTCCGGGACCTAGCTCGAACAGAAAGAACGGAGAAACCCGATCGTTCGCGCGGATCTCGACGCCCATCCGGAGGAGAAGCGGAATCACGCCGAACGTGTCGTTGTTGCTGGTGATGTAGACCGCGAACGGGATCGTACCGCCGGTCACGACGCTGACACGGTCATGGACATCGATGGACACCGGCGCCGCCGCCTCCGCTTTGATGCCGAAGGTGAACCTGTCTCCCGTGTTGCTGGCGATCAGGATTCCGGGGGTGAATCGGAAGGACACATCGTTGGTGACTTTGGGTCGATTCTTCGTCGCGAGGTGCCACCGAAGGGGCGCGCTCACGCCGAGGCCGATCTTGATGAAGCGGCCGGGCGCATACGCGGCAGCCCAGTCGCCGTAGACCAACGCGCCCTTGATCGCCCAGTCGAGCTTGCGCGGGCCACGGTTCCACCACTCGTAGAACAGGCTAGGGTACCCGACCCCGACGTTGTGTACGTCGTCGTTCTGTAGACGCTTGCCCCCAATCGTCGAGTTGGCTGGACCGGCCATCGCCGGGCTCGCCAGACCCAGCACGATCAGCATGATTCCAAGACCCTTCCTCATCGGTTCCCCACCTTTCGGCGGCCAAGACATCACGAAAAACCAGGGATGTCCGCTTTTTGGCGCCGGTGACTTGACCGGGCAGTCTCGTGGGGCCTATGTCGCGCCATTAGGAGGAACGTATGCGTGCGATCGTGCTGGGGTTGGTGATTATTGGGGTAGTCGGGTGTGAAGACCCGGGTTCAAAAGTAGAGAGCGCGACGGTGGAGGCACCCTCCGAGCAGGCAGCCGCGGCGGAGGCGCCGTCCGAGCCCGCGACCGCCGGGCCTCAGCTTCCGATCACGCCCGAGAACACGAAGATCGAGTTCGTAGGGGCCAAAGTCACCCAGAGCCACCCAGGAGGCTTCACCAAGTTCGCCGGCACAGTCGACGTTCGTGACCCCCTCGAGGACAGCATCGTGAAGATCGAGATCGAGACCGCGTCTCTCTACGCCGACAAAGAGAAGCTCACCAATCACCTCAAGTCACCCGACTTCTTCGATGTCGCCAAGTACCCGTCGGCGAGCTTCACATCGACAAAGATCGCGAAGACCGACGACGGGCACACGATGACCGGGGACCTGACCCTTCACGGACAGACCAAAACGATTTCGTTCCCTGCCACTCTCGCACGCAGCGAAGGCGGTGGTGTGACCGGGAGTGCCGAGTTCGCCATCAACCGTCAGGACTTCGGGATCACGTACCCTGGGATGCCCGACGACCTGATCCGGGACAAGGTCGTCATCAAACTGACGCTGAATATTCCGCCACAGACTTAGCCCAGTCGTCAGGGTCGGGCCACGGCTGGAGTCTCCGAAGGACGCTGACGTCGACTTTGCCCTCCTCCATCACGCCCGTCGCGGCGTCCGCGATGGTGTACGCCATGGTGGCCTGCCCCATGGGCTGTGACTCGACGAAGATGCACCGGAGCTCGCCCGGCTCGAAGCCACACTGCGCCTGCACAGCCTCCATGAGCTGCAGGTTGTGGAGGTGGCCGTCACCGAAGTTCCATCCGATGACGACCCCGGCGACCAGTTCGCCGTCGAGATACTCATAGTCATCGATGTTCGCTACGGCCCGAGGCAGAAGCAGCTGGATCATCCGGCCCTGAATGTGCATCGAACGAAACGCGAGGACCTTCGAGATCACGGCGGTGATCGTGTCCTCGTCGTAGAGATTGACGAGCTGGTCTTGGACGCGCGGTGCCACCTTGGTGAGGTGCTCATCGAGCTTCTTCGAGCTCTCCCCCTTGAAGAGCCAGACGCTATAGGGCCAGTTGCCCGCGTAGTAGCGCATCGAGCACAAGAACGAGACGTTCGAGGGAACCAGGTTCCCGTACAGGGGCACCAGCACCACCGCGAACACGAGGATGGCGACCAGGAGAGGTGACCCGATCGTGAAGGCACTGACGTCGGCGTAGTGCCCGAAGAGCACGAACGCGCCGTAGACCATGATCACGTTCCACTCGATCGGAACGCCCATCGGAATGCTGCTGGTGATGAAGGTGTGGAAGAGCACCATCACGGCCAGGGCGACGACGGTGGAGGTTCCGCCATCGCTGAACAACAGGACGAGCGGGAACGAGTACTCGATGACGGTACCGGTGTGCGCCATCGCCTGGGCGAGTCGAGAAGGGCGAAGGTCGTCGGGGTAGGATCGGAACAGCCGCTTTCGAAACGCTCCGAACGTCAGCGGGCTGTTGCTCTGCATGACCGCCACGACCGACGGAAAGTGGTGGTTGAGCTTCGAGGTCGCCGCCCACATCCAAACGGCGACCCACAGGAACTTCGACCCGGTGATCCAGTCTGCAGGAAACAGGAACACCAGCAGCGCGACGTAGTAGTGCTCGGCCCTAGACGCGAGAAAGATCGTCTTGTCGGCGAGACCCAAGACCGGGAGAATCAACACGGGCGCGAGCAAGAGCCCGAGGCTCAATGTGGGCGCGACCAGAGCGGCGAAGAGCGATCCGAGGTACGCCGCGTAGAGACCGACATCGAGCCAAGTGCGGGTTTGGCCACCGAGGACCGGAAGGCGTGGGTTGAAGGCCATCTTGGTGGTGCCTGGGCGGAGAAAGTACAAGGCACCGCCGAACGGCGGGTTGTACCGTCCGGTGAGCGGGCCACTGCCACACCCGAGCCCGATCGCTTCGAACGCCATGCTCCACAAGACAGCCTTTTGAAACGCGATCGGTTCAAAGTACCAAGCCTTGAAGTTGCCGAGGTCCCCAAGGCCAGGCGTGAAGCTGCAGAAGAAGCTCCACACCCACACGTAGAACCCAATCTTCAGAATGTAGAGCAGGTAGATGGGCCACGGGGTTCCATACCCTTGCAGCGCCCACGCTTGGCACACCATCTTCGTGCGTTCGGGAAAGGGCTTCTGCCGCCATTCGGCAATGTCGTAGTCAGGAAGTTTCGGGCTCAGCATGCTTCGAGCCGCTTGTACCACCCTCGCGTGCTTCGAAGAAGCCCGGCGGTTGGTCCTTGCACGTGAGGACCACATACGAGACTCTCGGGGTCTCCTATGGGTGTGAGGGCGACAGTCCTGAGCGTGCTCGTCCCGGCTATCGCGGCTTGTGGTGCCTCTTCTTCTCCCTCAGCTCCTGCGAACGAGCAGGTTCGTCTCGCGATCGAGGACTTGGCGCCGGCGGCCAACATCGGGCACCGCGGCACCGGCCCGACGCGGCCAGGTCATCCGTACCCCGAGAACTCGGTCTCCTCGTTCGTGGCGGCGATGGAAGCGGGTGCGGACGGTGTCGAGCTCGATGTCGAGATCACCGAAGATGGGCAGGTCGTGGTCATGCACGATGACACGCTCGACCGAACGACCGACTGCACCGGCTGTGTCAGCGAGGCGACCTTGGCCGAAGTTCGCGCGTGCCGCCTTCTCGACGGGGAAGGGCAACCGACCGACGAGCATCCGCCGACCCTCGAGGAGGCCTATGCCGCGGTGCCGAGCCCGGGCCTGGTCAACGTCGAGTTGAAGGTCTTCGGGTCCGGGTGTGTGACGCCTACCACCGACGCAGCCG
The DNA here is from genome assembly GCA_039030295.1 of Myxococcota bacterium. GTDB lineage: Bacteria > Myxococcota_A > Polyangia > Polyangiales > Houyiibacteriaceae > SG8-38. The sequence goes on along the minus strand of JBCCEK010000026.1, from coordinate 7,520 downwards.
CCCTCGTCGACGCGGCACTCGCCGAGATCGAATCGCTCGGCGTCGCGAACCGAACCTTCTTTTCGTCCTTCGATTCCGAAGCGGCCGCCCTCGTCAAGACGCGCGAGCCAGACTGGTACTCGGCGCTCCTCTACACGAGCGTCCAAGACGCCGACGCCGCGCTCGCGGACGCGCTTCAAAGCGAACTCGACGCGATCCACCCGTTCTTCTTGGTCACGCCGGGGTCGGTGGAGGCCGCGCTCGCCGAAGACCTTCAGGTCAACGTGTGGACCGTCAACGCAGCCGCGGAAATGGAATCCAACATCACCAAGGGCGCAACGTCCATCATTACGGACGAACCCGGGCTCCTCGCCTCGATCGTGTCGAACTGATTGCGGTAGTGCCGACTCCGCCCCACAGTAGAGGGATGCGCCTAGCTTGTTTGGTCGTCCTTCTCGCGCTCCTGGTGGGGTGCTCGGGCCTGATGCAGAACATCGGTGCGCGTTGGGTCACTCGGCAGCTTGCGGACGAGTTCGACCTCGACGACGCCCAGACCGACGCCACCCGGGCGTCCGTCGACCGGCTGATCGAGAAGGCTCCCGGGGTCATCGGTCCACGCGTCGACACGATCGTCGCCACCACCGATCGGGCCATCGCCAAGGGCATGACCGAGCAAGATCTCGTCGCCATCGAGCGTCAGGTCGACCGGCTACTCGACGAAGTCGCTGGGCCGGTCATCGACGAAGCTGCGCCGATCCTCGCGACGCTGACCGATGCGCAGATCGACCATGCCGCGGACCGGTTCAAAACCCGGTTCGACGAGGTGCGTGAGAAGCTCTCCGAGCCCGCCGACGAGCGGCTTGAAGACCGCCAAGACAAGTTCATCGAAGCGATCGAGGAATGGAGCGGCGAACTCGCACAGAGCCAAGAGCGCATGCTTCGCGCGTACGTCACCCGCTTTCCCGACGACGGCGCCATTCAGCTGGCCGCCGACGAGGGCCGGGTGCGCGAGATCGAACAGGTGCTTCGGCAGCACCCCGGCCCCGAGGCCGTGCGAAACGAGCTCTGGAAAGCCTGGCAGGAGCGCGAGGACTGGGGGCCCAAGGCCCGCTCGGCGGGGGAACGGCGCGCACAGAACCGAGAGACCCTGCTCTACATTTACGGCTTGCTGGACGCCAAGCAGAAGGCGCATGCAAGCGCGCACCTCCACGAACTCCACGCCAAGATCAAACGGTTCCTCGGATTGGTAGACTCCTAAACAGTGGGGCTAGAACAGCCAACCCAAGTTCAGCTGGGTGACATGGCTGTTCGTCCGAAACTCGGTCTTGCTAATGCTGTTGAGGCCGATCGTGTAATTGAAGTCGACGTTGACGGGACCGATGTCGAACTGCACGCCAAGCCGCATGCCGGCCTGATAGATCACCAGGGGAAACCCGGGGATGTCCTTGGGCTTGAACTTCAGGCCGCGCCGAGTGTTGGCGGTGTCGACGAACCCGCGAATGTTGAACTTATTGACCCAACCTCCGTACAAGAACAGCTTGAAGAGTGGGTTTGCGTAGGGCACGTAACCGGCGGTGATCGGAATGTCGAGTGAGTTCATCTGTGCGTTTCGCCCGACGATGTCGATCTCGAAGGGCCTGCCTTCGCGCTCTGCGGTGTCCGCGATGGCTTCCGTGACCTCGAACTGAAAACGACTGAACACCAGCCCGATCTCTCCGAACACCTTTTTCGAGCGTACGCGCGCACTGAGTCCGCCTTGCCAACTGACGAACGACGATCGCTCTCGACCCCCCACCTCGGATCCGTCCTCCAGCACGATCGTGGGGAGCCGCGGGACAAAGGTCGTGCTGCCCACCCCCAAGAACACCTTCACGTCGAGCTTGGGGACCGCCGAAGCCGTGGCGGGGCTGAATGCGCACGCACCGGCCCACACGAGTGTGGCGATTACTGCAGTGCGGATCTTCGTGCCCATCGACGCTGCCCCCTCATGCAGGGAAGAGGTACTCCTTGCCGTCGAGGACGAACTTCTTGTCCATGATCCGTGGCCACATGGGCTTCTGACGGAGCTTCTCCTCCTGCCACTGCTCATGCTCCGTCTTGAGCTTCTCGTAGAGTTCCGGCATGTCGTCCCGAAGATTGATCTTCTCCGACTTGTCGGTAGCGAGGTTGTAGAGTTCGGCCCAACCGTCTCGGGCGCTCAGGATGAGTTTGTAGTCACCATCTCGGATCGCCCAGATGTGATCGGCCCGCCAGAACAACGCCTCGTGAGGGCGCTCCTGGTTCTTGCCGGTGACATACGGAATCAGGTCCACGCCATCGTATTCGCGGTCGTTGGGCAAGACACCGCCGGCCGCGGCGACCGAAGTGGTGAAGATGTCGGCAGACGAGACCGGATACGCGTAACGCGTTCCGGCGGGGATCTTGCCTTTCCACTTCATCATGAACGGCACGTTGATCCCACCTTCGAACTGCGTGAGCTTGCCACCCTTGAGCGGACCGTTGTCGGTCGCGTGCGTATAGGACGCCCCGCCGTTGTCGCTCAGCAAGAAGATCAGGGTATCTTCTTCAATGCCGAGGTCTTTGATCTTCTGGTGGATCGCACCGAACGCGTCGTCCAAGGCCGAGATCATCGAGTAGTACACGCGCTTGTTGTCGTCTTCGACGTGTTCGTACTTGCAGTAGTACTCCACCGGCGCCTGGAACGGTACGTGCGGGGCCGAGAACGCGCTGTAGATGAAGAACGGTTCATCCTTGTGGTCTTCGATGAACTTCATCGTCTCGTCGCGGAACGCGAACGTGAGGTACTCCTCGACCTCGATCTCTTCTTCGTTTCGAAGGATCGCCGATTGCTCCTCGCGGCCAGTCTTCCACTGATGCTGTGCGCTGAACGATTTGTGCTCGTGGTTGATGACCCCGGACCAGTTCTTCTGAGGCGTGTAGAGCGAGAACGCCCCGTAGAATCCGTATTGGTAGTCGAAGCCGCGCGCCATAGGGAGCTGCTCGCGATGCACGCCGAGATGCCACTTGCCGATGAGCCCGGTGGTGTAGTCGTACTTCTTGAGGATCTCCGACAGCATGATCTCGGAGGGTGGAACGCCTTGCTTGTGCACCTGCCAAGCCGCCGGGAACGAGGGCCTCGCCTTGACGACGAACTCACCGGTATCGACGAGCCAGCGACCGGAGATGTACTCGATGTAGTTCGTCGGATAGAACTCCATCACTTGGGTTTCGAACCCGTATCGGTTCTGGACACGCCCCGTCATCAGGCCGGCCCGCGAAGGCGCACACGTAGGAGCTGTCGTGTAGCCTTCCTCGAAGACCACGCCTTCCGCGCCGATCTGATCGATGTTCGGGGTGGAGATGTGGTCGACTCCGTAGGCCGACACCTCGTACTTTCCTAGATCGTCCGCGAGGAGGATGATGATGTTCGGAGGGCGTTCATCGGCGGAGAACGGCGCCTCGAGGAACGCAGCTTTGCGCTCCTCCATCTTCTTGTTCCATTTGATGCGCCATTTCACGCGTGTAATGGAACAGCTGAGCAACACCAGGCTGAGGCCCACCAGCAGCACGGTATGCAGAGGTCTCATGATCCCGGCGATTGGTATCTGTTCGAAACCTTTTTTGCAAACCCAAAACCCGTAACTTGGACGCCCATTCACACTACGCACCAGGTATGGCTTGTCTTGGTGTAAGGAGTGCCGCTCTTGCACGTGTCGCGATCGCGATGATCGTTCTTGCGTTCGCGGGCACCGCTTCGGCGCAACCGTTGGCGTACCGCGACATCGACGGCTCTTGGCAATGGACCGTCCCTAGCGCGACCTCGGCGGTCCTTGGCGAGGTGGTTCAAAAAGGCGTCGACGCGACCGAGCGGATGGGCGCCTTCAGAGTGACGTTTCAAGATGTGGAGCGCGAGACTGGTGCCGGATTCGACGACCCTGCTGCCGGCCCAGCCCGGCGTGCCACGCTCTTGGCCGTGATGGCGTATTTGAGTGCGATCCTCGATGTGCCGGGGACCGCTGACCTGGTCATCTTCGAGTCGGACACCGACGGGACCGGCGCGTTGGCGTCTGCTGGCCCGTTGCTCGCGCCTCGAACCGGTTTCCAAGGAGGCCTCGTGTTTGAGCACCTCACGACGGGCGCCGATCCGCGTGCCGATGCGCCCGACGGAACCGTCGCAGTCGACTTCGGGTTTGAGTGGAACTCGGACCGCGACGCACCAACCGACTCGGAATTCGACCTCTACAGCGCGCTCCTGCACGAGGTGACGCACGCCCTTGGGTTCTTTTCCGCACTCGACGAGGACGGTCGAAGCGAGTTGCTCAACGACAACGGGGAAGGGCTGTTCTCTTTCTTCGACTCGCTCCTGTTTCGCGCTTCGGACGATCGGTTTCTCTTCCTTCCCGGGGGGCAGTTTGACGGCTCGAGTGACGACGTCTTGAGCTCGGACCTGTTCTTCAGCGGTGCACTTGCGGGAGCATCGTTTGGCGAGTTCCCTGAGGTCTTTGCGCCACGTATGTTCTTCGTGGGAAGCAGCATTGCTCACTGGGATCCTTCGGTGGGCTCCGAGGCCGTCATGTTGCCAGCGATTGGCCGCGGCGATCCAAGGCGTGAGCTTCAACCTTGGGAGATCCAAGTTCTTGGTGATCTCGGTTACACTCTTGCGGCGTGTGTCGATGCGATACGCGGCGCGATCGATTGCGAAGTCGATGCGCCTGAAGACCCGGGGGTCGCGCCAGGCGGTTCGGGAGGGGTCGTCCAGGACGTGCCCACCGTGATCGGGGGTGCCTTTGATGACGATGCTCCCGAGCCCACCGGTTTCGCGCCGAGCGCCGAGGGCGGTGGGTGCCAAGCGGCAGGTGCCAGCGCTTCCTGGAGTCAGAGCAACGTGGCTCTCGTCTTGATCGTCGCGTGGCTATGGCGACGCCGACGGTCGAGCCTGCAGTACGCCTATCGTCGCCTCTGACCGGCGCAAACGAGCAGTGTTTTCGGGCTCGATAGGCCGATTGCGCGACGAGACCAGTGTTGCAACGCGTCACCGATCCGGGTGATAGTACGCGCCATGCGCGCAATGGTGGCTGCCGTGGTCTTCGTCGCTGCCCTCGCGGCGAATGCGTCTGCGATTGGGCAGGACGCATGGGTCGTGCTTCCCGCGACCGTCGACGGGGATCAAGCTTGGATCGCACCGACGACAGCCGAGGTTCGCAAAGAGCTTCGAGAGCGCCGGGTCGAAGTATGGTCTGGTGAGGCGCAGAGCCGAGAGTTCGAAGCGAGGGAGTCGGCCCCCGCAGCTCGGGTCAGCAACCAAGATGTCCAGGCATGGGTGGATCGTTCGAGCAAAGCGCTCACCTACTTGGCGGGAGGCGACTACGCCAAGGCGCGCCGAGAGTTCGACGAGCTTCAGAAGCTCTCGAAGCAGGTTGCAGAAGAGCTCAACAGACAACGAGAGCGGGCCCAGGAAGTCCTCGACAGCTGCCTCGACATGGTTCGTCTGATGCTCGAGACGCGAACGCGCGGCGAGGCCAAAGCGCAAGCCCTTGCGTGTCGGCAGCTCGTACCGCGGGTGGAGCCTGGTGAGAACCGCCATCCGCCGGCCGTCATGGACGTCCTCCGAGCGGTCGATCGGGACACCGATCAGATGGGCACACTTGCCATCGAGAGCGAACCGAGTGGTTGCGCGTTTCGCATCAACGGTCTGAGTTTCGGCACGACACCAGACAGCATGAGCCTCTTCTTCGGGGATTATCGGGTTCAGGCCGAGTGCAGTCAGAACGGCCGCGGCCGCGTGCACCCGGTCCGAGTCGACTCGAGCAACGCGAAGGTCGTGATCGACGCGCGATTCGACAGCGTGATTCGGACGCGCCCCTTCCTCGAGCTTCGGTATCCCGACAAGAAGGCGATGGACAAGTGGTTGAAAGCCGACGCTAGCAAAGTGGCGTCGGTGCTCCGTACGGAGCCCCGCAACGTCCTGCTGATCACCACGCCCCAACCAGGCATGCTCCGCTTCGAACGCGTAGGCGCCGGGTCGAGCTCGAGCCGGGGCGTTGCGGTGATCAACACGACGCCGACCGGGCCAACGCGCGAGGATGTCGATCTTGCGGTCAAGGCGGTGCTCAAGGGCGAGTGCCAGGATTTCAGCGGCGCCCGCGCGACCACCCTCGCGGGGTGCGGCAAGCCGGCGGCACGATCGGGGCGCACGCCGAAGCCTCAGTTTTGGTCTGGCGTCGCGCTCGCCTCCCTCGGCTCGGCATCACTCCTGACGGGATGGGCCCTCCACGCTGTACGTGGCCAAAAAGGCGACTCCTGGCAGAACGACACCAGCAACGTTTCGCTTCAGACCGAGTGGCTCAACCTCGGATCGGCGACCATGGCGACGGGGATCGCAGGCGGCGCCATCGCGACTGCTGCGATGCCGCTTGTTCTTCCCTACCGCGACAAGACTCCGTGGTGGGCTTGGCTCTCGGGTGGGCTCGGCGTCGCTTCGCTCGTCGGCATGACCGTCTCCTGGATCAGCATTCCGGCGACACGGCCGCCTTGCAAAGTCGCGCTCAGCGACGGGAGCGCCGACGCCGAACGCTGCGTCAACCACGGCCAGAAGCGGGACCGCACCGTGCTCTTTGCAGCCACCGCGGCGCCCCTGCTGACCATGCCACTTGTCTACTTGTTCAGGCGCAAAGACTCGCGAGTCACGGCTGACGTGGAGATTCGGTCGAACGGAGGCCGTCTCATGGTCTCCGGGCGCTTCTGAGCTGCCCCAGGCACCTCCAAAACCGGGGCGCTGGCCGAGCGCTACGCTATGATAGGACCCAGGTCGCATGGCTGCCGACGAGAAGAAATTTGGGAAGTACGAGCTCGTTCGGACCTTAGGCGTCGGGGGGATGGCGCAAACGTTCATGGCGCGCCGGTTCTTCCAGATCGGAAACGAGCAGGTAGCTCGTCCCGTCTGCCTCAAGCAGATCTTGGCCACGTACAACACCGACGAGGACTTTCTCATTCGGTTTCATCTGGAAGCCAAGCTCGCGATTCAGCTTCAGCACCCGAACGTGGTGAAGGTTCAAGACTTCGGGGATGTGGATGGCGTCCACTTCATGGAGCTCGAGTTGGTGGATGGGGTTGATCTGCTCGGGCTGCTAGAGTCGCAGGGAGGACGTTTGCCGGTCGAGATCGTCAAACAGATCGGGCTCGACATCGGTGCCGCACTGCAATACGCGCACAATCACGTTCCGCAGGACACGACCGGCAACATGACGCCTGGGCGCCGCGGGATTATCCACCGCGACATCTCGCCCTCGAACATCCTGATCAGCCAGCGTGGCGACATCAAGCTTGCCGATTTTGGAATCGCGAAGGCACTTAGTGCGTCGGCGACCGCGAAGGCGAGCCGCGCACCACTCGGGAAACTCCCCTACATGGCGCCCGAACGTTTCAACCGAAAGATCCCGACCGATGGCCGGGCGGACCTGTTCTCTCTTGGGATCGTCATGTTCGAGTGCGTGGGTGGCCTTCGTCCGTACGACGGCGAGGATGACTCGGAGACGATCGGG
>JBCCEK010000025.1:0-32443 GCA_039030295.1 Myxococcota bacterium | reverse complement strand
CCGAAGACGAATCGCTCCTCATTGTTGGAATCAATTCTCAAGAGCCTGGGTTCACGTGTCGAGAGACGCAGAGTGAAAGCCGATATCAACAAAGGTAGGCGCGAGTCGCCCTACCGAATCTCGGGAGCGGTTTCGCGGACGCTCCTCGCGTCGCTCGAAGGTTTGGGCATGGACGCCCGGACGGTGTGTTCCCGCGCCGATGTGCGCCACGCGGAGATGAGCGACAGCCGAGGTCGAATCTCCAGCAGTCAGCTCGTTCGACTCTGGTCCGCGGCCGCCGAGCTAAACGGGGACCCCCATTTGGGGCTTCACGCAGCTGAGGCAGCATCCTGGCCGCCGAGTCACGTGGTGGCCGCACTCTCCACGAGCGGGGAGACCCTTGGGGAAGGGATGCGACGGGTGGAACGGTACGCAGGGTTGCTTGCCGACCGCCCGTGGCACCGGATCGAAGAGGTCGGGAGTGAAGTGCACAGCCTCATGCCTGGCCTATGCGAACACCTGCCGCATCACGCGGAGTACGTGACGGCCCTGGCGCAGCGCGCGTACGATCTGTGCTCAGCGGAGCCAATCACGGCCAAGGAAGTTTGGTTTCGACACCCGTACCGTGGCGGCAGTAGCGAGTACGAGCGATTCTTTCGATGCCGCGTGCGCTTCGCTCAGAAGTGTTGCGGAATGATCTTCTCGAGAAGCGTGTGGAACACTCCGATCGCCGGTTGGGACCCCGCTTGGGCGGAGCAACTCGAAGCCTGGGCGTTCGATGCCGAGGTGCATCTGAAGCCATCGAGCTTTGTCGATTCGGTTCGGGCCGTCGTGCAGCGCACGCTCTCGACGGGCCCCTGCAATGTGGAGACGACCGCGAGAGCCCTTGGGATGAGCGCTCGAACCCTTCAACGAAGACTCCAAGAAGAGGGGACGAACTTCCGGAATCTCATCGACGAGGTGCGCATCTTTATCGTTGAGAAAAGTCGCGCACGTGGCATGTCCTCCGAACACGCGATCCAACGAGCCGGGTTTGCCGACGTCCGGGCGTATCGGCGGACGATTCGACGTTGCGGGGTCCCAAGCAAGCCGTGACACTCGAGCGGTTCATCCAACAAGCTGAACTGGAACTCCAATCGAGAAGGCTCAACCGACCGCCTCTCGCGTACGAATGCGAGACCGGATTGGCTCGCGACCGCGAACACGGTCGTGCGAGGCGGTCTCGGTGGCGAGGAGCGCGCGCAGCGTACTCGTGTACGTGAGCACGCACCGCAGACAGCGAAGGCGGATCGTAAACTGGATCCGCAACGCAACCTGCCATGACCAGAAGCGGCAGATCGGCTTCGAGGCGGTGTGCGATGGCGGGTCGGTGGCGAGGAGCGCGCGCAGCGTACTCGTGTACGTGAGCACGCACCGCAGACAGCGAGCCGGCAGCGTGCGCCGGATCGGAGTCGAAATGCTGCTTCTGGTGGGCCATCCAGGACTTGGGGAGGGGTGCCGGCGTGCAGACGGAGTGGACGCCAGTCCACGGAGCTGCACGACTGCACCACGTAGGACGCAGGCCCGAAGGGCCGAGTACACCGTCGGTTCGAGTCCTCGAACATGCAGGGCAACCGACACGGCAAGCGTACTTGCTGTCGGCCAGCGTCTCGATGGTGGGCCATCCAGGACTCGAACCTGGAGCCAATGGATTAAGAACGCACCTCAAGTACCTGAAAACATTGATTTTTTCAACGATTCCGCGAGCGACATAACGTCACGAGAGGCCACCAAACGACCCGAAACGACCCTTTTCGGACACGGTGTCCAACGCGAAAACGGCGTTGTGCCGATGGAAAACGTCCACGCAGCCGCCGCGACGTTGCTTCATCGCGTGGCTGACGGCGGCGAGATTTCGATCTCGGTGTTGCGTGAGTTTGCAGAGCTGGTGTTGCGTTCGGAGTTGGTCGAGGCGAGTCGGCAGGTGCTCGAAGGGCCACCGGAGTTTGCGGTGAGGCGTGCGCTCGAGCTGGCGAGCTTGGTGTTGGGCGTGCGAGTCGTTGACGACGCGGAAAAGGGAAAGGAAGGCGCCAGGTGAACCGCGCAGGTAAGAAGCGGAAGTCCCGCATCGTGTCATTCCGAATCGACGAGGACGATTTCGCGCGACTCGACGCGCTCGCCAAGCAGACGAGTTGCTCGCGGGGAGAGGTTCTCCGACGCTGCCTCGCTGGCGTTCAGCTCAGAAGTACCATCGATGCTCAGGCGCTGACGGAAGTCTCCCGAGTCCATGCCAACTTGAATCGCATCGGTGGTCTGCTCAAGCTCGCCATTCGCGAGGGGGTGTCGGACCGATCGAGCTACCACCGGCTGAACCTCGAGCTCGTCGACTCGGTCATGGCCGTTCGCAAGGCAGTGAATCATCTGGCAGGGCAGCGGTGATCGTCCGGCACCAGCGCGAATCGGCATCAAACCGGGGGTTTCGGCACCTGGCGCGCTACATCCAGGGGCGAGACACCAACCCGCGCGCTACTTGGTTCCACGCTGCCAATCTGCCGGGGATCAGCGGGAAGGACGACCTCGAGCTCGCCTGCAAGCTCGTCGACGCCGTCCAAGCACAGAACACCCGCGCCGGGAGTAAGCGCACCTACCACCTCGTCATCTCTCTTCACCCCGACGATCGGCGTCTCGAACGAAAAGAGCTCCAACAGGTTGTGGAAAGGCTTGTGAGTACTCTGGGGTTCTCCGAGCACCAGTACATCGTCGTGCGCCACAGCGATACGGACCACGAGCACATCCACGTTGCGATCAACAAGATTCATCCCGAGACCTTCCGGATGCACTCGCCCGCCTGGGACCACCAGAAGCTCTTCACCGGGGCCCGGGCCCTCGAGCGGGAGCTCGGCCTGACGCCCCTTCGGTCGAGGACGCGCGACCGCGAGAACGTCCCGCAACGGGCTGCGGACTGCGAAGCTCACCATGGAATCCAAAGCTTCGCGCGCTGGGCCCGGGAAAATCTCCGACCTGCTCTCAGGGCAACGGAGCTACGAAGCTGGGATGACGTTCACGACATCTGCGGCCGCTATGGCGTCGTGATTCGGCCACACGGCAACGGGCTGGTATTCGAGGATTTGGAGCGCGGCGTACGGGTGAAGGCTTCGTTGGTGGCTAGGGAGCTCAGCAAGACGCGGCTCAGCGAACGGCTCGGAGCGTTTCAGTCGGTGTCGGAGCGCCAGCGGGAAGCCGCACGCCAGGTGCCCCATCGGTACTCGCCGATGCCGGCTCGGGTGCCCCAGGGTCTGTGGAAAGAATACGAACGAAGCCTCGAGCGAGCGCGCATGCAGCGCCGGGAGGCATGGAATAGCTATCGACATTCTGCCTCTCGCGAGCGTCAAGAACTCAAGCAAAAGTACCGCTTTCAGCGGAGCGTCATCGCCGCCCTACCCGTGTCAGCTCGCGATCGATCCCAGCTCCTACGACAACTCGCGTCCCGGAAGACCATAGAAGCCCGAGCCCTCAAGCGAAAGCTCACGATCCAACGGAAGGCGATTGAAAAGACCTGGCATCCCGGCACTTGGCGCCACTTCGTCGCCAGCCGCGCCCGAGACCGCGATGCTCGCGCCGTTCGACTCATCCACCGACACGCCCGAAGCCGAGATCGCTCCGACCAGGAAAGAGAGCGATGAAACGCGGCTATGGGTATACGGCCTGGTGTGGGCGCCTGTTCCATACGCTATTCTCGCCGAAGATGGCGACGCAGGGCGACGACGTGCCGCAGCTCCGAGACGCTTTTCGGACTGCGCTTGCTGGCGGTGGGTGGGCCTCTCCCGACACCCTTCGACACGCGAACAGCCTTGCGATCGCGCTATGGGAAGCCGGAGACCCTGCGGAGGCTGAAAGCATACTTCTCGGTGCACGAACGAACGTGAACGAGGATGCTCTCGCGAAAACGCGTAGGGGGCGATCGGCGCTTGAAGATCTGGCCTTCGCACTGGCATACATTGATGCAGTCTCCGAAGCGGACACGCTCTACCGGCGAGTCATTGCGTTTTCGACCGATGTGGGCGACGAGATCGATTCCTTGTGGTGGTCGAAATGGGCGTCCGTGAAGGCCAAGCTTGAGCGATGGGATGAAGCGATTTCGCTTCATAGGAAAGCACTGGACGCCGCGGTACGGTTCGACGGTGCGGAATCAAATGCCGCTCTGGTCGAGCACTATTTCCTCGCGGAGGCCCTGCGCCACTCGGGATCTGCGGATGAAGCGCTGGCCGTCGCCGAAGCCGGTCTCAAAACGGCTGACGAGACGCAAGCGTCCCTGAGTCGAATCCTCTCAAAGGCGCGCATACTGGCCTTGCAAGATTTGGGTGATGCGAACGCACTAGCCGAAGGAGTACGCGACCTGCGGGCCGCAGCTGAGAGTTGGCCGCCGAAGCTTCAACAAGAGGTTCACGAGTGGCTAGGCGATTCGGAGCTCGGTCCCTACAGCGAGTGACTCGACCGGCTACGGCGTTTCCCGGAACTCGCCTCACCAGTTGTCCGAGAAGTGGGTCCCCCAGAAGCCACCGCCAACGGCGCCCACCGAAACGACAACGAGCGTTCCGAGAGCGAATGCCACGAGGGAAAAGGCTAAGGCGACCAAGATCCGCTTGGCGGAAATACCTCGCGCGCCGTCGATCTTCCGGCCTAGCCGCTCGCCGAACACAGTCTGGCCAACCCCTTCGAGAAGAACGGTGACCGGCAGTGCGAGCACAAACCAGAGAGCCCACCCGAGCGGCGTGATGGGATGAAGTGGGTACGCCCCGGCAAGCGCGAGAACGCCAACAAACGTGGTCGCGAAGAGATACCCGGAGACGAACGTGAGGCAGCCCAGCTTGAGAGAAAGGTAGATGCGCTCCGCATGAAGGGCAAACCTGGCGCGGAGGCGTAGCGATCCCTGTAGCGTTTCGCGGTACACTGAGACTCGTTGGTCGAATTCGAATACGCATGAGTTCCGACAGCCCACATGTCGAATGAAGCAAGCCTGCCCGGACGATACCTGGCGAGCGTCGTCGAAACGATGAGAGCGGCAGCGAACCCCTTCAGAAGGCGACACCAAGATCACCTTGATAGGCGCGGTGGCTCCGGCGTTGGCTCGCCGTGCAAGGTCGATCCCAGCGGAATCGACCAGCTCTCTTGCCAGTCGATCTGAAGCGCGAGGCGCACGAGCAGCGAGCCTTCATCACTGCGCTCTTCGACGAAATCGACATCTCGGATGGTGCCTGCGTGCTGTTGCGTGCCGTCCGAAGCGAAGACCGTGTCCCCAAGGTGTACCGCGCCCTCCAGGATCTCGATCACCAAGAATGGTTCTCGATTCTGCGCTTCGAGGGTTCGAAGGACCCGCGCCACGAATGGCCGCAGGAATTCCTCGGCCCAAGCCTTGATCTGGGCGAGCAGCTCGGTCCTCGCGAATCTTAAGGTGATCTCGGACAGATCCCCACTCAGCCTCGTGCTTCGAAGCCCTAGCGTGAGCCAGTCGACAAGCCCGAGGATCAGATTCGTGTAGAGGAGGCGATACACCACAATCGCTGGCAAGAGACCGACGACCAGAGCTCCAGACCAGACGGACCCCGGGACCAGTTTGATCAGCAAGGCGAAGAGAATCCATACGGGAATGAACGCGAGCCAAGTAAGGATCCGCGCTCGCCGAAACGACGCCCGGTGCGCCCGACAGACCGGTACAGAAATGGCGGCGGACTCGACGCGAACGAAGATGACGAGATCGAGGCCACGCTCCGCCGTCAGGGGGACGATGGCCTCCGCTGGGTGCCCGCAGCGCACACACGAGTCCCCGAAGCTCAGGTAGTCGACCGGCAGCGTCAGGTGTCGCGCGTCGATTTGCTGGACCCGCAGCTCTCGTTTGCCTCCGTGCTGGGCGGCTCGTCGGCGAAGCTCCGTCAGGAACCCGGAGCGCGCCCCTTCTGGGCCAGCTATCAACCGGACACTGCCATGCCGGAAATCCAAGCGAATCGATCCCAAGGCAGATCGGACTCCACGAAAACCCGCGAGCATGTGCCGGTCACGCTCGCGGCCGAAGCGATACGCGACGAAATCGTCCCCCTCGAGGCCGTAGCTCCGACCATAGGAAAACGTGGCAACGACAGGCACGGCGACCAGCAGTAAATAGGCCAAGACATCGACCCCGAGCAGCCAAGCTGGCGCTCCATCGGGAAGCCATGCGCTGAGCCCGAACAGCAAGGCGGATGTAGACCCCAACAAGACCAGCGCCGTTCCAGAGGTCGCAAACGGATGGTACATCAGGACCGCGCCGCGGTTGGCGGCGCCAGCGCTCCCTTCGGGCACGTCGAATCCTCTCACGAACCTGGTCCCAGCCGCGCCGTTTCACAGCCCGCTCTAGCGTCTAACCGAATCAGAGCCGTCCTGAGGATCCTCACGATCACAGCCTGTCGTGGTGCTCGCGCCATGTCTGCATCAACTGACGGATGGACGAGAGATGTTCGGAGACATCAAACTCCTCCCATTTGGTGAAGGTGCTGAAGGTGTCACCCCAACCCGTCATCGTGGGCATTTCGGCTTTCCGGAACGGCCCGGAAATCCCAGCCATCCAGCCGTCTTTCGCTGCCCAGTGCGGCTTGCGCGTTCGGAATCGGAAGACGTAGTAGACGAAAACGCCTCCGCCGTCCTTGCCAGCGTCGACCTCGACGGTCTCCCTCAGCTCGATCTCGTCCGGGGCACGCGCAAGCTCTGTCGGATAGGTAAGCCACGAGACCATATCGGCCTCCGCAAGCTTCTCTTGCGTGCGTTGAGATGCGGGCATGAGATCCAGCGCCCCGCGCGCTTCAAGAACCCGAAATAGGTGACCTCGTGATTGCGCATCCTCCGCAACGTCCTGCAAACTTTGGGAACTAGGCGCCTCGCCAAGCTTGAGCAGCGACAGCACCGCGAACATCTTCACTCGCGGATCTTGGAGCTTCTCCGCCTCTCGCAATGCGGCGAGGACTGCCGGGCTCCGTCCGAGGTGACCCAGCACATCCAGGACGAGTCCAGCCTCAAGACGCGGCTGGGCGTAATCGTCGTCCCAGCGCCAGGCGATGCCGTTGGTTCGCTGCATGGGCGCGAGCGCTGAGACGAGCTCCTGCGCGCGTTTGGCCGTTCGAGCTCTTGCGGCGTCCTGGGTGCTCTTTGGAAGCTTGCCTGCCTCCCCGTACCCGAGGAGGAAGTGGTCGATCGCGTCGTCGGGCAAGTCCTTGATGGAACCATCGAGGAGCGCGGGGAGCACAACCTCCGGGTAAAGCGCCTTCTGATCATACGCGGCGGTCATCGCCGGCCAACTCTGCTCCGGCCATCCGTACCTCCGGAGGACTGCCACGTATGCCTCTGTAGCCGTCTTTGTTTCAGTCTGAGCCAGGAGGGCCAGGGCATCGGTTCGACCGGCCTTGGTGAAGTTGTCGAAGCGTCTCACGACCACAGGAACGTGGTCGTCAGTCGTCTTGCCCCAAACGGTTCGCAATAGGTTTCCGTCGGAGGACTGCCATTTGAACTTGGCCGGCGGAAGATCTTCGGACGAAGCGGTCTCGATCACCGCCATCACGTCGGCAACCGTGGCATCGCCTTTGATGAGCTCGCCCACTTTCTCGGTGGCCGCTTCCCGCGTGGCCTCGTCCTCCGCTCGCACACGTTCGAGAGCGGCGAGCAACTCAGGATTCGCATCCGGTCTTCCAACAGACATCGCCTTATCCTCGCCTGCGGCCTGCACTGGCCTCGGGTGTCCTTGTCTGGCTTCGACGGGACGCATCCAAGCATCGCAGCAACGAGCATGAGCAGTGCCTGTCTCATGGGGATGGGCCGGCCATGTGGTTACATCGTCCTATCGCTGTCTTAGCTGATTGGGAAGATTCACTCTAGAGGTGGGTAGACGTGTTGGGCGAACCGCACCTAGTTGGAGCCGAGGGGCTGCCCGCACTTCGTGCACTCACGAGGTCGTTGCCAGAGCTTCTGGGAGATCACCGTGGCGCCGCAGGCGTCGCAGAATCGGGTAACCCAGAGGTTGAGGATCATGATCGGGACGATGAGTGCGACGAACAGCGGGGGGGCTCCGGTATCGAGGCTGTAGAAGACGAACACCAGGCTGCCAAGAATCAACAGCACCGGAAGCAACCGGCGCTTGAGAGAATTGTTCCTGTTCAAGAAGAGAAGCCAAGTGATAGCCGCTCCGAATGCCAGCATTAGAGCAAAGAAGAGCCAAAACGGAAGTGCCGGGCGTTCTATGGATTCGTCGTGATCCGAGGTCGCTGGTTCGCTCGCTGGAATCTCCAACTTCAGGATTGGGTGGTGCGGTTCTTCGGCGACGTATGAAATGCGAACCGGGAGACCCTCGCGGATCGGTCCCCCGTGCGACCGCGACCTGTTGAATGCCGGGGTGACGTTGTAGTCGGAATAGGAGAACCGAACGCCGTTTACCGTGAAACTTTCGTGTTTGTGGCCCTCGTGAGGCATGGGGTCGAAATTCTCAACAACCCCCTCCACCACCTCGTGCGCGCCCGATGCAAGAGCTTGTCTGTAAGAAAGCCAGCCGCCGACGATACCCGTGCCCGCAAGCAAGACCCACAATAGACTGAAAGCGATGCAAAGGAGGGCGATTCCCTTGGAGGCTCGCTTGGAGATCGGCTTCCGTCGCGGCATTTGCTCAGCAATCTCGTTGAGCCACCGCGGCGCTCGATCGTTGGCGAAGAGCCACATGATGTAGCCCACGAACATCATGAAGACGCCGGCCGAAACGAACGCCAAGGCGCGCCACGGAACCGATTCGGAGATGTCGAAGACAGTTTGGTACACCGTGGCAGTCCTACCGGCACCAGTAAACCACGTCGTGGAAGCACACGTCGAGGGTCACGTCGAGCGTGGACCTACTCGGGCGCCCGATCCCAGAAGGTCATCCGTCCATGGCCCTCGAAGCCTAGGCGCGCAACGATTGGGGCCGAGGTCGCGAGCTTCGCGTAGAGCCCGACTAGACTGATTCCTCGCCGCTTCGCGAAGCTCATGCGTTCTTTGAGGACCGCCTTGTATAGCCCGCGGCCTCTGGCCTCCGGTATGGTCCCGCCTCGCCACAGCATGGCGAAACCAAGAGCAGGAAAGAACGTCATCGCTCCTCCCGAAACAGGCTCTCCGTGCTCGTAGACGACGAAGCGGTGGACACGGCCGTTCGGGTCCTCGCAATCCGCAAGCCGTTGGTTCTCGTGTTGTTCGGTGATCTTTCGGTCTAGGCCGAACGCACGCCGGAAGACCGCTTCGCCGTCGCGCAGCGCTTCGAGTGTGTCCACACGTCGAATGTCGACGCGCTCATTACCCGTGAGCTCGAGCTCGGTGCTTGCCACGTAGGCCCGGTGCTCGACCACTGGTCGATAGCCGTGGCGCGTCAGAGCGGGGCCGAGCGCTTCATCGCCAAGCCAATCGTGGACCAGCCACTCCGATGTGACCCCCGAGTGCGCGGCGCGGACCTCTTCGATCGCCGCTTCTCGGTTGGTTTCGTCCAGCCGAGTCCGCACGACACAGTTCAGATGGGTGATGTCTCGTGGGGTCGCGCAGTAGAGCAGCTCGGGGCGGTCGACGATGCGCGTGTCCGGCGGCACGAAGAAGAGATCCCACTGCGTCCGCTCCATGAGTCTGTCCACGTCGGACATGGACGCAGAGTACTACACCGGGCAGCCAATCACGTCTGGCGCAGTATTTCGAGGTCGATCCCGTACACGACCTCGTCGACCAAATCTCCCTCGCGCCCTACGTGGTCCCGTTCGCGTATGACCTCGGGCTCCATTCCAAGCTCTTCCAGGAGGCGCCTCGACCGACGATGTCGCTTGTCGGTGGATGCCCACAGTCGTCTCAAGCTGAAGGTCGGGACTGCCCAACTCACGGCAGCCCGCACCGCCTCGATCGCAAAGCCCTGGCCCCACCACGCTCGTCCGAACGCATAGCCGAGCATCGCCGACTTCTTCTCGGCGTCGATTTCGAAATTGACCGTTCCGACGACAGTCCCGTCGAGCACGACTGCAAACGTGGGAGATCGATCCCAAGGCTCTGATATGTTGCGCGCAACGAAGACTTCCGCGTCGCGTCTCGAAAACGGTTGTGGAACCTGAGGCAGGTACCGTGCAAACTCCGCGTCGTCGCGATAGGCAAGCGCGTCGTCGACGTCGGCAGCGCCGAACGGCCGAAGAAGCAGCCGCTGCGTCCGAAGCTCAGTTCGCATCGTCGAGGCGCATTAGACCCTGTCGTGCATGTCAGCAAGGCTCGGCGCAATCGGTGTCGTGGGGCGAGGGACGTCGAACGCGATCCCGTTGGAGACGGGGCAGCCGGCCAGGAATGCGAGCACAGCGACCACGACTAGGGATCGCCGTTGGTTGCGCCCGCTACTCAAAATCCGCTTCCTTCATACCTCCAAAGCTACTCGCTCGTGACTCAAACACATGCTCCAGCTCGGCGCCAAGGAGTCTCCGATATCGAGCCTGAGTCTGTCCCGCGTTGGGATCGATGAGCAGGAACTTCCGGATCCTCGTGTCAGACAGTGTTCCAATCGCAAACAAGTGACGGAAGAAGAAATCCGATTCGGGAAGGGAGTAGCCAATGACGTAGATCTCTTGGGCGGCCCGAAGCGCGGCAACGGCAGCCTTCCAAACGGCGCTGATGGGTAGATAGTGCGCGTACTTGGCCCAGCTCGGTGGGACGATTAGGGGAGTGTGCGCGATCGTGGGTAGGGTCTTTTCGTGGATAAGCGTGTCGTTTCCGGGAAGAGGTTCATCGAACCACTCGCGTCTTTGGCTCGCGAATACCTTGTTCGGATCGTGCACCATGACAGCCTTGGACTTCTCGTCTCTTTCCCAGTTGAGCGATCCGTGCAGCTTTATGATGGGGACTGAGTCGGCGTCCTGCAGTCCCGCATGGTGGAACCGAACCTTGTCTAGCCAGAGGGCGTACTCAAGCATCAGGTCCTGGTTGAAGGTGATGAAGCTCGCATTTTTCGTCTTCGTAAGGCTCCTGTAGCCCAACGGCGGCTCTATTTTGGAAGCGCTGGGCCCTACTGTGTTCGACGTGGTTCTGTATTCAACGCGGATCTTGGAGCGCTCGGCGATCACGTCGCCGATCACTCGCTTGGCCGCGTCAACGAGTTCTTTGGGATCGACGTCATTGACGAGTTGTTCCTCGCAGAGTTGAGCGAGTTCGAACGCGCCCAGAACCTCCTCGATGTTCTGGGTATCCAACCGACCCTTCGCGTGAACGCCACGGAGGGCTTGATAACCTCGCATGAACGTCTGGAAGTGCTTAGCGCCAGAGTGCTTCGAATCCTCGATGGCGTTGAAGAAACCCTTGACCACCGGAACGCCCGATGGCGCTGAGGCCCCCGCTCCCAGGATGTATACACGTTTTGTAGTCACCGCCTTGAGTCCCCCTAGCTTGACTGGATTTGTCCGTTGGAGCCCTAGCTTGAGCCGCGTCCCGAACCGCCGCCAGCGATCGGCTCACGTGCGGAAGTGAAACCCGCTCCGGATCGACGGGAGCCGCCGTATCGAGGTAAGGAGCGATCGCGCTACGACGACGACGCGTCCGCGAGCGCCGCCTCGAACCGCGGGAGACGAATTGTGCTTATCAGGCAACGGCTTGACGGCTAAGGTGAGGCGAAACTAGTAGCGGAACAGAAGACGACGCATAGCAAGCCGGTGCGCAGTGGTCTGAGTCCACAAGTCCTACCACCGCACACTGGGATTTCCGGAGTCATCGCTAGGCCGCGGCCCTCCAGGTTCGTTAGGCGGCAGAACAAACGTCATCCAGGAACCACAACGTGGCAAACACCATATTCTTCGCGTGGCAGCTTGACACTCCCAGCTCCGAGAACAAGCAACCAATATGGAACGCCGTGTGCGAAGCAGCGGCCTCTCTCGAGTCACCAGGGGATCCGCTGTTGTCACCCAGGCCTGAGAGCGACACTCAGGGAGCGTCGGGGACTCCGAACATTGTTGAAACGATCTTTCGTCGGATCCGCGAATGCTCGCTATTTGTCGCCGACGTTACCTTTGTTACGGAAACAGCTGGCGGCCGGAAGTCTCCCAACCCGAACGTCCTCCTTGAGCTCGGCTACGCAGCTCACTCCATCGGCTGGGCCCGGACCATCCTGGTGATGAATCGAGCAAAAGGCGGTCCTGACCAACTGCCGTTCGACATCCTGCAGCACCGGTGGCCGATCGAGTTCCGACTGACTGAGAATACGAAGGCCCGGGCGCGACGCTTCGAATCCCTCCGCGATGCTCTTGTAGCTGCATTTTCCGAATGTGAGAGCCACATGCTTTCGCGCGCGCGGGACATGGCGCGTTCAATCGACACAGCCACGCTCGCACTTGTGGCCGAGCATGAGAACTCGGAACTGATTCCGATGCCACTACCAGGAAAGACGATGGGAGAGATCCTCGTTCAAACGCATCGACTTCCCGCATATCGTCACCTCCTGAACATTGGCGCGATCACAGTCACGAACGTGCCAACGATCGGCTACCGTTGGACCGCGGACGGGCGTCGCATGATTGCTGCGATTCACGAGCTGAATCCCCGGCTGCTGCAAGTAGCCAAGAACCCGCCGCGCAGGGAGTAGAGAGAGTAGTAAGGGTCCGTCCGTGCGGTTCGCGAGGCGACATGAAATCCAATACCGCGCAATTGGACTGTCAGCATGAACCCAATGGGCTTGGCTTTCTAGATCCCCGCAGCGCTCCTTGGTAGCGTTCAACTCGTGAACTACGTACTCCTCGGTCTGGCGGTTACGTTGTCGCTCGCGCTCGTGACCATCTGGTCCAGGCGCTACTTCCACGACCACAACCGGGACCTGGAGAAGTGGAAGCAACTTCGAGAGAGATTGAGCGAGTCCGACCTGGAAGATCTCGAGTATTGCACCTACCAGGCCCGCGAAGTCCCGATGGAGCTGATGGACCGTCTCCGGCTATTAGCGGACGACTTCGCGGAAGGGCGAGAAGACATCAGGTTCTCCCAACGTAAAGAGCGCCGTCTGCGGCGGCCCAAACAAACGTTCGCGGACGCGTATCGAGCGTATCGGGACTTCGTCCAAGTGCCGTACTGGGATGTGTACGAGGAGGGCTGGCGTCTGCAGAAGCAGTGGATGGTCGACCAGGGAATCGACTACGCTAAGCACCTCACGCTGGCCTGTGAAGAGATAGACGTGATGCGGTCCGCCTACAGGGAAATGCACGAAGCGGTGGACCGTTGGTAGCTGTCCTCTACAGAATGACCGGCCCGCGCCGCGGCGCTCAAACGTGCAACGAATGCGGGTCGCTGCGCCGCCCCTGTCGGCAAGCGCGGACCGATGCGCCTCGGATCAATCGCTCGCTTTGCGCTTGGCGTCGATCGCCTGCTGTCCAATGCGAGCATCTAGCATGTCCTCGATCAGCGTCGGATCCACTCCATCCTGTGCCGCCTGATAGGCAGCTTTGGCGGCTTCGTGGATGTATTGGTGGTCCAGAAACGTCCCGAGCGCCTGGTGGAGCTGGTGCACTCGCTCGATGTTCTCTCGCCCGTCCTCGTAGAACTTCACCCACCGCTTTTCAAACATTTGCCCACGGCCGTCGTGGAACATGACGTTGCGCAAGCCCTTGAGGCGTTTGCGGAACTCGTCCGGTGCGGTTTGCTCGACCGCTGTGTCTTTCTCGCCAAGGTTCATGTAGGACTCCAGCGTCACGTATACCAGGCCGCAGAACACCTGCATTCGGTACATGTGCACCAGCGTGTCCTCGATCCGGTTAGCCTTGAAGACCCCATCGACAATCTTGCCTTCGATTCGCGTGGGGATCGTGTGTCGTATGCTTTCGGCCTGTTGCCAGCGCTGGTACGCGGTGACCGCGCGGTCAACGCGTTCAATCTGCTTCTTGTGGTTCTTCATCTTCGTTTCTCGCGCGGAACAGTTTCCTTAGCTTGTCACGTGCTTCCGTCAGCGGTCGATCTTCACCGTCCATCGAAGTGGCGAACGGCGTCGGAATGCTGGCCGCCGCCACCTTTGGCATGTGTGTGGCGATGCTCTCCTACGAGCCCCCGCAGCGAATAAGCCGAAGGCGTTGAGCGCGGCATGCGGGGATTGGGACATCTTCGATGTCTTACAATCCCACATCTTGCCCGGTACTCACCATGGTCCGAGTTGACTCGAAGTGACGCATCTTGCTCTGAACTGACTTCTTTTGGCGCGTTCTGAACACTTCTTGTCAATTCTTGGCACTTACGAAGCACTATCTGTCGTTTTGCTCCAGAAAGTTTCAAAGTGCGTCAATGTTCGTCAGTTTGCGCCAGAAAACGCCAAGAAGTGACGGCTGGTGACGGCCTCCTCGTGGCACTTCTTGTCACTCGGTGGCGCGCTCGCTTTCCAAGCGTTTTCTCCTCGCGCAACTTTTGAGGGGGCAAAACCTATAACTAGGGGGTGAGTCGAAGGTCTGATTCAAAGAAGTCTGCGAAGCCCCCGCAGGAAGATACGCGAAGGTCGCGGTCGTGCGCCGCGTCTTCATGCAGAATCAGTTACGTCGACTCGCCCCTGCTGACAAGACACGAAGCCGCAGGGTATTGTCGCGTGGGGCTACGAACGTTCGACCGGCGCGTGGCGCCGCATGTGCGGGCGCTCTCGATTGGCGCCCGCATCTTGTTTGACCGAAGGGATATCGATACATGGCTCGAAACTCAGAAGGATGGGCGCTCAGTCGAGATCGCCGCACCGGTGTCTACACGGTCCGCTTCACGCACCGTGGTCGACGGCAGCACCGATCCACGGGCGTCAGAGATCTTGCAGGAGCTAAGGTCGAGGCGGCGCGAATCTACGCCGAGACTATTTCCGGTCGCCGACTGCAAGGTCGACAGCGAGATCTGAGAGCGCTCGATGTCTTGTTCGCGGAATGGCTTTCGCAGATCGAGTCTGAGATCGCGCCTGAGAGCTGGAAGACGTTTCGTGGGTACTGCACGAACCACTTCCTGCCCTTCTTCGAGTCGGCCGAGCGGCTCACCGTGAGCTCGGTCGAGGACTACAGCCGCATGCGTCTCCGCCACGTCAAACGACCCACCGTCGCCAAGGAGCTCTCTGCCCTTCGGAACTTCCTCGGCTGGGCCGAACGCCGAGGCGAAATCGATGAGGCTCCCGTCGTTCGGAACCCGCCGAAACGGGCGACCGGGACCGCCTACAACGGCGGAAAACGGGACAAAGTCCGCGTGTCGCTCACGAGCGAGCAAGCCGAGGCGATCATTGCCCTTTTGCCGGAACGGACCCCGGTGGCGGGCCATCCGATCAAGGCGCTCTTCACAGTCATCTGGGATACCAGCCTTCGCATCGGGACGATGTGGCGGCTCGAGGTCCCGAAGCACTACAAGCGCGGAGACGACGCCCTTCGGATCTCCGAGGACATCGACAAGTCGCGCTACGCCCGCGCCGTGCCTTTGACGCCGCGAGCCAGCCGCGCGCTCGATCAAGTCTGCTCCGACGAAGGCCTCATCTTCCCTCGCTTCGAGTACCGCCGAATTCTCTTCCAAGCCGCGCGCAAGGTCCTCGCCACCGAGCATGAAGCCCGGCATCTGAGCGCCCACGACTTCCGACACGCGGCCCTCACGCACATGGCCGCGGTCGGAAGCGACCTCACTGCGATCGGTCATGTCGCCGGCCACAAGAACGCGACCACCACCGCGCTCTACGTGCATAACTCGGAAGCCGCCGCGCGCCGCGCAGTCGCTCGTCGAGCCGGAATTCTGGACACCAAAGTGGACACCGACGCCGGCCAAGCGGCCGAAAAGCATCCAGTGGCGCGACTCAAGTTTCCGGAATCATTGGGTGGGCCATCCAGGACTCGAACCTGGAGCCAATGGATTAAGAATCCACTGCTCTACCACTTGAGCTAATGGCCCTTGTGTTGGTGACGCGCGAAGCGGACGACCAACTCGTCGGCCCCGTAAAGTGGCTTCGCCACCACGGGGCTCGCTCAAAGCGAGCTTTGAGCGGCACACCCGGAAGGATTCGAACCTTCGACCTACGGATTCGAAGTCCGGCGCTCTATCCAGCTGAGCTACGGGTGCAAGGCCCGCGACGGTCACGGCGCGGGCCGCAGCCCCGTGGTGGCAAAGCCACTCTACGGGGCAACTCTCCCCTTTGGCAGCAGCGCTACCTCGGGAAGAAACGTCTCGAAACTTTCAAAGAGTGGGGTGAGTGACGGGAATTGAACCCGCGACACCCGGAGCCACAATCCAGTGCTCTACCACTGAGCTACACCCACCGAAGGGGGCGGAGTCTAGCGTCCCTTTCGGGGTAGGCAAGGCTACAAACAGCGGCCGTTTTCGTAGTGGCGGCGGGCCCATTCGGCCATGGCGATGCCAGCGGCGACGCTCACCGGGTAACTATGATTGATACCAAACATGGGGATGGCGACGACCTGCTGGGCAGCCTCTAGGATGCCCTCGGAGCAACCTTCGTCCTCGTTGCCAAAGACCAGGACCGCATCCTCCGGAAGGTCAGCCTCCCAAAGGCCAACGTCAGCCGTATCCTTCTCGAAGGCAACGAGATGCCACTTGCTGGCTTCCGCGGCTTCGAGGAAGGCCGCCTCGGACGGGAGTTCCACGATGTTCTCGTAGCGCTGCATCCCCATGGCGGCGCGCTCGTACCAGGGCTCGGTCCCAATCAGGATGATCTCTTTGACGAGAAACGAGTGCGCGGTGCGAATGATCGAGCCGATGTTGAAGGGGTTCTTGGCGCGGTCGATCGCCACCCGGAACGGATGGCGGACACGGTCGAGCTCGCTTCGAATCTCATCGCGCGGGAGCTCGAACGGCGGAACGCGGGCCATTCACTTCCACTTGATCGAGCAGCCCATCGAGGCGACGTGGTCGAAATCGACGGCGCCTCCGCTGAGCGCGGCATCCAGAACCGCACGCAGGTCGCGGCGCGTCACCTTGTCGGGCTCTTGCCAGTTGTCGTCGATGCGTCCGTTGTAGATGAGCTTGCGGTCCCGATCGAACACGAAGAGATCTGGGGTGCACGCGGCGTCGTAGGCGCGCGCGACTTCTTGGGACTCGTCGTGGAGGTACGGGAAGTTGAACTGCTTCTCTTCGGCACGCACTTTCATCGCGTCGAACGAATCGGCAGGGTATCCGACCGCGTCGTTGGGGTTGATGGCCACGAACCGAACGCCCTTGTCGCCGTAGTCTCGCTGCAACTCGATGAGACGATCCTCCGACGCGATGGCGTAGGGGCAATGGTTGCAGGTGAACACGATGACGAGGACCTCGGCATCGGAAAACGACTCGAGCGAGAGGGTCTCGCCGTTGACGTTGAGGAGGGAAAACGGGGGTGCCGGGGTCCCGAGTGGCATCCCATTCGATTGCATGAGCGGCATGGGTTCCCTCTAGTGCTCGACCGCCAGGGGTGCCAGCGGACGTGCTAGAATTTGCGCGGGAAGATGGAGGAAGCGGGCCTACAGGATCCACGGATCGGGACGACGCTCGGCGGGGTGTATCGCCTCGAACGCGTGATCGGCGTGGGTGGCATGGGATGCGTCTACGAAGCGACGCACGAGCACCTCGAGGAACGGTACGCGGTCAAGGTGCTGTCCGAAGGTCGCGCAAGCAGGCCAGACGCCGTCGAACGCTTCCTTCGCGAAGCCAAGGCGGCCGGGCGCATCGACAACGAGCACATCGTCAGGGTGGTCAACTTCCACACGCAGGACGACGGAAGCGTGTTCTTGGTGATGGAGCTCCTCGAGGGCGAGAACTTGGCGGCGCGTATCGCGAAAGGGCCACTCCCGGCGGCGAACGCGATCGACCTGGCGACTCAAACGGGAGACGCGCTTCAGGCGGCGCACGACGCCGAAATCGTGCACCGCGACCTGAAGCCCGAGAACATCTTCGTGACGCAAAGAGACGGTCGTGACTTCGTGAAGGTGCTCGACTTCGGGATCTCGAAGATCAAGACGCCCGAGCACAAGGACATGAAGCTGACCGAGACCGACCAGATTCTCGGGACACCACTCTACATCTCACCCGAGCTCGCCCGGGGTGTGTCGGTCGCGGACCACCGCACCGACGTCTACGCGCTCGGCGTGATCACCTACGAGATGCTGACGGGGACACCACCGTTCTCTGGGGACAACCATTTTCAGCTGCTGTTCAAGCACGGGAACGAGACGCCCGACCCTCCTTCGAGCCGTAACCCAGACGCTCAGATCCCGGCACATGTCGAAGCCGCCGTGATGCGCGCGCTCGAGAAAGACCCGGCAGCACGCTTCGAGAACATGCGCGCGTTCTGCGACGCGCTTTCGGGCAAGGCCGCCACGTCAAAGAAGGGGGGACGCCGATGGGCGGGGCTCGCACTCGGCGCCGCCACGGTCGCACTCTTGCTCTTTGGCTTCTGGCCTCGGCCGGATGCCGATCCGTCGAGCTCCCCGGAGACCTCGGAGACCACGGGCACGCCGGCCGCAGCGACACTTCCGTCGGCGACCGAGCCAGCCCCGGCGGTGGCCCCGACGCGCGACGCGGTCCCGGCGACATCGGACACGAAGCCTGTCGTCGCCGCGGCACCCTCGGGTGAACAGCCCCCGGTGGCAGCGCCAGAAGAGGTCACCGTTCGTCTCAATTCGACGCCTCCCGGCGCATCGGTCACCCTCAATGGGCAACGTCAGGGACTGACACCACTTTCTTTAGCGCTTCCGCGCGGCACCGAGGCCAAGCTCCGGTTCTCGCTCGGGGGTCACCGAACTAGACAGATAGCCTTCGTCGCGGAGGACGACCGATCGGTCGACGTGACGCTCCGGAAGAAGGTCCGGCGAACGACGCCACCCATCAAGCAGGACTTCTAGCTCCGTGCGGACTTATCTTATCGACAGCCTGATCCTAGCCATGTGCTTCACCGCGCCTTCGACGGCGTGGGCACAGGCTCGCTCCGAGAACGCGGAGGCACGGGTCTATTTCGAGGAAGGCAACCGGCTCTACCAAGAAGCCGAGCGCACCTCCGACGCAGAGCGCCCGAGGCTCTTGCAGCGCGCACTCGAAGCGTACGTAGACAGTTTGCGAATCGCGCGAAGCCGCAACGCGTTGTTCAACGCTGCGGTCGTTTCAGAAGAGCTCGGCCGGGATGTCGAGTCGTTCAACTACTACTCGGAGTACCTTCGCATCGAAGGTCTTGCCGACGCCGACCGGCAGCAAGCCCAAGCACGCCTCGAGGCTCTTCGCCCCCTGGTGGCCATCATACGGATCGAGTCGGTCCCGGGTGGCGCGGAGTTCTGGATCGACCGGCGGGACCTCGCCCCGCTCGGGGTCACCCCGGCCGAAGTGGCCGTCGAACCGGGCGCACATACCCTGTGGCTCGAGCGCGAGGGCTTCCTCGCGGCGACGCGTGCGATTGAAGTCGACCCAGGAGAGGACGCCGACGTGGCCTTCGCCCTCGAGGCGACGCCCGCGGCAGCGGAGCCGCTCACCGAGTTGCCAGGAGACCTTCCGCTTGAAGCTCCGGCCCGGCGACCGCGCCTTCGCAATGCCGCGATCGGGACGGCCTCGGGCGCAGTGGCGACCGCGGCTGTGGGGCTCGGTCTCTCGATTCGCGCACGTCAGCTCCGAAACGACTACAACGATGCGGCGGCCATCTACGAAATGACCGGGGATCCGGACGATCTCGCGCGCGCCAACGACCTCGCCGACAGAACCGATCGCTTCAACATCGCGGCAGACGTGATGTGGGGCACGACCGTCGCGCTCGGCGTGAGCGCAATCGTGCTCTATGCCCTCCATCGAAAGCGACTGCGGCAAGACCGGCTCAAGATCGATGTGACAGCGAGCTCACGTGGAGGCTTCGCGTCGGCCACTTGGCAGTTGGGTGTTCGGCCATGAGGGGACTCGTTGTCGGCTTCGCGATCCTGATGTGGGCAACCGGTTGCTCACTCTTCAACGCACCCGATCGCAACCTCACGCCCCCGGACGGCGGGATGGGTGGCATGGGCGGGACCCCGAGCGAAGGCATCGAGTTGTTCTGCGACGACGGCGAGGACGACGACGATGACACCCTCATCGATTGCGAAGATACGGACTGCGACGAAGAGCCCGCGTGTTGTGAACGGCGCCGCCCTGCCCTTGCCGAGAACTGGTCGGGTGACCTCCGCCTGCGATGGACGTTTGCCCCAACGGAAGGGGATGCGTGGACGCCGGACACACCGACACTCGACGGAACGCGCGTGGTTGGCGACTTCGGATCAGACACCGAGCCTCGTGCGTTGATCGGCGGCGATTGTGTCCCGCTGGCGCTCGGCGGATGGGTGACGACAACCTTGCGGTCGACCGACGCAAGCGGTTGCGACGACGACGCCATCTGTGAGCGGTTCACGGGGATTGCACTGACGACCGCGTCCGACACGGCACTCGGAAGCCCCCTACAAGAAGAGATCGGAGTGACGCTGCATGCGGGCGGTCTGCTCCGGGTGACCCAGGCGGGAGAAGAGATCGCCCGGGCCGCGAGCACAGTCGATGAAGAGGTCGCTGTCGAGGTCACGGTTCGGCCCGCCCTCGACGACGACGCGCAGCCGATCCTGCGGGCGTCGGTCACCGTCGACGGAACACCACTCGTCGAGGGCTTCACGATGAGCCGTGTCCCCGACTTGGTGGCGGAGGGCGATTGCGACCAGGTCCCGGGGCTCTTCGTCACGGTCCAGAGCCAAGGACAAGGGGTCTTCGCCGGCCCGCTGGAGGCGACTCGGCAGGACTGTGCCAATCCGGGCCAGTTCGAGAAACAAGTTGCAAC
Source organism: Myxococcota bacterium (assembly GCA_039030295.1). GTDB lineage: Bacteria > Myxococcota_A > Polyangia > Polyangiales > Houyiibacteriaceae > SG8-38. The sequence goes on along the minus strand of JBCCEK010000025.1, from coordinate 11,697 downwards.
TCTGACTGGATCTAGCCTCCGATTCGCCCCCTCCTGGAGGTCCGATTACGTAGGCGCGCCCACATTGGCAAGCTCGAGGAACGCGGTCTCGGAAGTCCAGTGGGACTTGATTGTCGAAGGGAGCAACGACCCCCCCGAACTCGAGCCGGTCACCCACGTGGGGTACGCCATTGGCCACGCGCGCGACGTCACGGACGCCGGCGACGACTGGAGCCTGAACGGCTGGACGACGAGCGACGGCCCCAAAGCGGGGGACGACCCACCGTCGTGCATCGAGATTCCGGGAGGCTGCGTCGGCAACTTGAGCGTACGCGAACCGCATCTTCTCGCGGAACTCAACGAGGATCGCGTCCTGCGAGACCTGGTGCTGTCGTTCGCCCGGGAGGTCAGCCCGGACCCGCCCGATGTGTTTGGGCTGCAAGTGGTCAAACCGGTTGGAGCACCCACGACAGCGATCGACTTGCCTGTGCTCCCGACCTTGGCGCCAGCAGACGTACCCGAGTGCGAGAGCCTGCGGGATCCCGCGTTAATTCCAGCGGATCCGGACTCCCTGACCGGCTACTGGCTCTTCTTCACCTGCGTTCAGGGCGCGGGCCCGACGACCGAGATCCACGCGGTGCGTCTGTCCCGTGCGCTCGAAGTAATGACGGAGGCGGGTCAAACCATGCGTCGCGTGGTGCTCACCGCGGCCGACCTTGGGCCGTTCGCGGCGGGCGGGATCCGCGCGCCCGAACCGCGGGTGGTGTTCTTCGAAGACGGGCTTCGCATCCGGCTTTGGTTCTTGGCACAAGCGTCGCCCGGCACTTGGAGTGTGGCGCTCGCCGAAGGACGAACGCACGATGTGGCGAGCCTCGAACGCGAGCTCCCCGAAGCCCTTCCCTTCCCCGTCAATCCCGTGCTCCGGCATGACGCGCCATTGGTGGTGAGTGACTGCCTCGGTGAGGGGTGCAGTATCACTGGAATCGCGGTGAGCCCCCGAGGGGACGATCCCGAAGTCCTCCGCTTCCTCTTGGCACGCCGTGTGAATCTACCAGGAGGGGGGCGAACCGATCAGCTCGTCCCGCTGGAGCAATTGTGGAGGATGCCGTGACGCCCGTACGACCGACAAGCCTTGGACCGCTGGTCCTCGCGCTGCTCCTCGGCGCGTGCGTCGCGGTCGGTTGCCAGGAGGGCGACACGAACGGCAACACTGTGGACTTTGGCCCGAGCTTGCCCCCCGAAGGCGGCGGCACCGGGGGCGGCGGCGGTGAAGGCAGCCCAACCCTCGGCGGGGACGCCGCGGGCGGCGCGGGCGGTAGTGGCGGCGGCTTCGCGCCCGTCGAAGACGGCGGTGTGCGCGGCCTGGTCGACAACCCAGTTGGGCTCCTGGTGGCGGACCCTTTGAGGAGCGCTTGGGGTCAGCTGGGTGGGACCGACTTCGGCGCCGCGGAGGACTACGGGGCGCAAGCGCTCGCGTGCTACGGGTCCGAGTCGACGTGCAGCGGCGAGTCGTGCGCCGTGTTTGCAACCTGCTGCATCGACAGTGGCAACTGCTGCGTTCCGTCGGAAGACCCTGCGCTCGCGGCGCCGCTGGCCTTCGCCACGTGCGACGGACTTGATCTCGCAGGCTGTGCATCAACGCTCGGCGTCGTCGCCGACGGCTTCGGGCCCGTCGCACCGTCGTTCACCGCACGTGGGCTCGTCCCAGGAGGCAACATCACGTCGGAAGGCGGCGCATCGTTTGGAAGCGCCTTCGACCTCGCGACCACGAAGGTCCGTGCCGATGTCCGGTTCGCGGCGCCTGCCGACTGCGGGCCGTCTTGTCTCGAGAGCGCAGGAGTCGCGTTCTCAGGCAGCGAACCGAGCAACTTCGTCGACGCCGGGTTGGGGCTGCTCCTGAGCGGATCACGAAACGAGGTGAACCTCATGATCGGGGACGCGGTCGCCGACCAGTTCGACGCGGCGAGTGGAAGCTCAGAGTGGTCGCTGGTGGCGTCGCCGGAGGGTCGCGTCGAAGTCCTGCGGGACGACGTTTCGCTGGGCACATATGCCTTTGACCCGAGCTCGCTCAGGCAGGCGTCGTTCTTGGTATTCGGGCGGAACCTCAACGCGGCGCCCGACAATGCGGCAGTCCGAAGCGTCGAAATCGGAACATCCATATGCGATGCTGCGCAGGGCTGGGAGTCGCGCTCACCGGTCGACGTGACCACCGGGCTCGGCACGACGCTCCCCGAGGCGCAGTTCGGCGAGCGACCCTCCATCGCGGAGGGCGACGGCGAACGACGCGTGGCGTACGGACTCGACGGAGAAATCTTCTGGGCGCTCGAGACGGGCCCCACATTGGCGGAGTTGATCACCACCGCACCGGCGTTGACGCCTTCGCGCCCACACGATGCCGCGGGGGCTGCTGACCCGGAGCTCGTCTTCGACGGGACGGCTTGGCATCTCTTCTACACGGCCATCGACGCCAACGGGGTTCGCAGCATTGGGCACGCCACGGCGACACCGATGGACACGTCATTCTCTACGGAACCGAACGCGACGCTCGTTCCAAGCGGCGATGAAACCTCCATCGAAGCGCCGACTGTGTACTTTCGGCAAGGGCTCTGGCTGTTGGTGGTGCGCGCCCGTCTGGTCAACGGCTCGAACGAGCTTCGCGCCTTCTACAGCTCGGAGCCAAACACGGGGTGGGCGCGCGTCGAAGGCGGGAGCCTCGAGGCTCAAACCCGCGTGACCGATGCAGGGTCCGAAGTGACCGACCCAAGCCTGATCGTCCACAACAGTGCCTACTCGCTCTACTACGCAAGGCGGACTGGCACTCGATGGGTCACGGAACTCCTCGCCTCGGACGAACTGCTGGTGTGGCGGTCGATCGGCGAGTCGCTCGGGGCTTCGACGACCGTCGACGCATTCGACTCGGAGGGAGCCCGAGGCGGCGATGCGATCTCCCTCACCGATCGGATCGAGCTCGTGTATCAAGGCCAGGGCGACGTTTCCTTCCGGCTAGGCAGGGCGTCGCGGCCCTCACCCTCCGAGAGCGCGCCAGACTTTTGACACGCCCCTCACGGGCACCGATGTTGTGAGAATGAGTTCCGTCCACACGGAGCCGCCGCCACCACCCCCCAACCCTGACATCCGCCGAAGGAGCGGGCTCTTTATCGCGGGGTTCGTGGCGCTGCAGTTCATCATCCCGCTCACCTATTTGGTGCGCGAGGACCGAGCGGACGATCGCTTCACGTGGCGCGTTACGGCTGCGAGCGAGGCTCCCACGTGTGAGACCACCGCTGAGATCCTCACGAGCGAAGACGTCGAAGTCGCGGTGTCGCCCGAGTCGACCGTGCATCGCGACTGGATCGAGCTTCTCCGCCGAGATCGGCGAGTCGTCGTCGAGGCGTTCCTCGAGAAGCAATGCGAGGTCGAAGGCGTGCTCGAAGCCACCCTCGTCAACACCTGCGACGACGCACAAGGCGTTCGACACTATCAACTCCGGTGCGGAGGCGAGCGAGCGCACCTCCGGCTATCGAACGCCACGGGCGAGGTCTCGGCAAGGACGGCCGAGCGATGAAGGCGTGGAACCGGTATTGGTTCGGAGACGTCGCGCTCGCACGTCCCTATCTCGTGCTTCGGTTCGTGTTGGCCGCGCTGGCGTTCGACGTCTGGCTCAATATGATCCCGAATGGTGCCAAGTACGGGGCGGGCGGTTTCAACGTCGCGCATTTTCCCGTCTATGGGGACTTCGTTCCGGGCGCGGCGTTCTACCTCGGGGTGCTGGCGTTTACGGGTGTGCTGGCCCTGAGCCAAGCATTGTACCGTCCGCATCGGATCGCGTTGGCGTTCGTCGCCGTCGGCTACACCGTTGGATGGTCCTGCAGCCTCCTCGATTCGGTGCCCTATCACTATTTGTTGTCGCTCTACCTCGGGTGTTTCGTGTTCTTCCCGATGCTGAGCGCGCGGGCGGCGTTCTCCCGGTCGAACCACGCGCCTCGAGGCAGCGCTTGGGCGTACGTGTCGGTCTGCGTGACTACCGCAATCGTGTACTTCTATATGGCCGCATGGGGCGCGGCGAGCGGCAAGGCGTACTGGCTGCCGATGGTGTGCAGCGGCGCCTACTTCGTCGCCAGCATGCAAGACCGTAGCGAGAGCCAGGCCGTCAGGGTCGCGATGCCACTTCTCGGGATCGCACCGATCGCCCTCCACGTCACGGAGCCGATGGCGGGTTGGTTCTCGTTCTACATGATCGTGATCGCCATTTGCGTGTTCGCACCGACGCAGGCCCTACATGCGGCGGGGCGGACTTTGACGTTCCCGGTCCGTTTGGGCCCTGAGTCCACCGAGTCCGGCGGCGTCGATGAGCGTGCTGCGAGGATCTTCTACGCGTCGTTGATCGGGCTGGTGGTCGCGCCGGCGATCACGGTGTTCGTGGACCTGCCGGGCGTGAAGACGGGCTGCGCACTGACCGCCATCGCGATGCTGCTGGTCATGGGGCGACAGCTCTACCTCACCCCGAAAACCCGACCGCTCTGGCGTGTGGCGAGCCTCTTTGGTGCAAGCGTCGCGCTCTTCGCCACGATGAATCTCAGCACCGCGCGGTTCGACTTCTATCGCGAGGCGGCGATCGACGCCGAGACCCGCGGCGATGCCGACGCCGCCGTCATCCTACGGGACAAAGTTGAACGATACCGACGTTGACCGAAGCGCGACGCGAGGCCGGCCTCAGATTCCCAACCTTTCCCATCAAGAACGAGGCAATTGCGACGTGGGCTGCTACCCTCGGGCCCCATGACGGCTGACGGCTGGATCACGATCGGCGTGATCGTGGGGATGGTGGCCGTCATGGCCGCGAACCTCGCGGGGCCTGACCTCGTCCTGATCGGCGGGCTCACCGCCCTCTTGTTGCTCGGGATCATCGACCCGTCCGAGGCGTTCATCGGCATGTCGAACCCCGCCGTGATCACGATCGCCGCCCTCTTCGTGGTTGCTGCCGGCGTCAAAGAGACAGGCGGCCTCGACTTGGCTGCGGGGCTCGTGCTCGGACGCCCGCGCTGGCTCGCAGGCGGGCAACTTCGAATGATGTTCCCGGTCGCCGCGCTTTCCGCGTTCCTGAACAACACGCCCGTGGTCGCGATGTTCGTGCCTCTGGTCACGTCGTGGGCGCGGAGGTGTCAGTTCAGCGTTTCGTTGATGTTGATGCCGCTGTCGTACGCCGCCATTCTCGGTGGGACGTGTACGTTGATCGGAACCAGCACGAACCTGGTCGTGGCTGGCTTGGCTGAGCAGCGTGACCCGACCATTCGGTTCGAGATCTTCGAGATCGCACAGCTCGGCCTACCGGCGCTCGCGATCGGCACGCTCTTCATCGTGCTCGCCTCGCAATGGCTCTTGAAAGACCGGCAAGGCGCCCTTCAAGAGCTCGGCAAGGCGCGGGAGTACACGATTGCGATGCGGGTCGAACGAGGTTCACCTGTCATCGGCCAGAGTATCGAGGATGCCGGCCTTCGATCTCTGAGGGGCGTGTACCTCTACGAGATCGAGCGGTCCGGCCGCGTGCTTGCCGCGGTTCCGCCATCGACCGTACTTCGGGAGGGCGATCGCCTCCACTTCACGGGAGTGGTGGATTCGGTGGTCGATCTCCGAAAGCAGCGCATCGTTCCGGACACGGATCAGGTCGACAAGATCACGGCCCGTCGAGATCGGAGCCTGGTCGAAGCGGTGATTGGAGCACACTCCGCGCTGATCGGGCAGACCATCCGGCAGAGTCGCTTTCGCACGATCTACGATGCGGCGATTCTGGCCGTGCATCGCCAGGGCGTGCGTGTGACCGAAACCAAGGTGGGGGACATCCGGCTCCAAGCGGGCGACGTCCTTCTCATCGAGTCGCACGCAACGTTCTCCCAGAAGCGCCAGCGCGACCCCAACTTCGCGCTCATTGCCGAAGTCGAAGACAGCCGCCCGCCCCGCCACGATCGCGCGTGGCTGGCCGCGGTGATCCTCTTCTTGATGGTGCTCGTCAACGCAACCGGCACTCTGGCCCTCATGACTGCATCGCTCAGCGCTGCTGCACTCATGCTCCTCACTCGATGCCTGACCGGTGAGCAAGCGCGACGCGCGATCGATTGGACCGTGCTGCTGGCGATCGCTGCGGCCTTCGGAATCGCGGTCGCGATCGACCGGAGCGGTGCCGGCAAAGTGCTCGCCGCCAACTTGATCAGCGTCGCTGAGCCGTTTGGTCGAGTCGGAATACTGGTGGCGCTCTACACGATCACCGCGGTGCTCGCGGGGGTCGTCACCACCAAAGCGTCCGCGGCGCTCATGTTTCCCATCGCCGCGTCGGTCGCGGAGGCACAGGGGATCGGCCTCTTGCCGATCAGCTACATGATGATGATCGCCGCATCGACCGCGTTCTCGACCCCGATCGGTTTCCAAACCAACTTGATGGTCTACGGACCAGGGGGCTACCGGTACACCGATTTCCTGCGGCTTGGGCTACCGCTCCAGACCCTCGTCGGCATCAGCACCGTAACCATCGTCGCTTGGGCTTGGCTGTGAATCATGCCGCGCTTTCCTGACATCTCTCCGTACGCCCACGGTGTTTCACACCGCGTGTACAGCAGCCTCGCGGCAAGGGCAGCGCAATCGAGCGACGTCGTCTTTCCACTTCACGTCGGCGACACCTACCGTGACCCGATCCTCGCGGCGCGCGCAGAACGTCAACTCAGCGGCGAGCACCCAGGCCTCCACGCATACGCGCCGGTCCATGGAGAGCCGGAGCTACTCGACGCCTTCCTCGAATTCATCGATCGGCGTCACACGGTGTCGCTCGACCGCGAAAACGTGCAAGTGATGGCGGGCGCGACCGCCGGGCTCAACGTGGTGGCCCAAGTGCTTCTTGCCCCTGGCGACGAGGTGCTGCTTCCTTCCCCTTTTTGGCCGCTCAGCCGCGGGGTGTTCGCAACCAAGGGCGCCGTTCCTGTGCAGATACCGTTCTACACACGCCTCGACGAGCCCGGTTTCGATGCCGAGGCGCTCCTCGAGGACGCGGTGACCGAGCGAACGGTGGCGCTCTACATCAACACCCCGAACAACCCGACGGGGCGCGTCGTGCCTCCGTCTGTGGTCGACGCGATGCTCCAAGTCGCAGCGCGCCACAACCTTTGGGTGTTGTGCGACGAAGCCTACGAAGAGCTCTACCTTGGCGATGAAGCCCCCGAGGCGGTGTGGAAGCATCCCGCCATCGCCGATCGGGCGCTCGCCTTCCACACGCTCTCGAAAACCTACGGGCTCGCCGGCGCACGAGTCGGCTTCACGCACGGTCCCGCGTCGGTGATGAGTGCGGTTCGCGGTATGCAGACGTTTCAAACCTACTGCGCGCCACGGCCGATGCAGTTCGGGGCGATACGTGCGCTCCGAGAAGGGGCCGACTGGGTCGCTCAGAGCCGAACCGACTACCGAGCGGCAGGCACCCTCGCTGCCGATGCACTCGGCACACGCGCGCCCGACGGCGGCACGTTCTTGTTCGTGAACGTCGGCCCCCAACTCGATGCGTCAGCGGAAGACTGCACGCCGTTTCTCGAACGATGTGCCGACCGCGGCGTCTTGGTCACGCCAGGCCGCGCATGCGGCGAACACTTCGCCACGTGGATCCGCCTCTGCTTTACGGCGGTGCCCCCCGCTCAGCTGAGCGAGGCGCTCGATCGGGTGGCCCCTCTGTTTCGAACACCCGCCTAGCGAACCATCCGTCGATCGAGGTCGAGCCCGGCCCCGTGAGCGTCAGGCACGCAAAGATCGCGGCGTAGAGGAGCGGAAGCTCCTTGTCCGACCAAGGGTCTGGAAAGTGAAACACGAACGCCGCAACCATCATTGCGACGAACAGAGTGGCGGCCGCGAAGCGTCCGAGAAGCCCGATCAGTAACAGGATCGAGCATCCGACCTCGGCAAACAGGATGAGCATCGCGCTTATCTCCGTACCGACGTTGAGGGGATCGGGAAACGTCGCGATGTGCTGCTCGTAGTCGAGCGCTTTCGGGACCCCGTGGCTCAGCATCATGATGGCCACCGAGACCCGCAACAAGAAGATCCCATTGTCCGCGATTTGTCGCCGCATCCGGGGCTTTATACCGGGGCCGCGCCGCTCATGCATGGGGTTTGTGGGGTCGCGCCCAAAGCCCGTTACACTGGAATCGTGGGGAACTGTCCAACTTGCGTGGCGATGCCGCTCGAGGACTACGCGGCAACGTCGGGGGTCCACGTGGGGCTCTGCAAGCACTGTCGGGGGATGTTTGTCCGCCGCGAAGATATCCGCACGCTCACCGGCGGCGCATCACTCACCCACGCGACTGATGCCGCGCCGCTCGCCCTCGGCGACGACGACAGCCACGCATGCCCTGGCTGCGAAGCCCCCGCGATGGAGCCGCTCTCGCTGAAGGAGTCGGCCGGCGAGCTCTGGCAATGCCGACCGTGCGGAGGCCTGTGGTTGCCCGAAGGCGCGTTCTTTGCGCTCCGGCGAAGTGTCCGGACGGCGCCCGCCGCACCGGTGGGACCCAGAGTGAGCGCCCCAAGGTCAAGCGTGGTCGATCGCAACCCCGGTCGCGGCCTTGCGCACAGTCGAAGCCGGTTCGACGCTGGCGTCGAGAACCTCGTCGGAGTTCCGTTGGTGATGGCGATCAGCGCCCTGGTGTGCGCGACGCCCTTGGGCCGCCTGTTCGCGGCGATGGTCGGCATGCCGTTCCACGAGCTGGGGCACGCGGCGGCCTCATGGTTGAGCAGCCGGATCGCCGTCCCGTTGCCGTTCTTCACTTTTTGGCTCGACGCCCAGTCCGTGCTGATGGGGCTCTTGGTCGCGGGCGCGCTCGGCTGGCTGGGCTACCGAGCGCACCAAGAAGGCAACCGCTTCGCGACCGGCGTCGCTGCCACTCTCTTTGTGGCTCAGCTGGTCCTCACCTTGGTGCTTCCCGCCGACACTACACGGATGTGGCAAATCCTGAGTGGTGCCCTCGCAGAGCTCTTGTTGGGCGCGTTCCTGTTGGTGGCGTTTCACTTCCCCCTGCCCGACCGGCTTCGCTGGGACTTCTGGCGCTGGGTCGCCATCGTACCCGCCGCGCTTTGCTTCACGCATGCACTCCGCCTATGGCACGTCGCTGCAAACGACCTCAGCCAAATGCCGTGGGGCGCGGCGCTGGGCGCAGACAGCGACGGCGACATGAACCGACTCGTGGGGCAGTTCGGTTGGAGTGCCCAGGAACTCGCGGCGTTCTACCTACATGTTGGTTACGCATGCACCGCTGCAATCGCGGTCGCGTACGGATACGCCTGGTGGCGCTACCGCCAAACCAACGGATCGTTCCCGGCCTTCGGCCAATGGCGCCGCCGCGTTCGGGACGCCCAAGAACCTAGCCGGTGAGGCCCCACTTCTCTTTGTTGGCCGCGACCTGCTCGGGCGTCGGTTGATCGACGTCGTCGTGGACTGGTACCTCGAAGTCGTCCTGCGCTTCCATCATCTTCGCGTTGAGCGGAGTGTCCTCGGCGAAGACCTCGGGAACCGACGCGTCTTCGTAGATCGCTTCCCACGGGCACTCGGGCTCGCACGCGCCGCAGTCGATGCATTCCTCAGGCTGGATGTACAGCTGGTTTGGAAACGCCACGCGGTCGTCGCCCTTGTACTCGTAGATGCACTCCACAGGGCAAACGTCCACGCAGGACTTGTCGACGCAGTCACGGCAAAGACGTGTGATGACCCAGGTCATTGGACTCCCTTCAGGAAAAAAGTCGCTGGAAGCTAGCAGGCACGCCCCGCGGGGTCAAAGGACGATAGAGCCTAGTACGCCCTGCTTTTTTTGGTCGACCGCTGCTTCGACGCAGCCTTGCGTGGGCTGGGTGCCGAGGTGGGGTGGCACCCCGCACAGGTGAAGTTGTCGACCCCGAGAAGCTTGCCCATCGCAGGCGTCACGGTCTCTTCCATGAACTTCACGGTCTCCGGAAACGTGGCCATCATCCCGCGGTGCCCGGGCGTACCCTCGGGGGGCACGATGTACATCGAGGGAGCCGGCATGCTGAATTTGATTTCCCGCATCTCCTCGCCGTGGCAGTCGACACAGTCGAAGCCGGCGTATTCCTCTGCGTCGTGCCGCTCGAAGATCTCCTGCATGATGGGGTTCACCTTGCCAACCATGTAGAATTCGCGGTCGGCGAAACTCATCTCCGACCACGGCGCATCAGGCGGCGTCAGCCCCCCGAACGCCTCGATCGCGCTCATCTTGCCGGAGGACCCCGCCGCGGTGGCTTCGGTGCTCTTGGACCCGCCGCAGGCTGCCAACCATAGTGCAAGTCCGATCAACGGTGTTTTGATCAAAATACGCATGCCCGCGCATGGTAAATCAACCTCGAGCACCGCGCTCAAAATATCGCAGGAGGGCGTCTGATGCGCAGGCGCCTCGTTGCGGTGTTGCTGCTGGGGGTGCTTGGCGTGGTGTCGATGGGTTGGTTCTCGGAGTTTCAAAGACGGGTCGTGTTTCCTGGGCCGGAAGGGGTGACGGAGCCGCTCTTGCATCGGTTTGCGACCGAAGTGGGTGCGCACGAGCTCGCCATGCGCACCGAAGACGGCGAGACGATCTACGGTTGGCACCGGGCAGGCCTTGGCGAGGGGCCACGCCGGGTCTTGCTGTACTTCCACGGGAACGCGTCGTCGGTCCTCGGTCAGCTGCCCCTCCAAGGGCGGCTCAACGCCGAAGGGTGGGACTACGTCGGGATCCACTATCGAGGGTATCCCGGCAGCACGGGCGTGCCGAGCGAAGCGGGTACAAGGTCGGACGCGCGCGCCGCATGGAGTTTCGTCACGCGCGAACTCGGGGTGCCGGCGTCTCGAGTGGCGATCCACGGTCGAAGCCTAGGGGGCGGCGTGGCCGCGCAGCTCGCCAGCGAAGTGAAGCCGGGTGCGGTCGTGCTCGAATCGACCTTTACCTCCGTGCCCGATCTCGCGCGTGAACAGTTTGGGGTGCTTCCGGTCGGGCGATTGCTGAAACACCGTTTCGTGACGCGCGAGCTCGTCGGCACGTGGGACAGCCCGACCTTGGTCGCGCATGGCAGCGCTGACTCGATCATTCCCGTGAGTCACGGGCGACAGCTTGCAGAACTGTTCCCGGCGACGACGTACATCGAGGCGCCAGGCGTCGACCACAACGACGCGCTGTTCGAAGGCGAGTACGCGGATCGGTACGTCGCATTCCTCGACAACGCGATCCCAGCGGAGGCGAGATGACCCGGCGCATGTGGGTCTTCGCGTTGGCGTCGGTGGTCGCGGCCGCGTGCGGGCGCAGCAACACGCCACCAGTGGTGATCGAACCGCAAGCGATGGGGATGCTCCCCAACGTCCCAGTCGATCCGTTCGGAACGTCGAGCCCCGCGTACGAGCGTCTGGTCGAACTCACCGACGCCGCCCGCACCACCGACTGGGATGGTCAAGCCGAGAGTCTGACCGACTGGCTCGAAGCCCAGACGGTCGCCGTCGAGCAAGCCCTGGTGCTGATGAAAGCGCTTCGCGTGGGCCCGAGCGACGCGTACGCGGTCGCCAACGGACGGATCGCACTCTTGTATGAGCACATCGCAGGCACCCTGACGGAAGCCGAGGGGGTCGTGCCCGACGACCCTACGAAGTACGACTGGCTCGGACAGGAATTCGCGCTCTGGGAGCAAGCCAACGGCTTTTGGGGGCGGTGTGCGCGCGGG
>JBCCEK010000024.1:0-32747 GCA_039030295.1 Myxococcota bacterium | reverse complement strand
GCCTTGTACCAGCGACGCATGGCGTTCTCCCCGCCCATCGCCTGCCACGTATCGTAGAACGCGCATCCCGCTTCGAAGGCGGCCCTACGTTGGGCGGCCACGATGTGCGGGATCGTCTCCAGCGTTCGGATACGCCCGCGTGAGCGCGACGCTTGGTCGAGCGGTGAGACGACCAGACACCCGAGGTCGTCGCGCCCCCCTCGCACGTGGGCCAGGACGCTAGCGTAGTCTTCGTAGAACTGCTCTTCGGTCTTGTCGTCACTGGCTTCGTTGCCGCCGAAGCCGAGGACGACGAGGTCCGTCCCTCGCTTCTCGAGTTGCCCCGCGATGTGATCCGCGTCGTAGTTGAGCAAGCGATTCGCCCGCGCACCGACGAGACCGAGTGAGTCGTAGACGACCCCGGGGCCATCCCGCTCGACGACGAAACCGTAGAGATGGACAGGCCCTCCGTTGGCGTACCGTACGTGGAGCTCGTGGGGCCCATCGTCGATGTCGAGCTCGTAGACTTCGTCCGTGACCACATCCGCGCGCGTCGATACGCGCTGCCAGGGTCCCCGGTCGAGCCGAAACGAGAAGGTGCCCCCGCGTGGTTGTGCTTGGTAGTAGATGTCGAAGCGGGATGCCTGCGTTCCGACGTCGCCTCGTTTGGCGGTCGCCACCTTCGCCCATGCGCCTCGCTCCGCGCGCGACTGAACGCCCCCGTATCCGTAGCGGCCCCGGCGATCTTGTCGGCGCGCGACCTCTCGAGTGATCCAGTTGTCTTCGTTTGACGACTGACGCACCCCGCGATGCTTGTAGGGGATGTTGCCTTTGGCGGCGATCACGAACCCGTGCCCCGCGTCCCCGAAGCGCGCCTGGAGCTGTTCGCGCACGGTCGAGGTGATTAGATCGGTCGCGATGCTCGAGTCGCCGTAGTGCCCAACCCGCGTGATCGCGCCAGGCTCTTCGTTGGCTGTGGCTTCGAGCGCTCGGTAGAAGGGTGCCATCCCGCGGCCTGTTGGGTCCTCGATGAATGTATCGATGCCCGCGTACTCTTCGGCGCCGATCGTCAGCCGGTGGGCTGACGGAGGTGGGTTCGAGACTGCACCCGGACCGAGGTTCGCCGCCACAGACTCGCCGACGGTGTCCGCGAGTTGGTCCACTGTGATCGCGCTGGTGCTCGAGTTGCGGTACGAGCCTCCGTGGCCTGCGAAAGCCGGGATTTCTCCCCATTGTTCGAGGAGCCGGACGACCGGCACGCCGTCTTCGCTCGGGACCCACGGGCGCACGGAATGGAGAGCTGGCACGACGTAAGGCAACGACGCGGTCACCACCATGGCGACGACGACGATCGACAAGTGCACGAGTGCTTGTTGTGTGCTCGACTGCTCCATCAGAACTGAAAATAGATGTAAGGGACCACTTCGCTGGTCGCGATCAAGCTGAGCCCCAGCCCAAGACTCGCGAGTGCCACGCCCTTGATCGGTGCTGGCAATGACCTGAACCCGGTCTCGATAGCGTCAAACCATCGTCTTGGGGTGTAGTGCGCAGCGAAAGACCCCAACAGCACGGCCCAGACTTCCGTCGGCACCTGGGCGAAGCCGTACGTTCCGGCACCGAGCTGCGTCGTGATGTCGATCGCGTTGTCGAGGTTGTTGGCGCGAAACAGAATCCTCGAGAACACCACGAATTGCAGGGCCCAGAACACCTTGAACGCGTGGACATGCCAGGCGTCCACCGTGTCGCGCGTCCTCCCGGAACGGCGGTAGAAGAACCGGTGGATCACCATCGCGCCCGACTGCAGCACGGCATACACGACGAACGTCCAGGAAGCCCCGTGCCAGATCCCGATGAGAAACATGGTGAGGCCGAGGTTCCAGTAGGCGCGCAGCGGGCCGACGCGCGACCCACCAAGCGGGTAATACAGGTAGTCCCGTAGCCACGTGGACAGCGTCATGTGCCACCGTCGCCAGAACTCGGCCGGACTTGCGGACTGGTATGGGCGATCGAAGTTGCGCGGGAGCTCGAGCCCCATCAATTTGGCGGAGCCCCGGGCGCAGTCGGTGTACCCCGAGAAGTCGCAGTAGATCTGCATGGTGAAACCGTAGAGCGCCACGACGACCTCGGTGCTGGTGTAGAGCGCGGGCTGATCAAACACCCGGTCGACGAGGTTGACTGAAAGGTAGTCCGCGATCGCGACCTTCTTCACGAGGCCGGTCGCGATCAGGAACAGCCCCTGGGTCACTTGGCTCATCCGTAGCGTGATGTCCCGGGAGAGCTGCGGGAGCAGCTCCGACGCGCGGACGATGGGTCCCGCGACGAGTTGTGGAAAGTACGTGACGAAGACGGCGAACTCGAAGAAGTTTCGCGTGGGTTCGAGCTTCCCTCGATAGATGTCGATCGTGTAGCTCAGCGTTTGAAACGTGTAGAACGAGATGCCGACGGGCAGGAGCACGTCGAGAAACGGAGGGTGTTCCACGGTGATCCCGAACAGCAAGTGCAGGACGTCCGCCGTGGCCTGGGATGCGAAGTTGAAGTACTTGAAGACCCCCAGCAGGCCAAGGTTCATCACCAGGCTCACGATGAGCCACCTCTTGCGCGCCGCACCGGCCTTGCTCGCGTAGATCCGCGCGCCGACGACGTAGTCGACGACCGTCGAAGCGAGGATCAAGACGATGTACGCTGGATGCCACGCCATGTAGAACAGGCACGACGCAGCGAATAGGAACACCATGCGCAGTTGCCGGTGCCCGTTGAGCAACCAGAAGCCGGTGACGGCCAGTCCGAGAAAGACGATGTAGTCGAGGCTGCTGAAGAGCACTGGTCCCCCTGCCAGCGTGAACGGGCCGTTTTTAGCCGCACGAGACCCACGACGCTAGGCGCTTGACCTGAAGTGACGTTCGCCGAAGCATCCGGCGCGGAGGTTCTTCCATGAGAATAGATGGTTCGGTAGCAATCGTATCCGGCGGCGCTTCAGGATTGGGTGAGGCCACCGTGCGGCAGTGGGTCGACCGGGGCGGTCGAGTCGTCGTTGCCGATTTGAACCGAGAGCGGGGCGAGGCGCTCGCCGGGGAACTCGGTGAATCAGCGTCGTTTGCAGCCACCGACGTCAGCGATGCCGCTCAAGTGGACGAGGCCGTGGCACTTGCCGTCTCGATGGGTCCGCTGCGTGCCGCGATCAACTGCGCAGGGATCGGGATCGGTGCGAAGACGATCGGGAAGGATGGATCGCCCCACGACCTCTCGGCGTTTCAGAAAGTGATATCGGTCAATCTGATCGGGACGTTCAATGTGCTTCGACTGGCTGCCGCCGCGATGGCCAAGAACGACCCGGACGACGGCGAGCGCGGGGTGGTGGTCAACACGGCTTCGGTGGCCGCCTTTGACGGACAGATCGGGCAAGTGGCTTACTCCGCGTCCAAGGGCGGGATCGTCGGGATGACGTTGCCAGCCTCGCGAGACCTGTCACGCACCGGCATCCGAGTCGTCACCATTGCACCAGGGACCTTCGACACGCCCCTACTCGGGCAGTTGTCCGATGAGATTCGCGCAGCACTGGCTGCGTCGATCCCTCATCCAAGCCGTCTTGGGCGGCCATCGGAGTTCGGTGCGCTGGCCTGCCATATCGTCGAGAACAGCTACCTGAACGGCGAAGTGATTCGCCTCGACGGCGCCCTGCGGATGGCACCCCGTTAGACCAAGAAAGACAGAGCTGGCGTGCAACCCGTTCCGCGGAGCTCGGTCTAGGTTGCCAGTGTCGTGTCGCGTCCTAGAGTCGGCCCCGTGGATGCGCCTGCCAACGACAAGGCATACCTTTGGGCTGTGCCGGTCGACCGGCGTCGGCGGATCCTCGGGCTCGCGCTCCCGATCATTGGGGGGATGTTGTCGCAGAACGTGCTCAACCTCGTCGATGCCGCCATGGTTGGATCGTTCGGAGACGCGGCGCTCGCCGGTGTCGGGCTAGGCGGGTTCGCCAACTTCCTCCTTTCGTCGTTCATCCTAGGACTGTCCGCAGGCGTCCAGGCGATGGCCGCGCGGCGCGTGGGCGAAGGCCGGTTCACCGAAACCGCGATCCCGCTCAACGGCGGAATACTCATCGCGTTGTTCCTCGCCGTGCCCTGGTCGGCGGTCCTGATCGACCTTGCCCCCAAGTACTTTCCACTTCTCGCCACCGATCCGGCCGTGTCTGAGCAGGGGGTTCCATACCTTCGCGCTCGCTTGGTGGCGATGGTGGCAATGGGGATGAACTTCTCTTTTCGGGGTTACTGGAACGCGGTCGATAAATCGATCCTCTACATGCGAACGCTGATCTCGATGCACATCCTCAACATCTTCCTCAACTGGGTGTTCATTTTCGGCAACCTCGGCGCTCCCGAGCTCGGCGCCACCGGAGCTGGGGTCGCTTCCGCCATTTCGACGTTCTTCGGGACGGCTTCGTACTTCGTGCTTGGGCGCCGCCATGCGCGTGATGCCGGGTTCATGCGCGGGTTGCCCGACCGGCCCACGATCCGAACGATGTTGAGGCTCGCCGCACCTGCGGGCCTTCAACAGTTTTTCTTTGCAGCCGGGATGACGGTGTTCCTCGCCTTGGTCGCTCGAATGGGCACTCCTGAGCTCGCTGCGACCAAAGTGATCATCGACCTCTTGCTCGTCGGGATCCTTCCTGGCCTCGGCTTTGGCCTTGCCGCGGCCTCTCTCGCCGGCCAGGCCCTTGGTCGTGCGGACGTCGACGACGCCATGCAGTGGGGGTGGGACGTCACCAAGATGGCCGTCGTCGTCGTGGGTGCGATCAGCGTTCCGGCGATCATCGTGCCGGACATGATCCTACGGGTCTTCATCCACGACCCGGCCACACTTGCGATCGCGAGCGCACCACTCCGCCTCGTCGCGGCGTCTCTGTTCCTCGACTGCGTTGGCATGGTACTGATGAACGCGCTCCTCGGCGTCGGCGACATGAGGCGCGTGACCATCATTTCGACCAGCTTGCAGTGGCTCTTGTTTCTTCCGGTGGTCTACCTGCTCGGTCCCAAGCTCGGCCTTGGCCTCACTGTCGTGTTCGCGGCTCAGGTCACGTACCGCATTGTCCAGTCCGGCACCTTCGCCTTGATGTGGAAGCGAGCACGGTGGCAGAGCATTCGGATGGCGTAACCGGCGTCTGGCTGCTCGGGCGGCCATCTTGCCATCCGCCCCGGTTGCGCCACCTTCGGAGGGTGCATGCGGCTTTTCCGGAGGTGCCGGCCGATTCCATCCCTTGGTTGACGACCGATCAAATGGTTGAGGTCGACCGGGCGATGATCTCGGATTTTTCGATCACGCTCGTCCAGATGATGGAGAACGCGGGTCGTACGCTCGCCCAGCTGGCTCGCGCGCGGTTTCTTCAAGGTTCGATCCGTGGTGCACGCGTCGCCGTCCTTGCGGGGCCCGGGGGCAACGGTGGTGGCGCGCTGGTTTGTGCGCGGCGGCTCCGAAATTGGGGGGCGCATGTGGAGGCGTTTCTCTCGAAGCCTGCGGCGGAGTTCGCGACCGTCCCCCGCCACCAGGCGACGATCACCGAGCGCATGCGGATTCCCACGACCGATGGCCCGCCGTTGGCGTCCGGTTCGTTTGATCTGATCGTCGACGGTGTCATCGGCTACAGCCTCCGCGGGGATCCAAAGGGTGGGGCGAAGACGTTGATCGCGTGGGCGAGTGAGCACGATGCGCCGGTTCTGTCGCTGGACGTCCCGTCGGGAATCGACACCACGACTGGCGTCGCAGCTGCCACCGCGATCACAGCCACCGCAACGATGACCCTCGCGCTTCCGAAAGTCGGCCTTCGCGCCCCAGCCATCCACACGCATGTCGGCGAACTCTATCTGGCCGACATCAGCGTGCCGCCGGAACTCTACGCCGGGCCGGGCCTGGGCCTAGATGTTCCGCACATCTTCGCCGAATCCGACATCGTGCGGCTCACGTAGGTCCCGACTTCGCGCATCAGCGCTCACCCGTTGCGAGCCAATGCGCGCACTCTTTCCCGAGCTCTTCCACGGCCTTGGCGTCGTACTCCTTGCAGTCCTTGTCCGTAAGTGTGTCACGCCACCGGCCGTTGGTTCCTCGGTTCACGAAAGTCTTGGCTCCACCGTCCCAGAACGCCCCGCCGAGTGGGACCGTCTTCGTTGCGTTGGCCTTCATGTAGTCGAACGTGCAGTGATGGACGATCGCGTCCCAGGCGGACGGATCGATCGGGATCTCGAGGAACTCCGCGATGGCCCTGATCTCCGCTGGCATGTCGGCCCGGAGCGCCTCGAAATGCACTAGGGCTACGTTTGGCAGATCCCGAACCGCCCACCAAGACCGCACGTTTTCCCAGAACGGCCAAAAGGGGTAGCCATGTTTCTCGAACCAGTCTTTGTAGTACTGGCGCGTGGACGCCGCAGGGCGATCGATTGGAGGGCCGATACGCCCCGGGGTGTCGTTGATCGCCTCGTACCAGGTGTCGTTCGCGTTCGCGTGATGGTTATAAAGGCTCCAAACGATGTCCCGTCCATCTCGTGCGACGTACAGGTACTTGGCGCGCGGCGAGAAAACCAACGCATCGACGGGGAGGTGGGTCTTGACGAACCGCCGATGGGTTTGTGCAGCGACGGCCTCGAGTTTGACCTCTTTCGGAGGGACACGGAGGTCGAGCCAAGGTGACATCTCGGCCACCTCGAGATCGGGCGCCCCGTCAAAGATGAGTTGAGACACGATCTGCTGGACCCAGGTCGTGCCGGCTTTCGCGTAGGTCGAAATGACGATGTCGTCATCGCGGAACTCGAAGTCGTTCCAGACCGTCGAGTCGAAGTGGTGATTGCAAAACTCGCGCTGTTTGGTGGGATACTCCACGCTCGACATGGCTATCTCCTTGGGTTCGCTCGGCGCGCCGGAGCATACACGAGAAACAGTATGACGAGCCAACCAGGTTTCGAGCCGCTAGCGCTCGGCGCGCCGCAAGTCGTCGATCGATTCTTCCCAGTGTTGTCCGTCGAACGCGGACACCTCGAACTGGTCGGCGTCGAGGTCGTCGAGGCAATGGACGTTGACATCGATGTGTTTCGGATGCGACCTCGGCCGGTAGAACGAATGGATCCCACATCGTTTGCAGAAATGGTGCTTGGCGGTGTGCGTTCCGAACGTGTATGTCGCGAGCGCTTCCTTACCGGAGAGGAGCTCGAAGCAGGCCTCGGGGACAATGAGGTGTAGGAAGCCTTTCATCTCGCAGATGCTGCAGTTGCACCGCACCGCTCGGAGCGCAGAAAAAGACACACGGAAACGAACAGCCCCGCAGTGACACCCGCCCCTGGCTTCGTGGGTTGCGCCTTCGGTCATTCTACAGGTGCACCTGAAGCGCGTTCGAGCGTCATCCAGGGTGTCCCCGCGATCTGCACTTCAACGACGTCCTCGAGCACCACCAAGACCGGTGGGCTGGTCACTGTGCCGAGCTCGGTCTTCCAAACGGTTTTGCCTGAGCGGATGTTCTGCGCGGTTACGTACCCGGGTTCACCGGCCTCTGCGATGTAAATGATTCCGTCCGAAAGCACGCGAGGCGCGCCTCCGGTTCCCGGTTGGATCCCTTCGCCGATCCCGATCAGCTGGTTGAACCCAAACCACGCCAAGAACACCGCCGCTGCGACGGCACTCAAGAGCACGAAGACGACGCGCTTTCCCGATTTCCCTTCGCTTGCCACGGGTGTGTTCTAGCACGGGGATCGCTGATAGGGTTCGCGCCATGTTCGTCGGGCACTACGCGCCGAGTTTCGCGTTTCGGCGCTTTGGCGGTGTCCCGCTATGGGTGTTGTTCATGGCGGCGCAGTTCGTCGACGTACTGTTCGCGTTGTTGGTCCTGCTCGGTGTCGAGAAGGTGCGAATCGTTGAAGGGTTTACGGCGTCGAGCCCGCTCGACCTCTACTACATGCCGTATTCGCACGGGTTGCTGCCTTCGGTCGGATGGGCGCTCGTCGCGGGCCTACTTGGGGCGCTTCTCTGGGGTCGTCGCGGCGGGGTGGCGATCGGGGTCTGCGTGCTCGGCCATTGGTTTCTCGACCTGCCCGTTCATGTCGCTGACCTGCCGATCGTTGGAGATGCCTACAAGGTTGGCTTCGGCCTCTGGGATCGACCTCTGGTCGCGTTTCTGTTGGAGGCCGCGGCACTTCTCGGCGGTGCCGCCATTTACGCGCGACACGCGGCCAACAGGCTCCCGATCTGGCTGTTTTGCCTGCTGATGTTGGCCATCCAGATGAGCAACGTATTCATGCCGCCTCCTCCTGGGCCGCGGGCGTTCGCGGTGATGGCGCTCAGCTCTTATGTGGCGTTTGCCGCGATGGCTTGGTTTGTGGAGCGACGCTGGGGGCAGGCGCCGAATCGATGAACCCTCGCAATCACTTGGCATTTTTGTCGGCGCTGGCACACCTTGGCGCAGCGGCTACCCTGAAATCACTTGGTTTTTCCGGGCACGCGGTTTGCTTCTGATGTGGTGGTCAGGAGGATGAGGATGCATCGCAGTTTGTTATGGCTTGTTGTGTTGGTGGTCGGCGGCGTCGGCCTGTCCGGGTGCACGAACGACCCCGAGGTTAGCCCGATCGAGGGCCTACTCGTGCAGGCGCGGACCTGCGAGGAGGTGCTGGACGCGGTCCATCAGGATGCGCTCGCCAAAGTCGACCTCGAGCTCGAGTCGTTCATCACGCAGGAGTACTACAACGGCCCCCCGATGCCGGGCGTGCTCGACGTCGACTTCGGTGGTGTACCGGTTGGAGCTCCCGCGGGGCCGACGAACGGCGCCGAAGGGGGCGGTGGAGCGGAGGCGCCGCGCGGGTTCTCCGACACCAACCGCCAGGTTGCCGACGTCGATGAAGCCGACATCGTGAAGGTCACCGACGGTGGCACGAAGCTCTATGTGATCCGGGGCAACGAATTCCACGCCTTTGATTCGTGGCCTGCCGCGGACATGTCCAAGGCGATGGACATCGAGGTCGAAGGCGTTCCCATCGAGATGTTCGTCGAGGGCGATCGTGCGGTCGTCTTTTCGAGTGTGTTCGACCTTCCCGGGCTCCGCGATGAGGACCCTTGTGGAGGCGTCGGGATCGAGCCCTTCGCAGACGTGGATCTCGGGTACTACTGCGGCCGTCCGTACCTCAAGACGACGGTGATCGCGCTCGACGGCGACGCGCCGTCGGTGGTGAGCGAGGTGTACGTCGACGGCTACTACACGTCATCGCGACGGCATGGCGACGTCGTACGGGCCATCGTTCAAACCAACGTGCAACGCCCGCCCACCGTTCCGAATCTCTGGGAAGCGCTCTACGACAACGAGACGTACCCCGAGACGCGCGAAGAAGAGGTCGCGCGTGCTCGGGCTTGGGCAAGGACGGCGAAGGTGGCGATCGCCGAGACCACGCTCGAAGACTGGATCCCGGCTTGGGGACAAGGGGCCGACGGAGAAGTCGAGGAACGGGCCGTCCAGTGCAGTGACTTCTATACGCCGGCGCCCGGTTTCACCGACTACGGGATGACGCAGATCGTCGGCATCGACCTCGGAGACGCCGGGGATGTGGCAATCACCTCGATTTTGGGGAGTGCGTCGCAGGTCTATGCCAACGCGGACGCGTTGATCCTGACCCAGCCCGACTACGCCTGGTACAGTCGCGACACCGACAACGACCGAAGCGCGGTTCACCGGTTCGCCGTGTCGGCCGATGTCCAGAGGACGCTCTACCAAGGGTCTGGGTTCGTTCCGGGCATCGTCAACGATCAGTTCTCGATCGACGAGCGTGGCGGCGTCGTTCGAGTTGCGACGACCCGGACCACCTGGGAGCCGCAGCAGGCTGACCAAGTATGGGAGCCGCCCACGACCGACAACCTCGTCACCACCATGGGCCTCGACGCGGGCGAGCTCGTTGTCCTTGGGAGCACTGAGCCTCTCGCCGAAGGGGAACGGATCTTCTCGGCACGGTTCATCGGGGACCTTGCCTATTTGGTGACATTCCGCCAGGTGGATCCCCTCTTCGCGATCGACGTGAGCGACCCGGCGGCTCCGCGCGTGCTTGGGGAACTCAAGATTCCTGGGTTCAGCGACTACATGCATCCGCTTGGCGACGACCACCTTCTGACGATCGGGCGGGACATCGACGAGGAGACGCAGTTCGACAGGGGTACGGCGCTTCAGATCTTCGACGTGTCCGACCCGACGAGCCCTCGCCAGGCCTTCAAGGCGCTAGTCGGTGACGGCTTCTCCGAAGCCAATCACAACCACAAGGCGTTCAACTACTACGACGAGCTCGGGATCCTGGCTTTCCCGTTCGTCTCATACGAGAGCGGCTTCTCGAGCACGCTCCAGCTGTGGGACGTCAGTCTCGACAACGGCTTTCGCCGCCGCGGCGAGGTCGACCACTCGGCACTCATCGTCGAGGACTGCGGCGATTGGCTCAATGGGCCCGATGTGATCTTCTTCGCCGACTTTGCCCAAGACTGTGGATACCTTCCGCAGGTGACGCGTGGTGTCTTCATCGATGAGTTCATCTACTCGATCAGTCACGGCGGTGTGACCGCACATGCGATTGACAACCTTGGCGAGCCCGTGGCGACCGTGACCTACTAGCGCTCGGCGGCCCGTGCCGCGGGAGCGCGAAGCCCCTGGTTTTGGGTTTTCGCGGTGCGGGTTGTAAGTGCCTGAAGGTAAAGGGGTTATGGGGGGGCGGAGTGACCCCGGGTGAGGGCGATGAAGCGGGGGAGTTCGTTGGAAGTCTTGGTGAGGGGCTCTAGGGGGGCGGTTTCTACGGGGGTGCCTTGTTCGTAGGCTCGGAGGGCGTTGAGGATGATTCGGGTGTTGGGGGGGAGGGATTCGACTTCCTCGATTGCCGGGGGTCCGAAGCCTAGGGCGTAGCGGGTGACTGCGGGGTTGGCGTGCTTCGGGTCGATCCCGGCTTGCTCGAGGGCCTCGTGGAGGGTGCCGAGGACCGACATCAGGGATTCGCCGTCGGCGACGGGGTGTGCCTTCACCAGTTCGATCAAGGCGGACCGTACATCTCCATTGGCGGCGATGAGCCGGATGCGAAGAGCCTCGTGGGCGGCGTTGGGGGCGGAGCCTGGGATCCGGGCCTCTGCGAGCTTGTCCACGGCGGCGTCGAAGTTGCCGGCGTGCGCTTGGGCGGTTGCCTCTTCCAGCACGTCGTCGGAACCGTCGGCGTGCATCAACCACAGACCGCCCGCGACGCCCAGGATGACAACAAGGATTCCCCCGAGCACTCCAAAGCGAGGTTTCACGCGTCGACTCCCGACTCCTCGCGGAGCGTTTCGAGGCGTTCGTGCGCTTCCGTCCAAGATTCGAGTGCCACGTCGAGCTCCGCCTGCGCGCGGTTGAGCTGTTGGACGATCTCGTTCCGTGCCCCGTCGTCGTCGTAGAGCTCCGGCTGACTTAGTTCGGTGCCATAGTTGGCGACTTTCGCCTCGAGTTCGGCGATCCGCGCTTCGAGTTCGGCAGCGCGCTTTTCGAGCGGTTTGATGTCACGGTTCTGCGCGGCGCGGCGCTCGGCCTCTCGCCTCCGCTGTTCCTTGCGTGCGTTGCGCGTTCGTTTGGCGGATGCAGGTTTGACTGCGGCTTCGGTCGCGGGGGCGACGTCGCGTTCGCGGCACGACCAAAGGTAGTCGTCCAGGGTGCCTGGATAGCTCTCGACGCCTCCGTCGTGAACGACCCAGAGCTTGGTGGCGAGCTGGCGGATGAATGCCCGATTGTGGCTCACGAACAGAAGGGTCCCATCATAGGTTTGAAGGGCACTCGTCAGCGCCTCGGTCGTCTGGAGGTCGAGGTGGTTGGTCGGCTCGTCCATGAGCAAGACGTTGCCGGGATGAACCAGGATCTTGGCGAGAGCGACGCGTGCTCGCTCGCCACCCGAAAGAACCGACACGCGTTTGTCGATGGCGCGTTCCCCGAAGAGCAGCGCCCCGAGCACGGCCCTCACCCGTTCGGCGCTCGAGCCGTCGCTGGCGCGCATCACCTCCTGGAAGACCGTGTGCTGAAGGTTGAGCGCGTCGGCGTGATGCTGCGCGAAGTAGCGCAGCTCAGATAGGCCAGGGAGCTGAACCCGGCCCCCGGTCGGGTGGATCTCGTCCGCCAAGATGCGGAGCAGGGTTGTCTTGCCGGCCCCGTTCGGCCCCACGATGGCCACGCGATCCCCGCGCTCGACCGCCAAGGTGACCCGATCGAACACCGGGTGCTTCCCATACGACATCGAGAGATCGTCGACCCGGAGTGGGACTCGAGGACCGCGTTCTGTCGCTGGGAACGAGAACCGAGCCTCACGCGACGATTGATGCAGATCGATCGATTCCATCTTTTCGAGCATTCGCACGCGACTCTGGACCTGTGCGGCCTTGCTCGCCTTCGCCCGAAACCGGCGAACGAACTGTTCGAGGTGCGCGCGCTCGCGTTCGAGATTCTTCGCCCGGTTCTCGAGGACCTGGCGCTCTTCCTCTCGCTGCTTCGTGTAGCGCTCGTAGTCTCCTTTGAACGACCGGACGCCTTCGGGCTCGAAGCTCACGATCCGATTGACCTGTTCGTTGAGAAACTCTCGATCGTGGGAAACCAAGAAGAGCGCTTGGTCATAGGTGCGGAGAAACTCGGAGAACCACGCGACCGAAGGCATGTCGAGGTGGTTGGTGGGCTCGTCGAGAAGAAGAAGACCAGGTTTCTGAAAGAGCAGCGATGCGAGGACAGCCCGCATCTTCCACCCGCCGCTCAGCTCGGACAGGGGGCGCGAGTGGTCTTCTTGTTTGAAGCCGAGCCCGTGCAGGATCTGCTTCGCATTGTGCTCCGAGAAGGTCGCGTCGAGCCTGCCGATGCGATCGTGGAGCTCGGCCACGGTACTCGCGGCCTCGACGAGTTCGGGTTCCTCGGCCGACTCGGCGCTCTCGAGTCGGGAGAGCTCGGCTTCTGCGGCCGCCAAGGCCGACTGAAGGATCGGGCGCTCTGTCACGCTTTCGAACACGAACGCGAAGAGGGCCTTGTCGGGGAAATTGGTGATCTCCTGAGGCAGGAACCCGATCCGTACGCCCTCGACCGTCTTGACGCGACCACCGTCGGGCTCGAGGTCGCCGGCGAGCAGTCGCAGCAAACTCGACTTGCCAGATCCGTTCGGGCCGACCAGCCCGATGTGGTCTCCTTCGTGAATCTGGAGACTCAGCCGGTCGAGAAGGGTGTCGCCGCCGAGGCTCAGCGAGACGTCATGAAGGGTGGCGAGTGTCGACAAGTCATTCCTCGGCGAGCAGCACGGAGCGAATCTTGATCTCGTTGAGGAGAGTGCGATGGACGGGGCAGCGCGCCGCCATTTCGTACAACCGTTCTCGTTGCTCGTCGGAGAGGTCCCCTTCGAGTTCGAGTTCCTTGTCGATCACATCCACCATGCCGGTTTCTTTTTCGGAGTCTTCCACGTCCCGGGCGTGCACGCGGTCATGGCGAAGCTTGACGCGTACGCCTTCGAGCGGCCACTCCTTGCGGCGCGCGTACATCCGCAACGTGATCGAGGTGCAGGCTCCAAGGCTCGCCAAGAGGAGTTCGTAGGGCGTCGGTCCGAGGTCGGTGCCTCCCACCGTGATGGGTTCGTCCGCTGGGAACACGTGACCTCTGGCGTGAACCTGCTGGAGGAAACCGCTCGCTTTGCCCTCGACCAAGACCCCTCCCTCGGGTGCGTCGTCAGGCACCTCGGCGGACTGGTCGGGGAAGTACCGGCTGGCCCACGCTCGAAGCACCGTCGCGACGTATTCGGAGTCGGCGCGTTTACGCAGGAGATGGTCGGCGCCGTCGAGCGAGACGAAGCTCTTCGGGTGCCGGGCGGCCTCATAGATCTTTCGGGCGTTGTCGACGTCCACCAACCGGTCTTGCGGCGAGTGGAAGATGAGAAGCGCCTTGTCGAGCGTTCGGATCTTATCCTTGTTGCACTGCGACCGAATGTCATCGAGGAACGCCTTGCGAATCGTGAACGGCCTTCCCCCGAGGTCGACTTCCGCTTCGCCTTGCGTCTCGATCTCTTCGACGGACCCACGGAGGAGTCGCGCCACGTGCTCAGGTTCCATCGGAGCGGCGATCGTCGCCACGCCGACGGCTTCCGGGATCCCAGACGCTGCAGCGAGCACCGCCGCCCCGCCAAGGCTGTGACCGACGAGCAGTGAAGGGGCCTCGAGATCGGTGCGGAGGGCATCGGCGGCCGCAACGATGTCTGCGACATTGTGGGAGAAGGTCGTGTCGCTAAACTCGCCGTCGCTTTCGCCAAGTCCGGTGAAGTCGAAGCGCAGCGTCGCGATCCCTTGCGCGGCGAGGGACCCGCTGATGCGAGCCGCCGCCTTGCTGTCTTTCGAGCAGGTGAAGCAGTGCGCGAATATCGCGTACGCGACCGGATCGACGGCGGGTCGGTGGAGCCGACCCACGAGCTGTTGTCCCTCGCTTCCGCGGAACTCGAATCGTTCGACGTCTGTCATGGAGCCTCCAATCCCCCAAATGTACAACGCCCGGGCAAGTTACCCAGGCGTTGTCGAAAAAGGAGTATGCGGAGGTGTTATTCGGCGGCTTCGAGTTGAGCCGGGACCTCGCTCGGGTCTTGGTAGCCGAACGCATCGAACACGTCGCGGAGCTCGGTGTAGACTTCTTCCTCGGTGATCCCGAAGAACTCGAGTCCGAAGTCGCGGCTACTCTCCCAGCCGCGATGTGCTTCGCAGGCCGCGTCGAGCTTGGCTTCGAACGCCTCGCTGACAGGCATGTCGAGGCGACCGTAGAGGCCGAGAATCGCCCGCTTTGGGTCGTCCACCAAGTCTTCGTAGCGGATCACGATGAACTGATCGCGGGGGATCGTTCGGCGGCACTCGAGTGCATAGCGGTAGTAGTCGTAGCCGAGCCGTTTGAGCGCTTGAATCTCTTCACCGTCAGGGCGAATCGACGGAGAGTGCGCCTGCCACGCCTGGTAGAACATGTTGAGGAACGAGGGAAGCGACTCGATTGGGTTTCGGATCAAGTAGACGAACGACGCGTCGGGAAAGCGCTCGTACATCGACTGCACGAACCCCGCGAAGAACACATTCTTGTTGAGGAACCGCTTTCCGCCGGCCTCGTAGACGTGACGCTTGAGCGTGCTCTCGTACTCGTCCATAAAACGGGCCCGCTGCTCCGGGTCCTGCTGGTCGAGCCAGGTCTGACTGTCGAACGCTTCCATGAACGGGAACAAAAGGCCGCTCGTCGGGCTCTGGAGGCTCCAGAGCTGCGTGCACACGTCCTCTTCGGGCTGATCGAGACTCAAGCGGTGCACCTCGGTCCAGCGGTTCTCGAGAGGTGCGTTGAAGAAGTCGTACGCGCGATTGAGCGCCCCACCGACCCGAGTCTGCGCGATGCTTATCAGCTCCTGGAACGTTCGCGTGGCAGCCACGGACGGGAAGATCGTTTGATAGAGTTTCACGGTCGTGAAGACGTCTTCGTCCATGCTCACCAATCGGTGGGTGAGGGTGGTGCCGCTTCGCGGGTTGGCGAAGACAAAGACCGGCTTCTCGATCTCCTGGTCGCGGTATTCGGGGTACAAGACCTCGTCGAGCGCGCGGAACCCGACCGCGGTCTGGCGCAGAGCGGCAAAGAGCGGAGCGATCCACGCGGTCGTCGCGAGCCGTCCGACCGTGGGCTTCTTGAAGAGGACCTTTCCGATCTCTCGGAGTCCGTCGCGGTTTACATACATGTAGGTTCCTTCGGAGAGCGGGCGAGCGACTCTCCGAACCAGTCTAGGGTCGATCCGCGAAATTGCTGGAAAAAGCGGGCGAACGGAGGCCGGCGACGGGCGAACGGTTCCCGATCGCGCCCCACTGGCGCGATTATTCGTCCGTCACGCAGCCTTCGGACGCTGGCTTCACATTTTTGATGTACTTGTAAAGCGTGCCGCGCCGCGCCTTATAAGGAGGGGCTTCCCACTGGGCCCTCCGGCGTGCCAGTTCGTCCTCTGACAGATCGACGTCGATGGTCCTCGCCTCCGCGTCGATGGTGACGAGGTCGCCATCCTCGAGCAGCCCGATCGGTCCGCCTTCCTGCGCCTCGGGGGTGATGTGTCCGATGATGAATCCGTGCGATCCCCCGGAGAATCGTCCGTCGGTGATCAGGGCCACGTCCTGCCCGAGCCCGGCCCCCATGATCATCGACGTCGGGGTCAGCATCTCCGGCATCCCCGGCCCGCCCTTGGGGCCCTCGTACCGAATGACGACCACATCGCCCTTGCCGATTTCGCGGCGTTCCATCGCTGCGATCATTTCTTCTTCTTGGTTGAACGTCTTGGCGCGCCCTTGGAAGTACGTGCCTTCCTTGCCGGTGATCTTCGCGACGGCGCCCTCGGGCGCGAGGTTCCCTCGCAGGATCGTGAGGTGCCCGGTCGACTTGATCGGCTTATCCCACGGGTGAATCACAGTTTGGCCTTCCGAGAGACCGGGAAGGTCGGCCAGGTTTTCGGCGAGGGTCTTGCCGGTGACCGTCATGCAGTCGCCGTGCAGGACGCCTTGGTCGAGAAGGTATCGCAGCACCGCCGGGGTGCCGCCGACCTTGTGGAGGTCCTCCATCACGTACTGACCGCTCGGCTTGAGGTCGGCCAAGAGCGGAATGCGGTTGCTCACGTCTTGGAAGTCATCGATCGTCAGTGGCACGTCGACCGCGCGCGCCATCGCGATCAAATGAAGAACCGCGTTGGTCGAGCCACCGAGCGCCATCACGGTCACGATCGCGTTCTCGAACGCTGGGCGCGTCATGATGTCACGGGGCTTCAGGTCTCGTTCGAGCAGGAGTCGAACCGCTGCGCCGGCGCGAAGGCACTCCTCGCGCTTCGCTGGATCTTCGGCGGGCGTCGACGAACTGTAGGGCAGGGACATCCCCATCGCCTCGATCGCCGATGCCATGGTGTTCGCCGTGTACATACCGCCGCAGGCGCCTGCGCTCGGGCACGCGTTCTCGACGATGTCGAGCCGCTTGGTCTCGTCGATCTTCTCGGCGACGAGTTCTCCATACGACTGGAACGCCGACACGATATCGAGCTTCTCGCCCTCGTTCCCGCGCCCCGCTCGGATGGTACCGCCGTAAATCATCAAGGCGGGCCGGTTCAAGCGCCCGATCGCGATCATGCAACCGGGCATGTTCTTGTCGCAGCCCGGAAGCGAAATGTTGGCGTCGTACCACTGCGCACTCATCACGGTCTCGATCGAATCGGCGATCAAGTCCCGCGATTGCATCGAGAAGCTCATGCCGTCGGTGCCCATCGACATGCCGTCCGACACCCCGATCGTGTTGAACCGCATCCCCACGAGGTCGGCCGCGTCCACCCCTTCTTTCACGACCGCGGCCAAGTCGTTCAGGTGCATGTTGCAGCTGTTGCCTTCGTACCAGACCGCAGAGATGCCGACCTGGGCCTTGTCCATGTCGGCTCGGGTGAGGCCGGTAGCATGGAGCATGGCTTGCGAGGCGCCCTGCGCTTTCGATTGGGTGATCCTCGCGCTGTACTTGTTGAGTTTGACCGTCATGGGAGCGAGCGAGTCTAGCTCTCGCCTCAACCACGGGCTATGAGGGCCACTTCCTTGACGCGGGCGCTCCACGGTCCTACGTCTCTTCAAGAAAATTTGAACGAACTGAGCTTTCCGAGTGCCAAGCGTCGCAGCAAAACAAGAAGAATCCAGTAATTCCGAGCCTTTGTGGCGGGAGGCCGAGCTCCATGCCGCCGACGCCATGGGTCGGCTGATGGAGTTCTGGGGCTTCCGGCGCCACATGGGGCGCATCTGGACGATCCTCTACTTGTCTCCTGAAGCCATGACGACTGCGGCCCTCGCGGAAACGCTACAGCTCAGCAGCAGTGCGGTGAGCCTGTCCCTCGGGGAGCTGGTTCGCTGGGGGGCCGTTCGAAAGACCTGGCGGCCCGGAGAGCGGAAGGACTTCTACGCGGCGGAGACCAGCGTCTGGAAGCTGCTTCGTCGGGTGTACGAGCGCCGCGAGCTCAACTTGATCCGAGAGGCGGCTG
This sequence comes from Myxococcota bacterium, assembly GCA_039030295.1. Classification (GTDB taxonomy): domain Bacteria; phylum Myxococcota_A; class Polyangia; order Polyangiales; family Houyiibacteriaceae; genus SG8-38. The sequence goes on along the minus strand of JBCCEK010000024.1, from coordinate 14,739 downwards.
AAACGTTCGCCGATGCCCAACGCCGCCTCGAGGAAGCGCGACCCCGAGTGACCCCCAACGAACGTCGCCGCGTCGATCACATGCGCAAGCGCCTTTCGCGTCTCAGTGCGCTGACGAAGACGGGCGAGCGACTCGTCGGTTTACTGGTCGCTGGCCGTATGATCGATCCTGGGGCTCTTCGTGAGATCGACGACCCACAGTTCGATGAGGGGCGCGACTCATGAACCGACAACACAGCAAGGCGGGTTCCAAGTGTCTCTGATAGCCGCCGTACGTACAGATGCGTCCTCCGACGTCCTCACCAGCTTGCGCGCTGTGTGCGACGAGCAGGGCCTCGGCGATCTGTCGGCGCACCTCGCCGATCTCGCGGACCTGGTCAAGTGGGACATGGCTGCGCTGGAAGACGCCATCCATACCCTTCCCACCGGGGATTCGCTCGTGCACAAGAGCGCCCACCACCTCCTCGAAACTGCGGGAAAGAGACTTCGCCCGATGTGTGTCGTCCTCGCTTCGCGCGTTGGGCACGGCCTCGACGACAAGACGCGGGACTTTGGCGTCGCAGTCGAGTTGGTACATTGCGCCACGCTCCTTCATGACGATGTCGTCGACATGGGTGACCGACGTCGGGGCGAACCCGCGGCCCGCACGCTCTACGGGAACGCCGCGTCGATCTTCGCGGGCGACTGGCTTCTCGTCGATGCACTTCGCCGAGTCAGAGCCGCCGAGATGCCAGACGTCTTGGTTCGCTTGCTCGACATCATCGACGAGATGATCTTCGCGGAGTCGATTCAGCTCGAGAACCGAGGGCGTCTCGACGCGCGCCTCGAAACCTACATGCGGGTGGTGGAAGGCAAGACTGCGGCTCTGTTCCGTTGGGCCATGTTCGCCGGTGCCCGCGCGGGCGGGCTCGACGATCCGGCATGCGAGGCGTTGGAACAGTACGGGGTGAACCTCGGGGTCGCGTTCCAACTCATCGATGACTACCTCGACTACGCCGGCGACGACGTGACCCTCGGGAAACTCCCGTTTGCTGATCTGCGCGAGGGCAAGATGACCCATCCGGTGATCGTCGCCCTCGAACGTGAGCCTACCCTTCGTCCCGTCGTTCAGGAGCTCGTGTCTGGCTCTGCCGATAGCGTCACCGACGCCATTCGCGCGCAGCTCCTCGAGGGGCTCCACGACACCGGCGCGCTCCAGGCCACGCGCGAGCTCGCGATCAGCCGAGCCGACGCCGCCACCGAGGCGCTTTCCTCACTCGTTCCGAGCCGCGCACGCGACGCACTTGCGACCGTGGCGCGCGCCACTGTTCACCGGGAGTCTTAGTCGTGTTGAATGAAGAAAGAGGCGTGCATGTCTGACCAACCCCCAAGCGTGACGAGCCGAATCCCGGGCTTCTATCGCGAACACATCGAGGAGAGGCTCCGGGCGATGATCGAGACAGGCATGCTGTCTGAGCGATCCGCCGAGCATCTTCGAAACGGTGGTCGTCTAGAGCTCGACGTTGCGGATCGGATGAGCGAGAACGTCATCGCGATTCACGGTCTTCCTCTTTCGATCGCGCTCAACTTCCGGGTGAACCACCGTGATGTGCTCGTTCCCATGGTCGTCGAGGAGCCTTCCGTCGTCGCGGCGGCGTCGAACGCCGCGCGTCAGGTTCGCATGACGGGCGGCTTCTTCGGGGAAGCCACTGACCCGATCATGACCACGCAGGTCCAGTTCGACGACGTTCCGAATCCGGTCGAAGCCAAGGCACGCGTCGAAGCCGAGCGGGACCGGATCTTTCGGGTCGCGGACGAAGCGATCCCGGGGATGGTCAAGCGTGGTGGAGGCTGCCGTGACATGGACGTCCGAGTACTCGACGAAGATGCCGGCGTTCTCGTGGTCCACCTCTACGTCGATGTCGGTGATGCCATGGGCGCGAACGTCGTCGATGCCGTCGCCGAAGCGGTGGCCCCGGAAATTCGAGAGTTCACGGGTGGGTCGGTCGGCCTTCGGATTCTCAGTAACCTTCCCTTGAGACGGCGGGTTCGGGTCAACTGCGAAGTGAGCGCGGACGTCGTCGGCGGAGCGGAGCTGGCCGATGGGATCGTCAAGGCGAGCCGCTTTGCGGAGCTCGACCCCTATCGCGCGGTGACTCACAACAAGGGGGTCATGAACGGGGTCGACGCCGTCGCTCTGGCCATGGGGCAGGACTGGCGTTCGATCGAGGCGGGCGCGCATGCGTTTGCGTCGATCACGGGCACCTACAAGCCACTGGTTGTTTGGCGGCGGACCGAGAGCGGGCTCCGCGGTGAGCTCGACATGCCCCTGGCGGCAGGCACCGTCGGCGGCTCCACGCGGGTACACCAAGGGGTACGCGCTGGCTTCGAGTTGATGGGCATCAAGTCCGCCGCCGAGCTGGCCGTGGTGATGGCCGCGGCGGGCGTGGCCTCGAATCTCGCAGCGCTTCGGGCATTGGCGGGCGAGGGCATCCAACGGGGTCACATGCGCCTCCACTCGAGAAAGCGCGAGCTTCAAGACAGCACGCGAGTTCGGGCCAAGAAGGTAGAGCGGGGGGGGACATGACCGACCCCGCTTCCACGGCGACGCCGGCGCCAGGGTCGGGGCAGATGTTCGACCAGATCGCGGGTCGCTACGACATGCTCAATCGGCTGATGTCGATGGGCATCGATCAGTCGTGGCGCCGCAAGACCGTGGCTGCACTGGCGCTTCCCGCGCACGCGAGGGTGCTCGATCTGGCCACCGGGACGGGTGACCTCGCGCTGATGATCGCCCGGTCGCACCCCGACGCGCACGTCATCGGCAGCGACCCTTCGGTCGGCATGCTCGAGGTGGGGATCGACAAGGTGGCCCGCGAGGATCTCGAGGAGCGGGTTGCGCTCGAGGTGGGTGACGCCCAGTCGCTTACGTATGACAGTGATTCCTTTGACGGCTGCTGCATCGCGTTTGGAATTCGGAACGTTCCCGACCGAAGCGCCGCTCTTCGGGAGATGGCGCGCGTGACCAAGCCGACAGGCCGCGTTGCGGTCTTGGAGCTCTCGGAGCCGAACGTCGGTGTGCTGAGTCCGTTAGCACGCTTCCACGTGCGCAAGATCATTCCCCGTCTTGGCGGCATGCTCTCGGGTTCACGGGAGTACCGGTACCTTCAACAGTCGATCGCCGCGTTCCCGCCGGCCGACGAGTTTGCGGCACAGATGGAAGAGGCTGGGTTGCAGGTTCTCGAGTCCAAGCCGCTCACATTTGGCGCATGCACACTCTTCGTGGCGGAACCGAGGGTCCAATGAGATCGCAGGGCGCAGCGTTCGCGTTTGATGGCGAGCCGACGCGAGAGGGATCCCGCACTTTCGTCGCGCGATCACTCACCGATGCGCCCCTCGACCGCGACACGATCATCACCGTTCCTGCCCCGGTGGCTCCGCCCGATGCCCTGCTTCGCGCGTTTCCAAAGGAGGCGAGTATCCTCTGGCATCCGCCTCACGGCTCTGCATGTGCCGGGCTCGGAACGGCGGCGACCCTGCCACCGGACGCCGCCGAGGTCACGAGGTTCTTCGACGAGACACAGCATGTGAGCGCGTTGCCCGCGCCGGTGCCACGGCTGTTCGGCGGTGCTTCCTTTGCGCCGGGCGCTGCGACACAAGCGCCATGGGAGAGTTTCGGGGACGGTTTCCTGCGGCTTCCCAAGTGGACCTACCAAGTCGACGACCAAGGGTGGCTGTCGCTTGCGGTTCGCGGTCTCGATCAGGACGAACGGGACGAGGCCCTCGAGGTGTTCGATGCGATCTGGGACAGCCTCGAGCGTCCACTGGGCGTGATCCCGTCGCCGGTCTCGGCGCGAAGACTCGACGAAGCCGACGAGGACGGATGGCGCGCGCAAGTCGAAGCAATTCGAGACGCGATTCGATCGGGCGGCTTCGACAAGGTCGTTGCAGCGCGGCATTGCGTCGTCGAGCTGGAGACCGGCGCTGGTTCGCTCGACGTCTTAAAGCGGCTCGAGCAGCGTTTTCCTGGATGCACTCGGTTCGCCCTTTGGCGTGGCGATGCGGTCTTCCTCGGTGCCACACCAGAGCTCCTCATCTCGAGGCGCGGCGCGGGCGTCTTGAGTGAGGCCCTGGCCGGATCGACCGCGCATGGCGACGCCGCGCGGATGCTTGCAAGTCGCAAGGAGCAAGAGGAACACCAGTTGGTGGTGCGAGCGGTGCTCAAATCGCTCGAACCCTTCTGCGACTCCCTGCGCTCCGCCCCGGAACCGCGGGTTCGCGAACTGCCCAACGTGCTCCACATGCAAACGCCCGTGGAAGGGCGTCTCAGCGAACGGACCCACATCCTCGACCTCGTGCATTCGCTTCATCCGACACCCGCGGTTGGCGGCGTGCCCACCTCGGATGCGATCCGCTGGATCGTTGACCAAGAGCGACTCACGAGAGGTTGGTATAGTGCGCCCGTCGGTTGGGCAGATGCGAACGGAGACGGCGAGTTTTTCGTTGCCCTGCGTTCCGGTCTGCTCCGAAACGGCAAAGCTTGGGTGTACGCCGGAGCTGGCATCATGGCGGATTCGGATCCGGAAGCCGAGTACGCCGAGACCGAGCTCAAGATGCAAGCCCTTCTAGGGGCGCTCCATGGGGACGCCCGCTGATCTGCAGAGCGAATGGGCGCGGCTCGTCATTGGGGGCCTCGTCTGTGCGGGTGTGCGTCATGTGGTCATCAGTCCTGGCTCGCGTTCGACGCCGTTCGTCGTCGCCGCGCTACAGCGTGACGACGTCGATGCGATAGCCGCGTTCGACGAGCGCTCGGCCGCCCATTTTGCCCTCGGTCAGGCCCGCGCGACCGGACGGCCTTCGCTCTTGATCTGCACGTCGGGAAGCGCTCCGGCGAACTACTTCCCAGCGGTGGTCGAGGCGTACGAAGCCGGCGTTCCGTTGGTGGTTCTGTCGGCGGACCGCCCCCCGGAGCTACACGGGTGCGGCGCGAACCAAACCACTGACCAGATCCAACTCTACGGCAGCCATGTTCGCTTCTTCGCCAACCTTGGAGAACCGCGGGGCGATGACGCAAGCCTTCGCTCCCTGCACGAGACCTTGCGCCAGGCGGTCCACGCCGCCACCGACACCATCGCTGGGCCGGTTCACCTCAACGCGCAGGCTCGAAAACCGCTCGAGCCGCAAGTCGCGACCGATCGCGAATCGGCCGCGGTCCACCAGAGGGTGACGACCCTCCTCGATACCGCCGCGGCCGTCGAGACGCCCTCGCCGAAGATGGCCTCTGATGTCGACTTGGTCGTTGCTTCGGCCCTCGACTTGGCGGAGCGTCCGCTGATCCTGTGCGGGCCCGGGCCCATCGATCAGGGTACGGCGTCCGCCTCGCTCGCCTCACTCGCGGAACACGCCGGCGCCGTGGTTCTGGCAGAGGCGGGGAGTCAGTTTCGCTTTGGCGCGGCGGGAGCCGCGGCGCTCGGCGCATTTGACACCGTGTGGGCGACAGAAGCGGGTAGGGCGGCCCTCAACCCGGACGTCGTCCTCCAACTCGGGCAGACCCCGATCTCGAGTGCATGGGGGATGGTCAAAGACACGGTGGCCCGACGCATCGTGGTCCACGGCGCCGAGTGGGTCGATGCCTCCCCTTCTGCCACGACTTTCGCAAGAACTGATGTGGCGTCGCTGGTGAGACGTCTTGCGGCACGCGACTACGCGAGGGACCGTCGCGACCCGTCGTTCGCACCTCGCGCGGGTTCACTCGACCGAACGGCCTGGGGCGTCGCGACGCAGCTGCTCGACAGTGCCGGCGACGCCCTCAGTGAGCCGGCGGCGGCCCTCGCACTCGTCGACGCCATGCCCGATGACGCCGCACTCGTCCTCGGGAACAGCCTCCCCGTCCGCGACGTCGACCGGTGGGTCGCGCCTTCCACCAAGCCGCTCCGGGTGTTCGTTCAGCGCGGCGTGAGCGGAATCGACGGCCTGATCTCCGCCGCGGCGGGTACCGCATCTCAAGAGTCGGGTCCGACGGCGCTGCTGGTCGGTGATATCAGCTTCCTGCACGACTTGAATGGACTTGCCCTCGCTGCGGCTTCGGACACGCCCCTGGTTGTTGTGGTGGTCAACAATGGGGGCGGTCGCATCTTCGAGCAGCTCCCGATCGCAGGTCAGGGCAATGAGCGCTGGCTGCCGTACTTCACCACGCCCCAGCAAGCGGATCTCCGAGGTGCGGCCCTTCTCTACGGCTGCGCGTTCGAGGCGGTATCGACGGTGTCGGCCCTTCGGTCGGCGCTCCCACAAGCACTGCGCCAACCCGGCTGCACCGTGATCGAGGCCAGGGTACCTCCCCACAGCGCCAAGGAGCTCGGAGACGAGCTCCGCAGACGAGTGGCCGAGGCGCTCGCGGGAGCCTCGTAATGTGGATGTTGCTTCACGGATTCACCGGCGCGCCTGAGAGCTGGGACGCGGTCGTGGCGCGGTTGAACGAACCCCAAGCCACTGTGCGCCCCTTCCTTCATGGTCATGGTCGTGATTGGCGCGCGCGCCGTGCGAAGACCTTTGGCGACGAAGTCGACCGCCTCTTGCGGCTTGCCGAAGCGATGCCGCGACCGAGGTGCCTGGCCGGCTACTCGATGGGGGCACGGCTCGCCCTCGCGATGCATGCTGCGCGCCCTCAGGCGTTCGACGCGGTCGTACTGATCGGCGTCCATCCGGGTCTCGATGACCCCGGGGCACGCGCGTCCCGTCAGGCCCTCGACGCTGCACACGCGGCCAACCTTCGGGAGGAGGGTGTACGTCCGTTCGTCGATGCGTGGGAGGGGCAGCCGTTGTTCGATTCGCAACGCCGTCTTTCGACCCCCTCGCTCTCGAGGCAGCGACAGATTCGGCTCGACCACGACGCCGAAGGCTTGGCGTCTTCGCTCGACGTCCTCGGTCTCGGTCAGATGCCGAGCTACCGCGACACGATCCCGGAGCTCGACCCCAAGCCTACCCTCGTCGCAGGGAGCCTCGACGCGAAGTTCGCGTCGCTCGCCCGCCAGCTGACCGAGCATCCGGTTGTGGTTGAGGACGCAGGTCACAACGTCGTGCTGGAGGCCCCCGATACCTTGGCAGCGCTCCTGCGCGAGGCTCACCCGAGGCCCGCATGACCGAGATCGCGCCAGGTTCTTTGAGGGCGTGGGTGCTCGCGGCGCGTCCTGCAACACTCGCGGCCGCGTTCGCGCCGGTCGCGGTGGGCACTGCCTGTGCCTGGCGGGCCGGGGGGTTTCGCGCCGACGCCGCGCTCGCCGCTCTCCTCGGGGCCTTTCTGATTCAGATCGCCACCAACCTCGCGAACGACTTGTTCGATTTTGAGAAGGGCGCTGACGACGAGCAGCGACTCGGCCCGACGCGCGCTGCACAGGCTGGGCTCCTCACCGTCGCCGAGCTCCGTCGCGGGATCGCGTTCGTGCTCGCGTTGGCGTTCGGCGTCGGGTTGTACCTCGTGGCCGTTGCGGGTCCTTGGGTCGTGGCGATCGGCCTTGGGTCGATCCTCGCCGGCCTGGCCTACACCGGCGGGCCTTTTCCCCTCGCCTACAATGGCCTCGGCGATGTGTTCGTGATGTTGTTTTTCGGTTTTGTCGCGGTGTGTGGGACGGCTTTCGTTCAGGTCGGGTCTGTTCCTGCGGTCGCGTGGGTCGCCGCCATTCCGATGGGCGCCTTGGCTACCGGGATCCTGGTCGTCAACAACGTCCGCGACGTGGAGGGGGATTCGAGGGCAAACAAACGAACGCTCGTCGTGCGTTTCGGACGAGACAACGGCGTGCGTGAGTACATCCTGCTCCTCGTCGTGACCTACGCGACACCGTTTGTGCTTTGGGGGCTCTATCAAACGACCGCCTGGGTCTTGCTCCCGCTCCTGACCATTCCGCTGGCTCTGCGCCTCGCCCGATCGGTCAAGGTCGATCGCGGTACGACACTGAATGAGACCCTCGCGGGGACCGCGAAACTGCTCTCGGTCTTTGGCGTGCTGCTCGCGGGAGGGCTCGCTCCATGACATTCCTGCACGCCCGGCTCGAGGTGCTCGAAGGGGCGCTCGCGCAGCCCGTCACGGGGGCAGCCGGGGTCGAGGCTCGGACGTTCGTCCTGCTGTCGGTCGAGGACGAGGAGGGCAGGGTCGGGATGGGCGAAGCGTCTCCGCTTCCCGGTTATTCCCCGGACTCGACCGACGAAGTCATCGATGCGCTTCAAACGGTCTTGGCGTCGCCGATCGAGGTCGATCCTCTTCTGCCCGCTCGCGCGCTTCTCGATCACACGGCGGAAGTACAACTGATGCCGAGCCCGTCCGCCCGCTTCGCGATCGAGGCGGCCTTGCTCGATTGGCTTGGCCGGGTGCGCAACGCTCCCGTGCACGCGATGCTCGGAGACTCTCCAGTCGAATCGATTCCGGTGGCGGATTTGGTGAACGAACCTGACCCCCGCCGATGGCTCGACGAGGTGGACACCAAAGTCCGTGCTGGATGGCGTTACCTGAAGTTCAAAGCCGGATCCGACTGGACGGCGGAGGTCGAGGCGTTGACAGGGGTCCGAGCCGCTCACCCGACCCTTGGCATTCGTGTCGACGCCAACCAGAAGCTCGCACTCTCAGCGCTCGAAGACCATCGAGAAGAGCTCCTGGCGCTTCGGCTCGATTTCTTCGAGGAGCCCGTGCCGTCTGCGTCGCTCGGGGAAGTCGCGAAGCTGTCGTTGCCGCTCGCGATCGACGAAACCTTGAGAGACGAAGCGCCATCGCGTGCCGCGCTCGCCACCGGCGCGGTCCGGGCGTTGGTGATCAAACCGACGGTGGTCGGGGGGCTCACCGCAGCCCTCGACCTCGCGAAGATCGCGCGCGCCCATGGCGCAGAACCCGTCTTGTCTCATACGTTCGACGGCCCCGTGGCCCGCGCGGCGTCGGCCGAGGTCGCGCTCGCCGTGGGCGCCACCTTGGCGCAAGGGCTTGGCGAGCACGCTTGCCTCTCGCTCTGGCCCCCGGCGGAGATCGCCTCGATTCAGGATTTCGAGCTTCGATCCCATCGAGTTCCAGGGCTTGGGGTGACCTTCGGCGGTCGAGGGTCCGATGCGTGAGCTTAGCTTGTTGTCGGCCGCGGCCGAGGTCCCGGATCGCCTTTGCCTCGTGGCCGAGGATCAAGCTTGGTCGTTCGCCGACGTCGCCTCCCAGGTGACGGCCGCCATCCACATGCTTGAGGAGCGAGGCGTCGTCCCCGGGGAGCGCGTGGCGATTGCCCCGGAGGTCGATTTCGACGCGATCGTGTGGCTCTACGCCCTCTTCGAGATGGGGTGCCCTGTGGTCCTCCTTCACCCGCGGCTCACCGAAGAAGAACGCGCAGACGTCACGCGGCTCGCGGCACCAGCCCTCACGATCGACGGGATCCTCGACCTGTCGCCTCGGCCTCACATACCTCCGCGGCCCGATGTCCCGCCTGAGCGAACGCTTGCGATCGTCTCAACCTCGGGAACCGGCGGAGCTTCGCGCGGCGCCATTCTCTCGCGTCGGGCCTTTGTCGCCTCGGCTCAAGCGCACGCGGCGAATCTCGGATGGACGTCCGAGGACCGGTGGTTGCTCACGATGCCTCCGGCTCACATCGGCGGCCTTTCCATTCTCACCCGCTGCCTGACCGCTCGTCGGGCCGTCGTGCTTGCCGAGGGGCGCTTCAGCGCCGAGAGGGTCGCGCGGACCGCGTCCGAGCAACAAGTCACTTTGATCAGCATCGTTCCCACGATGCTGGCCAGGCTCCTCGAACTATCGCCGTCGTGGGTGCCGTCCGCATCCCTTCGAGCAGTCCTCGTCGGTGGCGCGTCGTGTCCCCCCACACTTCTTGCGCGCGCCTTGGAACGAGGCGTTCCCGTCGTAACGACCTACGGTTGCACCGAGGCATGCTCTCAGGTGACGACCCAAAGGCTCGATCAGGTGGGCGCCGTCGGTTCCGGCGCGCCGCTCGAGGGCGTGGGCGTGCGGATCGTCGATGGAGAGATTCAACTCTCGGGGCCCACATTGATGGACGGGTACGAAGGTGATCGAACATCTCCCTGGACGAGCGACGGCTGGTTCCGAACGCGCGACGCCGGTGCGTTTGCCGACGACGGGCAGCTCGTCGTCTTGGGAAGGCTCGACGACATGATCGTCACCGGCGGTGAGAACGTTGCCCCTGCCGAGGTCGAAGCGGCCCTCGAAGCCCTTCCCGAAGTCGCCGAGGCGTGCGTTTTCTCCGTGCCCCACGAATCGTGGGGCGACGAAGTCGTGGCGGCTATCGTCGCCGCGATCGAGCCGTTTGATCGGGCTCGCGTTCGGAGCGCGCTTCGCGACCATTTGGCCCCTTTCAAGCACCCGAGGCGCGTGGCCGTCCTGCCTTCACTCCCGCTCAACCGCAACGGGAAAGTGGACCGCGCGGCGGTCCGCCGTGAGTGCGCCGACTCCCTGAAGCCGTTCGCGTGATCCTTCTCGCGGGCTTTCTGCTAGGGTTCGGCGTCCGAAAGGGGGACAAGGAATGGCCGATCAAGTCAAGGCATCTCACATCCTACTGATGTACGCGGGCTCCGAGCGATCTTCGGCGACCCGAAGCAAAGCCGAAGCCGAAACCCAGATCGCGGAGATCGAAAAACAGCTAAACGACGGCGCCGACTTCGCGGCGCTTGCCAAGGAGCACTCCGACTGCGGGTCTGCGGCTGCGGGGGGCGACCTCGGTGGTTTCGGTCGGGGCCAAATGGTGAAGCCCTTCGAGGATGTTGCGTTTGGTCTCGACGTGGGCGGGACGAGCGGCGTGGTCGAGACCGTGTTTGGCTACCACCTGATTCGGCGCACGGGCTAGACCGAGTTCACCTTGAACTGGTCCGACTCAGTCTAGGGCGACTTAGTCCGCCTTGAAGTCCGCGACCATCGGGGCGTATCCGTCTCGAAAGGTGGGATAGGCGAAGCGATAGCCGGAGCGTCGGAGTAGGGCATTGCGGCATCGTTTGTTGAGAGAGGTGGCTTCTCCCTCGCGGGGAGACGCGACCTCGAGCTCACCGCTGAGCCAGCGGACGACTTCGGCCATCGTCACCGGCGCGTCGTCGGACCCGACGTAGACGGGCTCGACGGTGTCGGCCCTCAGCAAGTGGTGAAGCGCACCCGCACAATCCTCGACGTGGATACGGTTGGTCCAGCTCGCCGTCGCGATCGCCTCTCCGGCAGACACCTTCCGCAACAGTCGGGTCCGCCCAGGCCCATAAATGCCCGAGAGCCGCACAGAGACCCCGCCGTTTCGCTGACGGACGATCTCCTCTGCATCGAGAAGGATCTTGCCGTTGAATCGGGCGGGCTCGGTCGGTGAGCCCTCGTCGACCCACTCTCCTTGAGTCTGACCGTACACGGCGGTGCTCGACGTGAAGAACACTCGGCGGAGCGGAGAACCGGCCGCTTCGAGTGCGCCGATGAGGTTGCGGAGCCCATCCACATAGATTGCGCGGTAGCTTTCGGCGTCTCGCCGGTCTGCACTTGCCGTGTAGAACAAGTGATCGAACGCCGTCGGCGGGGAGGCGAGGCTTCCACGATCGGTAAGGTCGACAGCCCAAGGTGTGATGCCCTCCGCAAGCGCCGACACATTGCGCCGGACTCCCCACACCGCGCATCCCTCGGCGATCAGCCGCCGGCCGAGCGCGTTGCCCACGTCGCCGCACCCCGCAATCAACACGTTTTCCGTCATCGTCGGTCCATGGTTAGCCGCATAGACGATTACCGCCTTTGCCCTTGGCGGCAAACGCGAAATCATCGGCGCGCTTGAGGACCGAGGCGATGTCGTCTCCCGGGCGCGCGATGCTCAGCCCGGCGCTCGCCGTGACGGGCCGGTCTGGGTCGAAGCTCAGGCCTACTTCCCGAATCGCCGTCACGAAGCGGTTGCCCGCGACGCGACCCTCTTCTTGGTTGGTGTCCGGCAGGACGATGACGAACTCGTCTCCACCATACCTTCCCGCGACGTCGACCTCACGGGTCGAGCGGCGAAGCGCTTCGGCCACCTGTTGCAAGACCCGGTCGCCCTCGAGGTGTCCGCGGTCGTCGTTGACATGCTTGAACTGATCCAGGTCGATCATGACGACCGCCATCGGACGACCTCGGTTCAGCCAGGCCAGGCCCTGTTCGATGTGGCTCAGGATGTGGCGACGGTTCCAGAGCTTCGTGAGCGGGTCCTGACGTGAAAGCTCGGCGAGTCGTTCGTTGGCGTCGACGAGTTGCGTCTCTCGCTGGTTGATGCGGTTGACGAGGAGCGCCACGATCACGGTCGTGAACATGAGGAGTAGGGTGAGGAGGCCGGCCTGGAGAGCTCCTTCGAGGGCGTCAGGCCCCTGAGAGCGGATCCACTCGGGGCCGTCGGGCGCGAAGGGAAGGTCGCCTTCGACCTCCAAGAACACGACGCCGGAGTACATCAGGGCTCCGATGCCGGCGAGGAGCACGCCCATGCGCGGCGTCACCACCAGCGAGTTCACCACACCGGCGATGAAGTAGAGCGCGACGATCATGGTTCGCGATGAGCCGACCCGCTGTACGAGAAACGTCAGGACCGCCATGTCGAGGATGCCGCCGAGAAAGGGTCGCCAGGCGCCCCCGATGTCGCGCCAGATCAGGAACTGCTCGAGGAGGGCGACCCCGGCATAGGCGATGAACACCCAGCGATGCGCCGAAATCGCTGGATACAGGAGCGGCACGAGCCAGATCCCGCACGCCGCGAGGAGAAAACGCACCCAAGCGGTGCCAAACGCGAGCCGATCCGAGTTCATGGGCAGTCTTCTCAGTCTACATTAATCCCTGGGGATTACGCGTGTTTGACAAGGGAATGCCTCCATGGCATCCGGATATCCGGATAAAAGGATGGATTCCGGTCTACAGACCTCGGTCGACTTGGTTTCGGCGTTCGCAGACCCGACGCGGATGCGCCTGCTCGCCCTCCTCGATGGCCACGAACTGACGGTCGCCGAACTCACGGCGATCACCGAGCTGAGTCAGTCGCGGGTGTCTACCCATCTGCGTCGTCTTCGAGACAACGGGCTCCTCCAGGATCGGCGCGAAGGGTCGCTCCGTTACTACCGGCTTCAACGCGAAGCGCTCGGGTCGCGTGCCGACCGACTCTGGAGTGCCCTGCGTGCCGGCCTCGATGATGCCGTTCTGCGGAGCGACGCGGAGCGCCGCGCGGGTCTGCTTGCCGCGAGAGACGACGAAGGGCCGTGGGTCGAGTCGATCGCCGGTCGCATGGAGCATCACTACTCCCCGGGCCGCACCTGGGAAGCGCTCGCACGCGGGATCACGCCATTGCTGAGCCTGGGCGACGTCCTCGACATCGGGTGTGGCGACGGCATGGTCGCGCAAATCGTTGCCCCCTACGCCGCACGCTACGTGGGGCTCGACCAAAGCGACAAGCTCCTCGTGGCCGCGAAGCAACGGCTCCGTGAGCGATCTCGGGCTTCATTCGTGTCGGGGGACATGCACGATCTTCCGTTCGACGACGAGTCGTTTGATCTCGCTCTCATGCTTCACGTCCTGACCTACACCGACCGCCCCGTCGACGCTGTTCTCGAGGCCACGCGCGTCCTCCGTCCCGGCGGACAGCTTGTGGTGGTCACGCTCGCGAACCACCCACACGGCGAGGTGGTTGCGCGCTACGGTCACGCCAATCGCGGTTTCGAGCCCAAGGAACTCCGACGGATCTTGAAAGAGCTCGACGTACAACGGTGCGAGATCACTTCTCGCGAACGGCGCAAGCCGCATTTTCAGGTTATCACTGCGGCGGCCCGCAAGCGCAAAGAGCAATCATGACGACCTACTCGATCGAACAACGACTCTTGGCTCTCTTCGACGAACGGATCGCGTTCTTTGATGGGGCCATGGGCACGATGGTTCAGCGCGCCGGCCTCGAGGAGGCCGACTTTCGCGGCGAACGCTTCGCGCAGCACCACAAGAGCCTCAAGGGCAACAATGACTTGTTGGTCCTGACCCGCCCAGACGTGATCCGAACGATCCACCAACAGTACCTCAACGCCGGTGCCGACATCATCGGCACGAATACGTTCAACGCCAACTCGTTCTCTCAGGCCGACTACGACTTGGAATCGGTCGTCTACGACCTCAACGTGGCTGCCGCCAAGCTTGCCAAAGAGACGACGGCGGCCCACGACCGCCCGAGTTTCGTTGCGGGGGCCATTGGGCCCCTGAACAAGACCTTGAGCCTCAGCCCAGACGTCAACGACCCCGGGTTTCGAGCCCTCACATTCGACGAGGCGCGCGAAGCCTACGCCGAGCAGGCGCGAGGTCTCATCGACGGCGGCGCCGATTTCCTTCTCGTCGAAACGATCTTCGATACGTTGAATGCGAAGGCAGCCCTCAGTGCCATCGAAGAGGTGAAGGCCGAGAAGGGCGTCGATCTCCCCGTCGTGGTTTCGGTGACCATCGTCGACAAGAGCGGCCGAAACCTCTCGGGACAGACCGTCGAGGCGTTCTACATCTCGATCGAGCATGCCAAGCCTCTAGCCGTCGGCATCAACTGCTCACTTGGGGCGGCGGAGATGCGTCCCTTCTTGAAGGACCTTTCGTCGGTCGCGGATTGTCACGTCCATTGCTACCCCAATGCCGGCCTCCCCAACGCGTTTGGCGGCTACGATCAAACGCCGGAACAGATGGCCACGCTTCTGCGCGAGTTCGCGAGCGACGGAATGGTGAACCTCATCGGCGGCTGCTGTGGGACGACGCCGGACCACATTGCGACGATCG
>JBCCEK010000023.1:0-33621 GCA_039030295.1 Myxococcota bacterium | reverse complement strand
GCTCTGATCGTCGTCTCCGACGACGCACAGGTTGCGGTGCTGAGCGGCGAGCGCGCGCACGAGGCGAAACTGCGCCTGGTTGGTGTCTTGGAACTCGTCAACCAACACGTGCGAGAAGCGCCCTATCAGCGATTCGGCGAAGCCGGGGTGCTGTTCGAGTCCTCGGACGGTCCGAAAAATCAGATCCCCGAAGTCGAGGGCGTTCGCCTGGGCTCGCTGACGCTCGTACGCCTCATAGACGCGCCGAAACACTTCGGACCACGGATCGGGTGTCTCGACCTCGTCGGGGCCCTGCACTTCCTGTTTCGCTCGGTTGATACGGCCCGCAATGGACTTGGGCTGGTACCGTTTCTCGTCGAGCCCGAGATCGCGCAAGACTCGCTTCACCAAGGCGAGTTGGTCCTGGTCGTCGTAGATCGTGAAGTCCTTCGAGATCCCGAGAGCCTCCCCTTCACGGCGTAGGAAACGCGCGCAGGTGGCGTGGAACGTCCCTACACGGACGGCGGTCCCAGAATCGCCGAGGAGCCCGAGAAGACGTTCCCGCATCTCACCGGCCGCCTTGTTTGTGAAGGTGACCGCTAGAATGCGCCATGGCGGGACATCGTGAGCGGCGATCAGGTGCGCCACACGGTATGTGATGACGCGAGTCTTGCCGCTCCCTGCTCCAGCGAAAACGACGAGCGGTCCCCCTTCGTGAACGACGGCTTCACGCTGCCGGGGGTTCAACGACGAAAGGTCGAGCACCGCGGGACCGTAGCGTCGCGCCCCGTCGGAAACCAGGGAAAAGCGTGCGGCGGGTCACTCGATTCTCGAAAGCTGGCCCTCCGAGCGTTTTACGCGTAAACGCACTTGGGGTGAGTCGCAGACGCGACAGTCCATAGAAACCGTCGAGGATCTTTGGGTGAATCAACCATTGTCCACCGCGTCCAACGAAAATCGGGTCGAACAGCGGTCCGACAAAGAGGTGGACCGTGAACTCGTACAGCGCGTACAGGCAGGCGATTCGGAGGCGTTCCGAGCGTTGTACGACAAGTACCACCGCCGCGCGTTCGCCGTGGCCATGGGCGTCGTCAAGAACCAGGACGACGCGCTCGACGCCGTGCAGGAGGCCTTTGTCAAAGTCCATCGGAACATCGGCAAGTTCCAAGGGTCCTCGAGCTTCTACACGTGGCTCTACCGGATCGTCATGAACGCCTCAATCGACCACGTCCGAAAGGCCAGTCGACGAAAGACCCTCGACTTCGATGAACGCTCCCTGCACGAAGAAAGCGACGTCGCCGGAGACGGTGCCCTGGTGCCGAGGGTGACGAACGCCAACCCAGGGAGGGCGGCGCTCCGGAGGGAGCTGGGGGGCGCGATCGAGAGCGCCCTCGACGAGCTCCCTGAGCACCACCGGGCGGTGATCGTGCTTCGCGAGGTCGAAGGGATGAGCTACGAAGAGATGGCGGACACCCTGGGAGTGCCCAAAGGGACGATCATGAGCCGCCTTTTTCATGCGAGAAAGAAGATGCAGGCGGCACTTGCACCTTATCTTGCAGGAGAGGAACCTTCCGAGGAGTGACGATGGAGAGTTCGAAGACCGAACAAGAGAGGCTCCAGATGTTCTTCGACGGGGAGCTTTCCTCCGAAGAAGCCGAGGCGGTGCGCCGACAGCTTGAGGATTCTCCCGAGGGGGCTGCGGAGCTCGCAGCGTGGCAGGCGATTCGCGACGGGATTCGAGAGGTCTCCGACCCATGGCCAGACGCGGTCGATTCCGACGAACTGTTTGCGCGGATCGAAGCGGACATTCGCGCGCCGGCGGTCGAGCGAAACTCGAGGGAGTCCATGCCCGCGTTGAGAGTGGTTCCAGGCGGTCGGGAGCGTCGCGTCTGGGGGGGCGTCGCCGCAGGGCTAGCGGCGGCCGCCGCAATCCTGCTCGCGGTACTCACCCTCCCCGAAGAGGGAACCACACCTGGGATGGTCCGAGGCTCAAAGGTCGTCGCGGTCGACTTTGGGGAGTACGCCGGGACGGTCTTCGAGGTCGAGGGCGGGGCCGGCCAACCCCTGAGCGTGGTTTGGATCAGTGATGAGGAGGTTGCGATTCCATGAGGACGATTTGGAACTTCCTCGTCCCGAGCTTGCTTCTGGCGCTGTCGTTCACGCCCCGGGCCGATGCCCAAGGTTCGAAACTCGTACAGTCCACGCGTGCGCCCACCGGCGGCGTTCCCGCCGAGGTGCTAGTCGTGCTGGCACAAGAAGAGTCGGGCAAGATCGACCCCGAGCTCAAGAAACTAACCGCCTTGCGGCGTCCGCCATTCAACTCGTTTCGGTCCATGAAGGTGTTGTCGAAGCCCAAAGTCAAGCTCGTCCCCGGACGAGATGCGGTGGTTTCGCTCCCAAACGGACGCCGGTTGAAGCTCGCGCTGCTTCAGATCATGCCTGACGGCCGGTTCAAGATGAAGGTCTCGATCAACAGGCCCGAGAAGGCGGACTACCTGCCCCTTCTGCAAGTCGTCGCCTCGGCCGGCGATCCGTTCTTCGTCGCTGGACAGACCTACGAAGGCGGCACGCTAGTCGTTGGCGTCACTGTCGATCCCAAGAAGACTCTCCAGCTTCCCTGAAGCGGGTGCGAAACGAACGGCCTCCATGCGGATAGACGATCCCGACGTGATCGAAGTTGAAGGTCCCCCGCCGCTCGAGTTTCCGGCGGAACAGGTGATCGCTGCACTGTCCCCAGTCGTCACTGAGGCGCGTCGGCGTCGAATCGAAGCCGTCGTGGATCAACGCACGGACCAGGTTGTCATCGTGCTCGACGCGATCACCGATCCACACAATGCAAGCGCGGTGATGCGCAGCGCAGACGCTTTTGGAATCCAGCGGATCTTCGTCGTCGAGGGCAGTCGCGGCTTCGTCGCGTCGGGTGGCGTGGCGAAGGGAACGCACCGATGGCTCGATGTCGTACGCTACCAGTCTGCCACTGACTGCTTCCAACACCTCCAAGCCGAAGGCTACGAGGTTCACGTCGCAGCGATGGCCGGCGACAGGGATCCCGAGGCCCTATCACGGGTCGGCACCAAACTCGCGCTCGTTTTCGGCAACGAGCATCGAGGCGTCTCCGAGGAGATGTCAGCCCTGGCGGATGGGACGTTCGCGATTCCCATGGTTGGCTTCGTAGAAAGCCTGAACGTGTCTGTGGCTGCCGCGATCACGATGCGGAGCCTGGCACGACAGGGTCTCGAACCGATGTCGGAGCCGAAGCGTGAAGCGCTCAAGGCGAGATTCCTGATGAATTCCGTGAACAACGCCGAGGAGGTCATCCGAGCGTTTCTCGGGAATGATGCCGAGCCCTGACGTGTCATGAATTAGGGACAAGGGCGAGGAACGGGGGATGCTATAGCCCCGCGGGCTGTAGACAGGAATGGCGACCAAGCGAACATCCAAGAAGCGGACCGCAAAGAAGCGAACCGCGAAACCGAAAGGCCGAACCACAAAGCGGCGCAAGCGCGCTCGGAAATCGGGCTGGGCCAAACTGCTCGGAGTCGCGCTCATCGCGGGAGCGCTCGGCGCCATGGGGATCTACGGGTACTTTAGTCGGGATCTTCCGTCGGTGTCGGAACTGCAAGACTACAAACCACCGCAGACAACGCGCGTGTTGGATCGAAATGGCAAGGTCATCGGCGAGATCTTCTCGGAACGCCGGACGGTGATCCCGTTGTCAGCGGTCCCGCGGCACGTTGTCCTTAGCGTGTTGGCCGCGGAGGATGCCGACTTCTACGAGCATCAGGGGCTCGACTACATGGGCATCATGCGCGCATTGGGCCGGGACATCGTCACGGGCAGGGCTGCGCAAGGCGGGAGCACGATCACTCAGCAGGTTGTGAAACTCATGCTCCTGACGCCCGAGCGAACCTTATCGCGCAAGGTTCGGGAACTCATTCTGGCGAGGCGACTCGAGAACGCACTCACGAAAGACGAGATCCTCCATCTGTATCTCAACCATGTGAACTTCGGTCACGGGCGGTACGGCATCCAGGAGGCTGCCCAATACTACTTCGCGAAAGACGCCAAGAACCTCACCTTGGCCGAGGCATCGCTCCTCGCCGGTGTCCCGCAAGCGCCCGCAAGGCTCTCGCCGCGGAAGAACCCCGAGGCGGCCTCTCGACGCCAGCAGTACGTGCTGAATCAACTGGCCGCGAAACGTGAAGTGTATTGGCCCGACCTCAGCGAGCGAGCGATCGAGGCCGCGCGCAAACGAAAGGTCGAGACGGTGCCGCTACCCGAAGCGGCCGGCGGGGCTCCGGAGGTGTTGGCGATCGCCAAGCGGTCGCTGCTGCAAGCCGTCGGTGAAGAGGAGCTGCGCGAAGGCGGCTACACGGTGTACACGACCGTCGACCTCGCTCTCCAGCGACGCGCGAGAGAGGCACTTCGACGCGGATTGGTCGCCATCGACGAGCGACAAGGCTATCGCGGCCCGTACCGACCGAAGAATCGACGTCGTGGCCCGAAAGCCTCGCCTGCCGCAGGAGAGCTGCGAATGGGTCGCACCTATGTCGCCAAGGTTGTCGAACGGAACGATGACAGTGAGCAGCTAGACCTCGATGTTGCGGGGCACCCAGCCGTCTTGCGGATGAAGGATCTGGCACGGCACAATCCCCGTTCTCTCCAAGCCAGTGAGTTCGCGCGGGTCGGAGATCTGATGCCGGTCTCGATCACCCAACTTGGAGGCGAGGAGGGGCCTTCGGTCGCGCGGCCCGAACGCGGGCCGGAAGGGGCCGTCGTCGTGATCGAGCCACGGTCACGGGGGATTCTGGCGCTGGTCGGTGGGTACGAGGCGCGCAGCGGGTTCAACCGAGCGACGCAAGCGATTCGCCAGCCCGGAAGCACGTTCAAGCCGATCGTCTACGCAAGAGCGCTCCAGACTCGACGCTTCACGCCTGCGTCCTTGGTCGTGGACGCACCTGCGGTGTACGACGAGTGGAAACCACGCAACTACGAGCAGTGGAACTACCAGGGCGCGGTGCGGCTTCGCGAAGCCTTGGCGCGCTCGATCAACATGGTAGCGATTCGCGTCATCGAAGACCTCGGTCCGAGAGACGTCGCCGAGTTCGCGAGGCAAGACGGGATCACCACCAAGCTCGAGGAAGACATGGCCCTGGCACTCGGCGCAAGCGGGGTCCGGCCGATCGAGCTGACCAACGCGTACGCGACGTTCGCGGCGGGGGGTCGTTGGGCACCGACAAGGCTCGTGACCCGAATCGTCGGTCCGGACGGTCGCGCGATCCCGCTCGATCCGGGAGAGCCTGCCAGAGATGTGATGACCCCCGACGAAGCATACGTGATCACCAGTATGCTGCAGAGCGTCGTCAATGCTGGGACGGGCACTCCGGCGCTTCGGCTCGAGCGCCCTGTGGGCGGAAAGACGGGCACCAGCAACGAGGCGCGTGACGCGTGGTTCGTGGGCTACTCCCCTTCGGTCGTCGTCGGAGTCTGGGTCGGCTTCGACGATTCGCGCTCGCTCGGAAAGCGAGAAACCGGAACGAGGAGCGCGTTGCCTATCTGGATCGACGTGATGGACATCGCCGACCAGTCGCCCAAGGAGACCGACTTTGCGATGCCAAGCGGCGTGGTCGTCACCCCGATCGACCCGGCGTCCGGGCTACTTGCATACCAAGGGCAAGAAGACGCTGTGAGCGAAGTGTTCCTGACAGGTACCGCGCCAACGGACGTCGCGAGGCCGCCGGAAGTCGCTGACCCCACCCTGTTCCTGATGGAGCAGTTCGACGAGGACGAACCCCCGCCAGAAACGACACGCCGTGAAGATCGGGTGCTCGGAGGTGTCGCCCCGCCATGACGAGTCTGTACGGCCGGGTTGCTGCTCTGTTCGTCTTGACCGCAGTGCTCCCGGTCGTCCTGACCGCCCTTGTGTGGGCGGTCGTGACTCGATGGGACGTCGACGATCGTTCGCCGGAGGCGGAGCTCGCTCAAAGCCTTCTTGCCTTCGAAGACGAGCGCCGGGGAGTCGCCGTAGAGGCCTTGTGCCTGGACGACCTCGTCGTCGACCTTCTGATGCGGGCGCGATCGGGAGAGGACACGCCAGACCTCGACTACGACCGCCTTGTCGCGGCCAAGATGGCGGCGACGGGACTGCAGGCGTTGTGGCTGGTCGATTCCTCGACCGGAGAGCGTCTGGCAACCGGGCACCGCCAAGGAGAGGCGCCGGCCGTCGACGCCACCTTTCTTTCGCGTGCGCGCAAGTCGGGAAACCGCGATTTTGTGATCGACGGCGCCGGAAGCGAGCACCGAACGTTCGTCGCCCGCGCATGTACGATTCAGCGGGGCTCGAGTTCGGTCACCGTCATCGGGGCGCATCGTGTCGCAAGCCTCCTCGCAACCTGGCCAGATCGACTCGCGATCCGCGACAAAACACGCGAAGGAGACGTGGTGCTGAAAACGTTTGACGACGGAGACCTGTCGTCCACCGTCTTGGTATTCCGCACCCAAGACGACCAGCCGGCGCCCCCGTTGTGGCTTTGGCTAGGGTGCGTGGCGGTGCTCACGATCGGGCTGGCGCTGCTGTTCGGCGGATACCTCACGCGATGGCTCCAGTCGTCGGTCGACGGTCTGACGGCGGCAGCCACACGGATCGGGGCTGGCGACTTGCACACGACCTTGAAAGAAGGGGATCAAGGCGCCTTCAAAGCCACGGCGACGGCGTTCAACCGGATGACCAGGGACCTCCGAAGTGCTCGAGAACGGCTACGGCAAACTGAACGGATCGCCGCATGGCAGGATATCGCGAAGCGCCTGGCGCACGAGCTCAAGAACCCACTGTCGCCCATCCGGCTGTCGATCGAGACGCTACGCAAGGCACATACGCGCTCCCACGCCGAGTTCGATGCGCTGTTCGAGGAAACGAGCGAGACGATCTTGCAAGAAGTCGAACGCCTCCGACACATCATCGACGAGTTCTCTCGCTTCGCGAGACTGCCCGCACCCACGCTCCGTGAGACCGACCTTCGGCAGACCGTGTCTCATGTGGTCTCCCTCTACACCGAGGAAACGGTCGCGGTGAGCGCCGAACTACCCGAAGCTCCCGTCATGGCGTATCTGGATTCCGAGCAGATCACCCAGGTCGTTCACAACCTGCTCCAGAACGGCGCTGACGCCGCGAAGGCGGCCCATCCCACCGGCGGGGGGGCCGTGCGCGTACGCCTCGAAGAGGGTCTCGATGAAGTGCGGATCGTGGTGGTCGACAACGGGGCTGGGATCTCGAAGGACCGGCAATCCCTGGTGTTTGAGCCGTACTACACCAACAAGGAAGGCGGGTCGGGCCTCGGACTCGCGATCTCGAGCCGTATCGTCACGGAACACGGCGGAAGGATCACGGTGAACTCCGAACCTGGCCACACCGTGTTCGCTGTGGTGCTGCCCAAGGACGCCGCGACGCAGCTCTCGCCGGCGACTTCCTAGTCCGAGGGCAGGTCGTAAGACTTCAGCTTACGTTGAAGAGTACGACGGTCGATGCCGAGAGCGACGGCTGCACGGGTGATGTTTCCATCCATTTCGGCAAGGACTCGTTCGATGTGACCGCGTTCGAGATCGGCCAGCGTGGTGGGGTTCGACTCGTCTGCCTGACTTGGGCGTTCCTCGCGCACGCTCCCGAATACACTGGCGGCAACCATGCGGCGCACGAGATCGCCGTGCAGGTTGTCGGAGGTCGCGAAGAGGGCGGCGCGACGGAGGACATTCAAGAGCTCCCGCACGTTGCCTGGCCAGTCGTACTGTCGGAGGGCTTCGAGTGCTTCGGGATCGAGATCCATCGATCCCTTGCCGAGCCGCTCGAGAAGGTGCTGCGCAAGTGGCTCCACATCCTCGGACCGTTCCCGGAGCGGTCGCACGAGGACCGGAAAGACCTGTAGCCTAAAGTAAAGGTCCTCGCGGAATCGACCGGCCTGGGTCTCTGCCCAAAGGTTGCGGTTCGTCGCCGCGACGATTCGGACGTCAACGGCCATCTCCCCGGACTCGCCGACCGGTCGGATCGTCTTGGTCTCGATCGCGCGAAGCAGTTTGGCTTGGCTTTCGAGGGGAAGCTCGGCGAGTTCGTCGATGAAGAGGGTTCCGCCCTCTGCCTCACGGAAAAGGCCAACACGATCGCCGTGAGCACCGGTGAACGAACCCCGCTTGTGGCCGAAGAGCTCGCTTTCGAAGAGCTCGCGCGGCACACACGCGGCATTCATCGCGACGAACGGGCCATCGCCGCGCGGGCTCTGGGCGTGAATCTGCCTGGCCACGACTTCCTTACCTGTGCCGGTCTCACCGAAAACGAGTACCGTCTCGTCTGTCGGTGCCACCGTGCTCACGAACGCACGAATCTCTTCGATCTGCTTGCTCACGCCGATGATAGGCGTCGTCGTTGCCGGGCCACCCTCGCCTCCTGGTACTCGCTCGAGGAGAGCCTGACGCAACAAAGGCTGAAGCATACCTGCATCGACCGGCTTCTCGAGGAAAGAGAAAGCGCCAAGTTGCATGGCTTCGACCGCAGCCTTGACGGTTCCGTGACCGGTGAGAACGATCACGCTTGTCTGCGTCGAACCGCAGCGACGTAGCACCTCGAGCCCGCCGATCCCTTTCATCTTGAGGTCGAGGAGTGCCACGTCGGGTGTCGCATCGCGAGAGAGTACCTCCACCGCCTCTTCGCCGCTGCTCGCCTCCGACACGTTGTAGCCACCGCGTCGGAGCGCTTTGGCCATGGCGAAACGAAACGCGTCGTCGTCGTCAACGATGAGAACCGTTGCGGTCATCGAGCCTCCGCTTCGCGTGACGGGGAAGCCTCTCCCTTGGCCGGGTCGATCCCTACGGGGATGCGAATGCAGGCTCGGCATCCTCCGCTCTCCGCGTTTTCGATCGAGATGTCACCACCCATGGTTTGGACCAGCATGTAAGAGGAGTATAGCCCGAGCCCGGTGCCTTCCCCTGGGGGCTTCGTGGTGGCAAAGGGTTCGAAGAGACGGCCTTCGATCCCGGGCTGGATTCCCGTGCCCTCGTCCTCGACGATCAACTCGACCATCCCGGCGGAGCGCCGGGCCGAGACGCGGACCCACGTCCGACCGGTCTCGCGGTTCGCGTCGAGCGCGTTCTGCAATAGATTGACAAGCACCTGTAGCAGACGGTCGCGATCGACCGATACGCGCAGCGGGGCAACGCTGTCGTCGATAGCAAGTTCGGGCCCGTCGCGGACACCCGCAAACACCAACGCCTTCGCACGTTCGACCATGGGCAGAAGCGGGGCGGACGAATCGAGTTGAAGGCGCGGCAGGGTTCCACCCGAAAGGAGCGCTTGGGTGATGCGACCCAGGCGACCGGTTTCATCGCGGATCAGCGCCGCGGACTCCGCCAAGTCGGAACGAAGGGTGTCCTCCGTGCCGAGCGACCGAATGGCCTCGCGCATGTCAGCGGCCAACGTCCGAATGGTGGCGAGCGGTGTATTGAGTTCGTGGGCAACGCCTTGGGCCACTCGGCCCAGGCTCGCGAGGCGCTCGGCTTGAATCAGCCGACGTTCTGAGTTCAGCACCTGGGTCCGGTCCACGTAGAGGTTCATGATCCGGGATTCGTCTGCGTCTCGCGACGCTAGCGGAAACGAGAGCATCTCGTAGGTGCGGTCGCCAACCACGAAACGACACCGGCCCGGAAGCGCCTCGTCGCGCGCGCGGTCGACCGGGCAGGGGCCAGCCGGGTCGGTCTCGCAGTGTCGAACACCTACGGGGCACTCCCAAGTCTGCGCGCCCGGATCGGGGCAGAGCTCCTCCGCAAGGCGATTGCGCCACTCGATGCGACCCTGGGAACCGACGAGCTCGAGGCCTGCCTCGAGTTGGTCGAGCGTGTTTGAGATGACCTGATACTCGAGCTCGGCCTGGTCGCGCGACTGCTCGAGCGCGCGTTCCCGATCCCGAAGCTCTCGAACCGCATGAAGCACGACGTAGGCGACGGCAACGACGGTAATGACGAAAGCCATGACGTTCGCGATCGTGTCCCAGGGCGGTATCGGCGCCCACACACCGATGCTGAGCGCCGGGATCCAGTCGGTGAGCGCCAGGAATCCTGCACCGGCGAACGCGGCTGCCGTCGCGACGAAGGTTGCTCGTGGCCCTCCGAGGATGCCGATGAGCGCGAGGTGAAAGACATAGAAGGCGACGAATGGCGAGGCGATCCCACCGGCCGCCCACAAAACGACGGTGAGCATGACGAGGTCGACCAGGGCTTGCGAGACGGCCGCCCGGCTCCCACGACCCAGCTCGCCGAGGGACCGGCCGAGGCGGTAGTTGTAGATGCTGCCTCCAACGGCAACCAAGATGAAAACGGGCCAGGCCACACCGGGAAAGAAGCCGGCAAGCACGAAGGCCGTGGCGATCAGGACACCGGCCATGGCGACCCAACGGAGCGAAATCAGCCACCGGATCCGATCGGCGCTGAAGTCGTCAGTCGACGCTCCCTCGGCGAATACGGGATTGTGGGGCCGGCTAACCTCCATCAGACCGGTTTTGGGGTCGATCGCCCATACGCGCCAGGGTACAACGATCGAATCTTCTGATGGCGCCCGAATCAAACGACCGGACGGTCATGATCGCGATTCTGCTTTCGTCCACGCTGCTCACGATGCTGGGAATCGTGGGTATTCTCAATGGAACGAACCACCTGCAGACCACTGCAATTCCTGCCGATCCGTTCGATCTCTACGACGGCCAGCCGCCCCCGGAGTCGGAGGCCGAAGCCCAAGAGCGCCTGCTGAACCTTCAACTTCAGGAAGCGGAAGCGACCAACCCCTACCGGAGGCCAATGGCTGCCGCCAACGTTGTCGTATCCTCGCTGGTTCTAGTCGGGAGTTTCATGCTGAGCTGGCGGCGAAAGCTGTCTCAGTGGTGGATACGACAAGCCGTCATCGCGAAACTGATCTGGATCGTAGCTTACACAACAACGCTGGTGTTCCATCTGAGGCAAGCGTTTCCACTGATCCCGACCCCAAACGCCGAAGGGGTCACGCTGACTCAGCTCACCTGGAGCATCGTGCTCGCAAGCCTGATCACCGCCGCCCTGCACGCCACGGCGGCATGGCGCGTATCGCGGGCGGACATCACCGACTTCATCGAAGCGTCCCGGCGTCCGTAGCCAAGCCAACCGGGTGCAACTCGCTTCGACTACGAACGTTCAGTTCGAGGTGAAGCGCCATCTAGAACTGGATTCGGCGCATCACGAACCGAGGCAAGGCCCGGATGACCGCCATGATCAGCCGCCAGATCGAGGGTGCGTACACGACGGGTACGCCTCGATCGATGGCGGCGAGGACCCTAGCGGCAACTTGATCGGGTTCTCCGGCGAATGGCGGGGGTGTGAGTCCGGCGGTCATGCTGGTCTTGACGAAGCCTGGCTTGACGGTCACGACACGCAGTCCGCCGGCGCTGTGCTTGTGGTCGAGCCCCTCGAGATACTGGGTGAGGCCAGCCTTGGTGGCCCCATAGAGGATGACGGGCTTGCGACCACGCTCGCCCGCCACCGAGCTGAACACACACAGAGTCCCTCCCCCACTCGCAAGAAGACGCTTCTTGGCCGCTTCGCAGAACATGACGGTGCCGGAAAAGTTGATCCGGAGTAGCCGTTCGGCGCGCGCCTCGTCGGCTTCGAGTTCATCTTGCGTAGCGAACATCCCAGCCGTGACGACCACGCCGTCGAGCCCACCCAACGCTTGATCCGCCTCGGCAAGGGCATCGCCAAACCGCGTTGGATTCTCGAGATCGCACTCAATGGCGGATACCCGGCCGTAGGCGCCGCGCGCCTCGAGGTCGCTGGCAGTTCGTTCGAGGTCAGCCACGTCACGACCAAGCACGCAGATCTGGTCACCGCGCTCGGCCACGAGTCGTGCGAGCGCTCGCCCCATTCCTTTGGTGGCCCCAAGAAACGCAAACTTCATCGTCAATCCCCAAGCAGTCTCACCGACAACGCGCTCCGAAAACGGCGATTCGGGTCCCAGCGATCACGAATCGCGTTGAACTCCGCGAGCCGTTCGTGCTCCATCGCTTCAAAGTGCTCACGTCGGGTGAAGGAATCCTTCGCGAGATATACCCGGCCTCCTTCATCGAGCACTTGCTCATTGAGCGCATCGACCAGGGCCTGCGTATCGTCGCGGACGGCAATGTCGAGCGCCAGGGTGATCCCCGGCCGTGGGAACGACAACACTCCAGGCCCATGGCGACCGAAATCCTTGATGACGCAAAGAAACGAAGCACCCCCGCGTGAGGTCAATACCTCGAGGACACGCCGAGCAGAGCTGCGTCCAGCCTCCCGAGGCAACACGCACTGATACTGGGTGAAGCCCCGACGGCCGTACATGCGGTTCCAAGAGCGAATTGCGTCGAGCGGGTAGTAGAACGGCTCGAGGCCGACGACGCCCCGCGACTCCTTACGCCACTGCTTCCGGTAGTAGAGCTCGTTGAAGAGTCGGATCGAGGCGCGATTGAGAACCCAAGATGGCCAGTCGAACCCAAGTCGTGGACGGAAGCCTGCCTTTGGCGAGGCTTTCGGAGCCTCTTCGGGCGTCGCCCAACGACCGCACATCATGATCCCGCGTCCCATCTGAGACCCGCGCTTCAGGCAATCGATCCAGCCCATGGTGTGCTGCCAGTTCGGCGAGGCATTCTCCAAACACTCTTGGAACTCGTCGATGTCGTGTATCCGCCGGGACTCTTGCCAGAACCACGACGACGGAATCGGCTTGAGTTTGAACTCGACCTCGAGAACGTGCCCGGTGAGCCCCATTCCTCCAAGCGTAGCTCGAAAGAGGTCGGCGTTCTGGGTCGGGGAACACTCGATCACCCGGCCATCGGCCACGCGCATCTTGAGCGAGGACACGTGGTCGCCGAAGTCTCCATCGCGATGTTGGTTCTTGCCGTGGACGTCCGCCGCGACCATCCCGCCAAGCGTGACGTACTTCGTCCCTGGCGAGACCGGCGTGAACCAACCTCGTGGCATCATGAGCCGGTTGAGCTCGCTAAGGGCGAAACCCGACTCGCCGCGAAACGTGCCCGACTCAGGGTCGAACGAGAGAATGCGGTCCGCGTAGGTGGTGTTGAGTACCTCCGGGCAGTCCGTTGGAGGTAGCGATGCATCTCCGTACGAACGGCCGAGGCCGCGAGACAGGTTGACGTCCGCACTGATGCGCTCGATGTCTTCTCCGACTCGCTCGCGACCCTGGGCCGAGTGACGGCCCCACCCGGAGATGGTCGAAAGCGGTGGATCAAGCATGGCGCCCGTAGTGTAGCGCGGTGCTCGACGGAGCCCTAGAAGGCGCCGTCACCTGGCCGCGCGGCCGCGGGCGGCCTTGCGAGGCTTCTTCGTGCTGGCCTTCTTGCGAGACGCCTTCGAAGGCGCCCCGTTTGCCCGAGAGTGAGACTTCGACGGCGACAACGCGCCCCGTAGTTCGTCCACTCGGTCCGTCCGCTCCCACGTGAAGGACTTCTCGGTGCGGCCGAAGTGCCCGTAAGCGGCCGTGGGCTTGTAGATGGGACGGAGAAGGTCGAGCGTCTCGACGATTGCACGCGGACGGAAGTCGAAGATCTTGGAGACCGCCGATGCGATCTTCTCGTCGTCGACGGTACCGGTCCCGAAGGTCGTCACGTAAACACCCATAGGCTCGGCAACCCCGATCGCATATGCGACCTGGACCTCGCATCGCGACGCCAACTTGGCGGCCACGATGTTCTTGGCCACGTAGCGAGCAAAGTAGGCCGCGCTTCGGTCCACCTTCGAGGGGTCTTTGCCACTGAACGCGCCACCGCCATGCCGACCCATACCCCCGTACGTGTCGACGATGATCTTCCTGCCGGTGAGCCCGGCATCTCCGAAGGGACCTCCGACGACGAACCGACCGGTCGGGTTGACGTGAAACTTCGTCCTTCGATCGATCATCTTGGCCGGAAGCGTCGGTTTGATCACCTCTTCGATGATCGCCTCTTTGAGGTCGCGATGCTTGACGCCTTCCGCGTGCTGCGTCGATACGACCACGGCGTCGAACCGCTTGGGCTTTCCGTCCTCATACTCGACGGTGACCTGGCTCTTACCGTCCGGGCGGAGCCACGGAAGCACGTCGCGCTTGCGAACCTGGGCGAGCCGTCGTGCGAGCTTGTGAGAGAGGTCGATTGGCATCGGCATGAGCTGCCGAGTCTCGTCGACGGCGTATCCGAACATCAGTCCCTGGTCGCCAGCGCCCTGCTCTTTGCCGCCCGTGCGATCGACTCCCTGAGCGATGTCAGGGGACTGCTGCTCGACTGCGGTGAGAATCCCGCAAGTCGCAGCGTCGAACCCCATCGACGAATCGGTGTAGCCGATGCCAGCAATCGCCCGCCGAACGATGGACGCAATGTCGATCGTGGCCTTCGCGGTCACCTCGCCGCCGACGACGACGAAGCCCGTCTTGACCATCGTTTCGACCGCGACACGACAGTTCGGGTCTTGGTCGATGTAGGCGTCAAGCAGCGAGTCGCTGACTTTGTCACAGATCTTGTCGGGGTGACCCTCGGTCACTGACTCGGACGTAAACAGATATCCGCTCATAGCTTGCGACGGCTCTTATCCGCCGCAACGGGCCGAGTCAATCGGTCCCCTCGGGCGTCTATTCAGTTGAGTCCAGGGAGATCGTAGGTGGCGAAGATACCAAGCGAATATGGCTCGCAATCACCGCCGATCGCTTGGGGGCGTACGACGACGAAGAGGGTCCCGACCTCGGCCGTCTCGCTCGCCTCACAGTACCGAAAGATCTCGAGAGCGCGACTCTCGGAACCGCAGAACTTGAGGCCGCCGATGGTCGTCGTCGGGCCGGCGCAACCTGCGAGCCCAGGCTCCCCATTTGGGCACACGTACGACATCCAAACTTCGTAGGCCCCGAGGCCTGCATAGAGCTCGGTGACGAGCACCGTTTCCGCATCCAGGATTTGGAGTGCGTAGTGGTCGTCGTCGTCGATGCCGTGCACCGTGGCGTCGAGCTGGACGGCCCATGCCTCTTGGAAGCAGTTGTCTCCGCTCGCCCCGCCGCATACCACCGCGGCACGAGAGAGGACGTCGTTGTCTTCATAGGAGTCCTGGCAAACACAACGGCCCGCGTTGCAGCTGTATCCGGCCTCGTAGCCGTTGTCTTGGCAGGTGCCGCAGAGCGCGGGTTGTCCGCATACGACCGTGCTGCCGCATTCGACTCCTTGGGCCTCACACGTGCAGTCCCCGAGGCATTCGAAAACGAAGCCTTCGGAGAGCACGCACTCCTCCTCGTCGCCACAGGGCGGGCATTGCGCCTTGCCCCCGCATCCGTCGTCCAAGCCTCCGGGAGGTGAGCACTCGTTCTGGGCACAAGGGAATGCCGGCTCGCAGCACTGCCCGTCGACGCAAACCTCATTGCTGGCGCAGCTCCCGCAACCCTGGTCGCAGTTGACGCCCGCGGGGCATACGCAAGCGTTGTTCTCGCAAACCTGCTGGCCGAAACACTCGCCGCAGTCGATCTCGGACGGAGAGCCCGCGCATCGCGTCTGAATCGTCCCGCATTCGGCGCCCGAGCCAAAGGTGGCGCAGGTAAGCTCTTCGCAGCCGCAGACGAAGTTTTGACCGTTCGCACCACACTCCGCTGCGCCTTCGCAGCTCCCACACTCGATCGATCCGTCGCAACCGTCCGGCAGAGAACCACATTCGATCGGAATTCCGAGGGAGGCGAACTCGCCGATCACCTGATCGCAACTCTTGGGAGTGCATCCGGGCTCGACCGCGTCGTAGCAACGACTGTCGCTACTCCAGCAGTGATAGCCTTGAGGGCAGTCTGAAGCCTGCCCGCAACCGAACAGGCCATTGGGAATGACGACGTCGCACCCAGAAGCGGCGATCGCGATAACGCCGGCGATGATGAGCCACCGCATCAGAACTTGCCCCGGACGGATATTCCGGTGGGCCCGATGCTGAGTTCGGGGATCTCTTCTTCCCGACCCCCTGTGAGCTGCCAGATCACGCCCCCAAGGACGCCTGCGGCGCCAACCCCTAGGAGCGCAATGCCGGTCTTCGTGCGACGGGGACCTCGGTCCGCCATCTCTTCAAACTCGGTGAAACTCGAGCCCGCGGGTGCCTCGGAGACACTGTTCTGGTCGCGCTGCCCCAGACCGATGAAGATCGCACCGGTCACCATCGCGGCGCCGCCAATCCCGATCGTGATCCACGGGCCGGCGCCGGGGCCCACGTACTGCGTCAAGGGTCGCTCCGCCTTAACCTTCTCAGCGGCTTCGAGCGCCGCACGCTCGGCTTCGATCTCGGCGTCGAGTGCCGCGCGTTCTCTCGCCTCGATGGCGGCGCGGAGTACTTCGATCCGTCCCTGCACATGCTCACGGTCCGGCGAGTTGGGTCGGGCGCTGATGTAGCCTTCGTATGCCTTCAACGCGTCAACGTCGCGGCGCATACGATCGGAGACGGTCGCGATGTTGTAGAGGAGGTCGGGGCTTTTCGTGAGCTGGTACGCTTGCCGGAACCGGCTTAGCGCGGCTTCGAAGTCGCCGTTCTCGTAGGCGCGCGTTCCTGCAGCGAAAGCCTTCTTCGCTCGGGCGATTCGCGCTTCACGCGAGTCGGCGCTTTGCGCATCCGCTGCACCTGAGAAGCTAGAGAAAGCCGCGACCGCCGCGACCATGAGAAGGAAACGCATCTCTCCCCCGAAAAGAAGTAAGCACGCCTCTGCCTTCGAGGCGCACCGATCAAGGTAGCAGTGGAACCCGGGTGGGGGTTACTGCGGGTCGATGGTCGGCGGCGCGCCTCGGACGACGCGGGTGTCGCCCTGAAGCGCGGGATCGGTACCCGGGAAGTCGAGATTGTAATGTAGGCCACGACTCTCCTTGCGCGCCTCGGCGCAACGGATGATCAGTTCGGCCACGTCAGCGATGTTTCGCAGCTCGAGCATGTCCCTGTTCACCAGATGCGCCCAGTAGTACTCGCGAATCTCGTCCTGCAGCATGCCGATGCGCCTCGAGGCGCGCCGAAGACGCCGGTCGGTGCGGACGATCCCCACAAAGTTCCACATGAACCGACGTATCTCATCCCAGTTCTGGGTCACGACAACGGCCTCGTCGCTGGCAACGGCCTCGCCAGGGTCCCAATCCGGGACCGTCGCATCGGGTTCGGGTGCCGAAGCAGAGAGAGCCGAGCTTGCTGCCCGGTGTCCGTATACCAAGCCTTCGAGGAGCGAGTTCGAAGCCAATCGGTTCGCGCCGTGAAGCCCGGTGCACGCGACCTCTCCCACGGCCCAGAGTCCTGGTAAGGAAGACTGTCCCTCGTCATCGACCATAACGCCGCCGCACATGTAATGAGCGGCCGGAACCACCGGAATGGGCTCGACCGTCAGGTCCACACCGTACTGGAGGCACCGTGCGTGGATGTTGGGGAATCGGTCACGGAGGTAGCTCGGCGACTCGTGGGTCATGTCGAGGTACACGCATTCAGCCCCGGTACGCTTCATTTCATAGTCGATTGCACGAGCCACGACATCACGCGGGGCGAGGTCCTTCATCTCATGATGAGACGCCATGAAAGCGACCCCGTCCCCGGACCGTAGTGTGCCGCCCTCGCCACGGAGCGCCTCGCTGATCAGGAAGCTCTTCGCCTCGGGGTGGTACAGGCACGTCGGATGGAACTGAAAGAACTCCATGTTGGCGAGCTCGGCGCCGGCGCGGTACGCCATCGCGATTCCGTCCCCGGTAGCGACGTCCGGATTGGAGGTGTAGAGGTAGACCTTACCAGCGCCGCCGGTGGCCAGAATCGTCGCCTTGGACAGAAACGTGGTTACTTCACCGGTGTTCTCGTCGAGGACGTACGCCCCGACGACACGAGGGTCCCCGGTCGCGCGACTCGAGAGGACGAGATCAATCGCCATGTGGTCTTCGCGGATGGTGATGTTCGGGGATGCTGCGGCGGCTTCGACGAGGACGCGTTGGACTTCTGCTCCCGTGATGTCCCCGGCATGAACCACGCGCCTAGCGCTGTGTCCTCCCTCGCGCGTGAGGTCGAGTGACTCGTTGTGCTCGCTACGGCTGAACTCTGCGCCCAGCTCCATCAGCTCACGAATACGACTGGGGCCATCGCGCACGACGAGCTCGACGATCTCTCGATGAGAGATTCCGCCGCCAGTCTGAAGGGTGTCGGTGACGTGTGCTTCGAAGCTGTCGGCGGGGTCGAGGACCGCGGCGATCCCACCTTGCGCCCAGTTGGTCGCGGAATCGGTGCGACTGCGCTTGGTCACCATGGTGACCTTGCCGTGCTGGGCAGCTTCGAGCGCGAAGCTCAGGCCGGCGACGCCGCTACCCAGGACCAGGTAGTCGCTTTCGGAACGCATGAACCGCGAAGTCTACCAGGCGAACGGCGGAACGTGTATGCGGCTTCTGGTCAAAGGGCCAACTCGTAGGGGTCTCGCGGACCGTCTGGTGGCAGATAGTACTGAAGGTAGGTCACGCCGTAACCGCCGAGACGATGCCTGACGTGGTCTCCCAGCCGGTAGTCCGAGACGGACAACTCAGGGTCGCCATCGGGCAGAAACGTCACGACGTCGAAGGCGCGTGGCTTGAACAGTGCGATCGTCGAACCCACCAGTTTGGTGGCGTTGCCTTGGAAATCGTGGTTGGTCTCGAAGCTGACATAGCTTCCCACTTCGTCCGGCGTGACGTGCACCGTGTAGTACTCCTCCCCTTGAACGGCATTTAGGGAATATCCGGTGGGCTCGAAGACATGTTCGGTGATGTGGAACCCTGGAATCAGCTGATCGATGCCGAGGTCTGCGGCGAGCGACCCGGAAGCACTCACTCGCTGGCGCGAGAACTCCTTGGCCACGGTGTCGTCGATCCCGTGCATCAAGATCTCGAGCGTCGGGTCGGTGGCCTCGGGAACGAACGGCCGGGTCGAGTGGAAGACCTGGACGTAGTGTCCATGCTCGTCGCCGAAGCGAAGTGCCCGTCCAGGAATGAGGTCGTTGAGTCGGCGCGCGTCTTGGTAAAACGTGGTCGGTTGACGTTCGGGGAAATGCTCGTTCTTCCGTTCGTAGATCAGGAAGGCGACGGCCTCGACGGAGATCGCTTGGATCAGTTGCTCGATGGCATCGACGAGGGTGGTCAGGCCGCAGGTCATCATGACGCAGTAGTCGTCAAAGACGAACAGGCTCGACTCGGACAGAAGATAGGCGTCGCAGTAGTCGCTGCGGGTCAAGGAGATGACTTCGGCTTGCGCCGCATGGACGACTTCTCGCCATGTCGCGTCGGGCAGGGACCGCAACGAAGGGGCGCCCGGAGTCACGACCAACTCGAGCTTCTTTTCGGGTCCTTCGAAAAAGCTTGGCGGCGACATGGGGCGCCTCATGATGCGATGAACGAGGCGCAGCGCAAGCCCGGATCACCGGTTTTGGCGCGCCCGGCGGGCCGAGGATACACTCCGTGAGGATGCGACCCAACTGGCTACTCACCCTCCTCGTCTTCGGCGTTGTGATGGCGACGGGCGCATCGGCCCGAGCGGACATCTATCGATGCCGACGTGCCGACGGGACGCAGCACTACACCAACGTTCGGGAAAAAGGCGGGCGATGCCAGACCGTGGTGAGGAGTTCGAAGCCGAAAGGCAAGAGCGGTAAATCGCGAGCGACGTCCAAGGGCCGAAGCGGTTCAGCAGCGGGGCAGAAAGACCCGCAGCGCTATCGACGGTACGACAACGTGATCACCGAGGCCGCCGAGCTCTATCAACTGCCGCACTCGTTCATCCGGGCGGTGATGCGAGTGGAGAGTGACTTCAACCCGAACGTCGTCAGCCGGGCGGGAGCGATGGGCCTGATGCAGCTCATGCCGAAGACCGCAAGGTCGATGGGTGTGTCGGACCCGTTCGACGCCCGACAGAACATTCTCGGGGGTGCGCGCTATCTCCGGATCCTGGCGAACCGCTTCAAAGGCGACTTGATCCTGACGGTCGCGGCTTACAACGCTGGCGAAGGTGCGGTCGACAAGTATGACGGGATCCCACCGTACAAGGAGACCCAGCGTTATGTACGAAGGGTGCTCAAGCACTACTACGCGTATCGCTCGCGGGCCGACTCGAATCGATGACACTGACGCTGACTGCGGCCGTGATTGTGGGGTTGGTCGCACCCTTGGCGCGAGCAGCGGCATGGGGCGTTCCGTTGGGCCTGCTGTCGACGAGCACGATCCTGACCTCGTTTGTGGGCGCGTCGTTGTCGTCGCTGCTAATCGGATCCGCCGCGAACGTTTTGCTGCGTGCCGCCTCCATGACGCCTCTGGAACTCGATGTGACGAGCGGCGCGATTGCATTGCTCGGCGGCGGGGGTCTACTTTTCAGCTCAGTCCGGAGGCTGCGGGAGATTCGGGGGCTTTCGGTTCTCTGCCAGCGGCTCGGGGACCCGGAAGACGGCACCGCGGCCCTCGGGGCGCTCGAAGGGCTCCTGCGTAAGGCGCGACGCCGTGACCCCACCCTCTACGCGTCCTTGGTGCTGATGGCGACCGGTCCCTTGACGCAGCATTCGCTCTGGGCGGAGGCACGCGGACACCTGCAGGCGGTCGACCCGCAGGCGCTCGATCGGGCGCAGGCGGTGCTCCGCAACCAAGCACTCGCGACGTGCGAGCTTCAGTTCGACGATACCGACGCAGCTCGCGAGGCGATCGCGACGATCGCGAGGCCCGCCGAAGCAAACGTGGAGATCTGGCTCGTGGCCATGGAAGCACTGATCCTGGCAGTGACGGGCGACCCTGATGGTGCGGAAGCGAAACTCGGAACGCAGGAAACAGCTGGGAATCCGTCGCTCGAGGCGTCGCATCGGTGGGTTCAAGCGCATATCTTTGCAGCCCGTGGCCGGCCGGAGTTGGCTCGTGGGGAGCTCCAGGCGCTGCAAGAGGTGGCGGGTCGGGCCGGCGTCGAACGGATGCTCCGACCGGAGGGACCGGCGAGTCCCTTCGCGCGAGAACTGCTTGAACGCAGCGAGTGAACCGCACGGGGTTGGGGCCTGATCTGAGTTTTCGCGGTGCGGGCTGCAAGTGCTGGAGAGCGCTTGGGTTTTAGGGGGGCGGAGTGACCCCGACGGCGCCGAAGGCGTTGAGGGCTAGGGCGAAGAGGGTGCAGGCGTAGAAGAGGGGGCCGAAGCGGGGGCGGCTGAGGGCGACCAGGGTGAGCAGAAGGGGGAGGTAGTCGAGGGCGAACCTTGGGCCGAACTGAACGAAGCCGGTGTTTTGGTAGAGGAGCGTGCAGAGGGCGGTGGGGAGGATCGCGGCCCACAACGCCAGGACGGAACGATCGAGACGCGCCGGGAAGAAGCTCCAAAGCAGGTTGGGGGTCGTGAGCCAAAGCGCCAAGCCGTGCGGGCTGACGCGAATGAAAGGCGGGGTGGTCGAGAGGGTCGGCATCGATCCGAAGAAGACGGCGAGGTTTCTCGGAAGGTAGTGAAGGTCGAACAGCCCCCAGGTCTCGATCCGCGTGCGCCAGCGGATCTGGAGATAGCGATGACCAAACTCGAACACGTCACCGAAGCGGGCGTAGTTGTGACACATGGCGAGAGCCACGCAGCCGATGAGCGGGAGGGCGAATCGAAGGGCGAGGCGCATCGCATCGCCTTTGACCGAGTCGGCGCTTTGCGCGCGCACGCGACCCGCCGCCTCAATGATGAAGAACGGAACAAGAAAGATCGTCGCCGGGCGACTCAGGAAGGCCAAGCCGAGCGCGAACCCCGCCAGCCCCGGCGATCGCGCCCCCCAACCGAAGAGAAGGTAGGCGCAGACCAGCGCGGTCCCGACGACATGTGCGGCAAACCAAACGCTTCCCTGGACCGCGACGAAGAAGAACACGGAACCGAAGGCGAGCAGCGCGGTGACGACGAGATCGTCCGACGGTCGTCTGCGCGTTGCCCCTGCCGTCCGTAGCATCCGAAGGAAGACGAAGAAGATCGCGGGGACGGCGCCTGCGATCAGTACCCACAGGATGTGATCCCAGACCGAGACCCCGAAGATGGCGACCCACGGCAGCACGAGCACCGCCGGTAGCGGCGGGAAGGAGACGAACCAGCGATACCTCGACGCGGCGTCGGGGGCGGATGCGTCGTACCGAGGGGGGCACGAGCGACGCATCGTCGTGTCGAAGCACGCCCAGTCGTTGGTCCCAGGAGGACGGGATCCGAGGTCGAGGCGGCCATCGAGCCAGCCTTGGGCGAGGTGCGAGTAGTGGTTGTTGGGAGAAGCCGAAACCAGACGAGACCCAGAGACGCCGCCATAAACGGCAGCCGACACGACGAAGATGGCCAAAGGCGCCGCGAAGCGCTGGTCTAGGAACGACACCGCACGAGGATAACCGCCCCGTAGATGTTGGCGCGATGTTTGTCCCGCTTGACGAGGTTCGACTGCCGTCTTAGGAGAATTCGGTTTCCGTCCCGGGAGGTACCGATGGGGTCAGCGACCCTCGAGTCAGTCATCCAGGCGCTTCGCCACGTAGAAGATCCAATTTTCCGAAAATCGCTCGGCGACCTCGGAACGTTGCTCGACGCCCGCCTCGAGGACGACCGCGTTCGGGCGCAGATCAAAGTCAGCTCGCCGTCCGAGGACGTGCGTCGAACCCTTGAAGAGCGGGTGCGATCAGCCGTCGAACCCCTCGGTGTGAACTTCGTCGAGCTCGAGCTCACGGTCGACGTCCCGACGCGCGAAACCACCAGCACCGACCCGATCCCCGAAGTACGAAATGTCATCCTCGTGATGAGCGGCAAGGGCGGTGTCGGCAAGAGCACCGTCGCGACCAATCTCGCGCTCGCCCTTCGCCGCCTCGGCTCGAGAGTCGGACTCCTCGACGCCGACATCTACGGCCCTTCCCTTCCAACGATGCTGGGGATCGAAGGACACCCCACCTCAAAAGACGGCAAGCGCATCCAACCACTCCAACGGTTCGGGCTCAAGCTGATGAGCATCGGGTTCCTGCTCGAAGACCCAAAGCAGGCGGTCGTGTGGCGAGGGCCGATGCTTCATGGGGCGCTCCAGCAGTTCGTGTCAGACGTCGACTGGGGCGGGCTCGACTATCTGGTCTTGGACATGCCCCCGGGTACCGGAGACGTGGCC
This sequence comes from Myxococcota bacterium, assembly GCA_039030295.1. Lineage (GTDB taxonomy): Bacteria > Myxococcota_A > Polyangia > Polyangiales > Houyiibacteriaceae > SG8-38. The sequence goes on along the minus strand of JBCCEK010000023.1, from coordinate 10,501 downwards.
CTGACGATCGCGCAGAAGCTCAAGATCACGGGTGCGATCATCGTCACCACACCGCAAGAGGTCGCGCTCCAAGACGTCTATAAGTCGGTGTCGATGTGCCAGAAACTCAACGTGCCGGTCCTTGGCGTCGTCGAGAACATGAGCCACTTCGTCGACACCGCCGGCGTGACCCACGAGCTCTTCGGGAGCGGAGGTGGTCAGAGCATCGCTGAATTCGCCGACGCACCCCTCCTCGGGCAGGTACCGATCGACCCGAAGGTCCGAGAGTGGGGAGACCAGGGGACGCCGGTCGTTCAAGCCGCGCCTTCCTCGCCGGCTGGCCAAGTGTTCGCCGAGATCGCCGACGCCCTCGCAGAGAAGATTGCAGTCGAGCATTTCGAGCGAGGAGGCGGCGATGCTGCCCCAGAGGGCGCAGGTCCGAAGCGACTCCGGATCCTGCGCTGAGAGGCCGGGGGGTGGACCTCTTCGAGCGCCAAGCGGAATCGAACGCACCCCTCGCGGACCGAATGCGTCCAACTCGTCTCTCGGACATCGTCGGCCAAGAGCACCTATTCGGAGAAGGGCACCTGCTCAAGCGAGCGATCGCGGCGGACCGCATCCCGTCGATGATTCTGTGGGGGCCGCCAGGCACGGGGAAGACGACGATCGCCAACGTGGTGGCTCACGAAACGAAGTCGATCTTCGTCCCGTTCAGCGCAGTGCTCGGCGGAGTGCCGGAACTGCGAAAGGTGATCGCGGCTGCCAAAGAGCAGAAGAACTACTACAGCAAGAAGACCATCCTGTTCGTCGATGAGATCCATCGCTTCAACAAGGCGCAACAAGATGCCCTTCTTCCCCATGTCGAGAACGGAACGGTCACCCTGATCGGCGCGACCACGGAAAACCCCTCCTTCGCGGTCAACTCGGCGCTCCTGTCGCGAACACGCGTGTTTGACCTCAAGCCGCTCGAACCCGCGGATCTCATCCGACTGCTGCATCGCGCCCTCGAGACGTCTGACCTCGAAGTGGAAATCGACCCCGACGCAGTTTCGGCGATCGCCACCCACGCACGCGGCGATGCGCGAAGAGCGCTCTCGGCGCTCGAGCTGGCATCTGATTTCGCGGAGTCCGCGAACGCGACTCTCGTCACGCCAGAGATGGTCCAAGAGGCGCTCGCGACCCACACGCTGCTCTACGACAAGTCGGGCGAGGAACACTACAACGTTGTCAGCGCGTTCATCAAATCGCTTCGAGGAAGTGACCCCGATGCGGCCATGTATTGGATGATGCGTATGCTCGAGGCCGGCGAGGATCCCCTGTTCGTGCTTCGGCGCATGCTGATCTTCGCGAGCGAAGACATCGGGAACGCCGACCCAAGAGCACTGTCGATCGCCGTAGACGCCGACGCGGCGTTTCGCCGGCTCGGCATGCCCGAAGGGCTTCACCCGATGGCTCAGTGCTGCGCGTATCTCGCCACCGCCGTGAAAAGCAACGCCTCGTATGCGGCGTGGAGGGAGGCCCAGTCGGATGTACGGGAGCTCGGCGCCCTCCCGGTCCCGCTCAAGCTTCGGAACGCCGCCACCAAGGCAATGGAGTCGTGGGGCTACGGATCAGGTTACCGCTACCCCCACGATGAGGATGGGCACAGCCCGGGCGAGACCTACCTCCCCGATGCACTCGTCGGCCGTCGCTACTACAGGCCGAAAGATGCCGGTTTGGAGTCGACGATCGGAGCCCGCCTCGCGGCATGGCGCGAAGCCGTTAAACCTGCGGAGGGCGAGTCGGACGAGCCTGGCGAAGGCGAATCCTGAAGATCGCCGCACCCTTTTCCCCGTCGGCTTCGATGGTTCCACCCACGCCTTCGAGAACAACCGCAGCGGCGAAAAGGCCGACGAAGCGGCTGTACCGGCCATCGAGACGACCTTTGAGAGCCTTCTGACCCTCGAGGAGAAACGCGCCACTTCGGAGCTCTTCAGCGACCGCCTCGCCGGCGTCCTCGACCTCGATGACGACCCGACTGTCCGCTTCGAAGACTCGAATGGCGGCTCTCGGCTCGACGACGTTGGCCGCCGTGTTGTGGAGGAGGAGGCTCGCCACCTCAAAGGCCACCTGGGCTCCCTGCGCATACAGCTGACCCGATGCGTCGACCTCCACCTCGACCGGGACGGGAGTGTCCTCACGCTCGAGCCGCTGCAGGAAGACGCCTGCGTCACCATTGGCGGCCTCGAGGGGGATCTGGCCGCTGAGCCATCGGCTGATCCACGCGACGAGATCGAGACCGCGACGCAGCTCACGGACGGCGAGCTTGAGGTCCTGAAGCGCCTCGTCCGAATCGGTGTCGGCCAAGCCTACCTCTTCGAGGAAGTCGACGTTGGCCGTGATCGTCGCGGCTGGGTTCCGCAGGTCGTGGACGATGAGGCCAAGCGCTTGACCCAACTCTTCCGCGTCGATCACCTCAGGCTTGGCCATCGGGGGTGTCCTACCACGGGGCTGAACTCAAGGAAAGAAGAGCACTCGATCAGAGCCATGCTCGTCGATCAGCGCGGCGACGTGCGAAAGAACGGTCTGCCGGCGGTCGAGGAGTGCCGCGATTTGAGCGTCGTTCAACAGTGGCTCTGCGGCGTGACCGGGATCCTCGGCGAGCTCCGCCTCGATGGCCTCCGCATCGAGAGCAGTAAGACGCTCCACGAGTGCCGCTGAGAAGCGCTCAGTGCGCATGAGTTCGTCGAGCAACCGCCGATAGAGGGGCTCGTTCAGCCGCGAGAACGCGGCATCGTGGTCGATGAGAATCGCGCGGTCTCCACCCGGGCTCATCAACAGGTTGCCGCCACTGTAGCGATCCCAGTTCGCGACCAAGAAGTCGAACACGATCATCGAGGAAAGATCGCGGGCGAGCTCTGTGCTTCCGTCGGGGATCGGCATGTCGACCCGCAACCAGGGTTGCCAAGCGCCCCGTTTCGAAGAGAGCCTACGCTTCGGGCTCTTGATCCAAAAGGAAGCTGCGCCGTCGACGACCCCGTTGTCTCGCCACACCGTCGCGTTGGCCACCTCTTTCCAGCGACCAGTCTTTTCCTTGTGAAAGCGAGACTTGATCTCTCGTCGTGTCGCCTGGCGAAAGACCGTCGGCGGAACCGTGTCGAGGCCGAGAAGGCGACTGACTCGGTAGGCGGCGATCTCGCATCGGTAGCCGTGATGGCTCGCGTGACTCTCGACCTTGAACCCTGCCGTCACCCTAGACTCGGTCCGCATGCGAAAGAGCACCGAGGTACGTCCGATGGGTTTGAACTGACGGGACCGCGAGGTTGCCAACGCCTCGAGAAGCTCGTCGGCGGACAACTCGGCGCCGGCAAACGAATTCGGAGGCTCGGCCTCCGCTCCAGTCACGAAAGGCTCGGCCTCCGCTTCGGTCACCAAAGGCTCGGCCTCCGCCTCGACGGAAGCGGCCCAAGCGACCAGCGCTGCGACTAGCAGGAGGCTAGCGAACTCCGGCGAACAGGTTCTTCGCAATGACCATCCTCTGAATCTGTGACGTGCCTTCGTAGATCTGGAGGATCTTCGCGTCGCGCATCAATTTCTCGACCGGGTACTCGGTGATGTACCCGTTTCCACCGAAGACCTGGACGGCGTCCGTGGCGACCTGCATCGCGCTATCGGCACCGAAGGCCTTGCTGTAGGAGGCGACAAGTGAGTTGCGACCACCCTGGTCGACCTGCCATGCGGCTTTCCAGACCAACAAGCGGGTCGCCTCGTAACGAATGCCCATCTCGGCGATCATGGCCTGCACCATCTGGTGCTCCGCGATCGGGACTCCGAAGGTCTTTCGCTCGAGCGCATAGGCGATCGATTCCTCCATCGCGCGCCGCATGAGCCCGCACGCACCCGCTCCGATGTCCGGCCTGGTCCGATCGAACGTTTGCATCGCGAGCTTGAAGCCGTGGCCCTGCTCTGCGAGCACGTTAGCCGAGCTGACTCGAACATCCTCGAAATTGATCACGGCGGTGTTGCTCGCGCGTTGACCAAGCTTGTCCTCGGTCTTGCCGACGCTGACGCCCGTCGCGTCGCGGTCGATGATGAAGCCCATGATGCCCCCATGACGGAGCGAAGGATCGACCGTGGCGAACACGACGTACCAGCGCGCCCAGGCGCCGTTGGTGATGTAGATCTTCTCGCCGTTGATGATCCAGTCGTTGCCATCTTTGCGGGCCCGCGTCTGAATCCCCGCGGAGTCACTTCCAGCGACCGACTCCGTCACGGCGTAGGACGCGAACACTGGCTCGGAAGTGAGCATCCCGAGGTACTTCTTCTTCTGCTCTTCGTTGCCCGCGATCAGGATAGGGGTCGCGGCCAACGTGTTGGCGGTCATGCTCGTTTGGATACCGGTGCAACCGTAGGCCAGCTCTTCGGTGAGAAGTACGTTGTCGACCTCGGTGAGCCCCGGCCCTCCGTACTCTTCAGGGATGTTGGGGCCGACGAGGCCGAGTTCCCACGCCTCCTTGAAGACGTCGTTCGGAAACTCGTGGGTCTTGTCAGCGGCCGCCGCCACCGGGATGATCTTTTCCTTTGTGAAACGCCTGGTTTCGTCGACGAGCGTTCTCTGTTCGGGCGTGAGTTCGAAATCCAGCATGATGTTACCTCTTCACTAGCGTCGTCGCTCCTGCTCGCGGCGCTCGAGTTCGGCCCGTACTGCACGGGCTCCCATACGAAACCCCAGCGCGAACCCGATGAGCAGGATCCCTGGGATGTAGATGATGTGAGCGATCGACGGCAATCAGGACCCCCCCGAAGCCTTGATCTCGGCGCCGAGACGGCGAAGCTCGTCGGCGGTCTGACGCTGCATCATGCGCATACGAAAAAGATATCCAAAGAGAAGGATCCAAACGATCGCGTATGCGGCGAGCATCAGTGTTCCCCCGGGAATGCGTTCCGCCTCGGCGCCAGTCACGCCGACGAACTGCGCCGCTCTCTCGTCGGCTGGATCGGCGGTACCCGAGTCGGCCGTGGATCCGGCCGTGTCTGGTGCCTGCGCCATGGCGAGTGGAGACGAGAGGATGGCCACGGCAGTCGCGAACGCGATGACTAGAGCGCGCATGGAGTTCCTTTTCATTGGTGCATCAACTCGAACCGGAGGTTCGCGGTCTGCGCCCGCTGGCGTTCGACTGTAATCCGAGCCCACAGCAGAAGGATCGCGAGCCCGGTGAAGGCGACGAAGCTCAAACCGAGCGCGACGTACATCTCCGACTCTAGACCCCCACCCTTGCCGGTGATGACCGTCGGATGGACCCCTCGCCAACGCTGCACGCTGTAGTGGATCAAAGGCAGGTCGATGAGACCGAAAATCGCGAGGCCCGCCGCGAACCGTTTCTCGACTTCTCCGGCCTCCCCCATCGATCGTAGCGCTAGGTATGCGGCGAAGATCATGCCGGCGAGGAGCGTGGTAGTGAGCCTCGGGTCCCAGGTCCACCAGACACCCCAGGCCTTTCGCGCCCAAAGTGGCCCAGTAAGGATCACGATGAGCCAGAATAGGAATCCCACCTCTGCGCCCGCAACGCCGACCGCATCCCACTTGGCATCGCGTTTGATGAGATAGAGCAAACTGCCCACGGCGGAGGTGCCGAACCCGATATACATCGCGTAGGCACTCGGCACGTGGAAGTAGAAGATCTTCTGCGCGACCCCCATCTGTTGCTCGACGGGTGCCAACACGAAGATCGCGTAGAGGGTGGCCCCAAACAGCACGAGAGTGCTGAACAAGAGCAGCGCCCACACGGTAGAGCTGCCCGACTGCCGTGCTCTGCTCATGATCGTTGCTGACGCTAGCATGAGCCCCGGCACGCGTCAGCCTCCCCTTCGACCGCGGGGGCGGCCTGATCGGCGTCGGTTTGCCGGGCTAGCGGCGCACCGCTAAAGACGGCGCAGATGAATCTCTTCGACCGACGCTTCCTGTTCGTCGTGGGCAAGGGCGGCGTCGGCAAGACTACTGTGGCGACCGCGCTCGCCCTCGAGGCAAGTCGCCGCGGCAAGAAGGTACTTCTCGCGTTGGTGAACGCGCAAGAGCGTGTGAGTCGCATTCTCGACACCGATCCGATTGGCGCCGACATCGTGCAGATCCGAGAGAACCTGGACGCCGTGAACATGAATCCCGACGCGTCGCTCGAAGAGTACGGGATGATGATCCTCAAGGTTCGCGCCGTCTACAACGCGCTGTTCGCGAACCGGCTCGTCCGCGCCTTCCTCAAGGGAACCCCGGGCCTCGAAGCCTGGTCGATGCTCGGCAAGGCCTTCTACCATGCCTCGCCGCCACGGGGAGAGCCCGATTACGAGCTGGTGATCGTCGACGGGCCGGCGACCGGCCATGCGCTCGACATGCTTCGCGTCCCCTTCGTGATCGAGAGTGTGGCCCCGCCCGGACTCCTGCGCCGCGATGCGGCCCGGGCAGTTGAGATGCTGCGGGATCCGACTCAGGCCGGCGCGATCGTCGTCACCTTGCCCGAGTACATGCCGGTGAGCGAGACGATCGAGCTTTCGGGAGCCCTGACCGACGAGCTTGAGATCCCGATCCTCCATCTCGTGATCAACCGAGTGCTGGACGTCCTGTTCGAGGGGGACGAGCGTACGGCCGTCGAGCGGCTCCCTGAGATCCTCCGATCGGACTCCGACATGTTGGACATGGCGATCGCCGGAAGACGACGAGTGCTTCGAGAGACTGTCCAGCACAAAGCGATCAGGCGGGTGCGCGAACGAGTCGAAGCGCCGTCGACCGAACTGCCATACCTCAACGGCCTCGAGACCGACCCCGATGCGATCGAGACGCTCAGCAAGACACTCGCACCCGCGGGCTGATCACTTGCGAGCGGTTCGAGATCCACTAGTTTGCTGACCCACAACGTTATGCCTCGCTCGGCCACCACCGGTCTCTCGTTTCAGTCACCGCTCATCTTCGAACAAGGGTCCCCCGATCGTTCTGCCGCATCCTTGTCGGCCGACGACCTGCCCCACGTCGACCCGGCGAGCGCGTTGGGTTCAATGGCGCGGACGCGGCCAGCCGCCCTCCCCGAGGTGTCGGAACCCGAAGCGGTTCGACACTACGTTCGATTGAGCCAACAGAACTTCGCCATCGACACCGGGATGTACCCCCTCGGCTCATGCACGATGAAGTACAACCCCAAGGTCAACGAATGGGCCGCGCGGCTTCCCGGTTTCGCGGATCTTCACCCCTACATGCCCGACGACACCGCCCAGGGCGCGCTCGAGTTAATGTGGCGCCTCGAGCGTGGGCTTGCCGAAGTGTGCGGCATGGATCGGGTGTCGCTGCATCCAGCTGCCGGCGCGCAGGGTGAGCTGACGGGCCTCATGATGATACGCGCCCACCACAAGGCGCAGGGCCGAGACCCCCGCAAGGTCCTGATCCCAGACACCGCGCACGGCACGAACCCAGCGTCTTGCGCCCTCAACGGGCTTCAGGCCGTCCCCTTCCCTGTCGGCGACGCGGGTATCGTCACAGCTGCAGATCTCACACGGTTCATCGACGACGATGTCGCCGCCCTGATGATCACCAACCCCAATACGGTAGGCCTCTTCGAGAGCCACATACACGAGGTCGCCGAGCTCGTGCACGCCAAGGGAGGGCTCGTCTACGGGGACGGCGCCAACCTGAACGCGCTGATGGGCAAGGCACGACCGGGCGACCTCGGTATCGATGTCATGCAGTTCAATCTCCACAAGACGTTCACCACGCCGCACGGTGGTGGCGGTCCGGGATGCGGACCTGTGGGGTACAAGGCGCTTCTCGATCCTTACGCGCCGGTCCCCGTGGTCGAGCGTGAGGGTGACCGGTACGTCGTCGACTATGGCCGTCGGCCCCATACCGTCGGTCGGCTTCGATCGTTCCAAGGGAACTTTGGGATGATGGTGAGGGCCTATGCCTATTTGAGGGAGATGGGGGCGGAGGGCCTGCGGCGTGCGACCGAGCTCGCAGTCCTCAACGCCAACTACCTCAGGGTTGCTCTGTCCGAGCGATGGCACGTCGCCTACGACAAGACCTGCATGCACGAAGTGGTGATCAGCGACCGACATCTCAAGGACACCGGGATCACCACGATGGATGTGGCGAAGCGCCTGATGGACTATGGTTTTCACCCGCCGACAGTCTACTTCCCGTTGGTGGTCAAGGGCGCGATGCTGATCGAGCCTACCGAAACCGAAGCACCGCAGACGTTGGACGAGTTCATCGAAGTCATGGCCACGATCAGCGACGAAGCCATGTCGGAACCGGAGCTCGTCAGATCGGCGCCGAAGGTCACACGTTTGCGTCGTCTCGACGAGACGCGCGCTGCACGTAAGCCCGTTCTGCGTTGGCGAGCTCCTGAGAAACCGCCCTCACCATTGTCTGCTTCTGGTGAAATGGCAGAAACGCGGCCTTGAACCCGTTGATGATCACACGCTGAATGTCGTCGTGATCGAGTCCCATGTGCGTATGGCAAAGCCATAGCTCATTGGACACGGTAGTGTCGGTGATGAGCCGGTTATCGGTGTTGATCGTCACCCGGAGACCGAGGTCGTGATAGAGCTTGAGCGGGTGAGTTCGAAGGTCTTTGACCGCCCCCGTCTGCACGTTCGAAGAGGGGCAGCACTCGAGCGCAATGCGGTGGTCGTTGACGTAGTGAAGAAGATCACCATCCTCGCGAAGACGGCACCCGTGCCCGATTCGATGGGCGCCACAGACGTGGATCGCCTGATGCACCGAGGCCGGCCCGTAGGCTTCGCCGGCGTGGATCGTCACCGCGATATTGTTGTCTCTCACCAGTTTGAAGGCGCGGAGATGGTGCTTCGCGGGGTTGTCGTACTCAGCGCCTGCGAGGTCGAACCCGACAACGCCACGGTTCTTGTAAGCGACCGCGAGCTGCGCCATCTCGAACGAGGATTCGGGAGAGATGTTCCGAATGCCGCAGAGAATGACGTTGGCCACGACACCGCGGTCTTTCTGGGCGTCCCAAAGGCCGGCCAGCACCGCTTCGACGACCGTCGTGAGTCGAAGGCCGCCACGAGTGTGCAGCATCGGCGAGTACCGCACTTCCATGTATCGCACGTTTTCGGCTGCCGCGTCTTCCGACAGCTCGTACGCGACGCGATAGAGCGCGTCGGCTTCCTGTAGAACCTGCAGGGTGATGTCGAAGGCCTTGAGGTACTCGACGAGCGAACCCGTGTTCTCACCACAGTGGAGCGCCTTCGCCAGCCCCTCGGCGTCGCTTGCGGGGAGCGTGATCCCTTGGGCGTCCGCGAGATCGAGCATCGTCTCGAGACGAAGCGACCCATCGAGATGCACATGGAGGTCGGTCTTCGGTAGACCTTCGAGATAGGCAAGCGACAGATCCATCCCTTAGAGAATACCCAATCGCGGGACGTACCTCCATGACACGCGGTGTTGGATGGGGTTTCGCCCTTGTTTGTCAGTCCTTTGTGAGACGTTCGACGACTTCGTTGAGCCGCTTGGCGGCCACGCTGACGCGTGTGGGCATTCCCCCGTTGAGACCGAGCGCGCTCACGAGATCGATGCCGCTGTCGAAACGGGCGGCCACGGTAACGGTCGACTCGTCGTGCACGAGACTGATCGGGGCAAGCTCTTGCCCAAGCAAAAGGAGGGCGGTCTTGTCGTAGGGGCCATCTCGACGTGTGGCATCGCAGATGGCAAGGCGTTCCCGAACGACATAGCGAGCAGACAGGCGCTTGGACTCGCGCTCCATCGCCTCGAGACCGGCCGCGTACCGTTTGAACTCGCGATACATCGCGGCATCGTCGGCGCCATCGACGAGGAAGCGAACCATCAGTCCGCGAAGCCCTTCGTCACGAGGCCTAGCCCGCAGTGCGCGATCGAGAACCCGACCTCGTTCGCTCGGTTCACCAAGCCTGGTATCGATCGCGCGGGCGTCATCGTCGGCCCCGTCGTAGGGTTCGACACCTTGGCGAATCCATTTCGCTGCGGAGCACAGGCCGTCGAAGTCGACGTGGCAACAAACCGTATCCACCGGTCCTGCCGCGGCCACGCGAGCCGGGGTGACCATCTCCGGGCACGCGCCATGTTCGGCTTTGGTTCGTAGGATGAAACGCGGATCGTCCTCGAAGTCCGCGTGCCGATCGTGATCGTGATGGTCAATCCACATGGCGAGGCGGGACCCCAAGCCCTCTATAAAAGGTAGGGTCACCTTCTCGTAGCTCGCGCCGCCGGCATTCGCGGCGAAAGCGACGTCTAGGACGACTACCCTCCCCGGAAGGCTCTCAGGACGCGGCAACTTGCGAGGCGTCCCATAGGCCAAATGCGGGAAATCACCCACCTCTCGAGCATGGGGTGCCCTTCGATCGCGCGCAACCTGTCGATCGGACGGGTTGTTTTTCCCAAACCGATGTCTCGGCGAAACAAAGTGGAAATGGAGAGCAGCCATAGATCCCCCCGTGCCGCTGCCGTTGGGTGCGCCGCGGCCATGACTAAGAGGTGAGAGATCATGGAAGAACAACTTGCAGAACTGGC
>JBCCEK010000022.1:0-34024 GCA_039030295.1 Myxococcota bacterium | reverse complement strand
GAAGATGGGTTGTTGCTGGGTCGCAGGGGTTGCATGATGCGCGGGCGTCGGCGCTTTCGATCTGGATTGTCGTGTGGTGGATGTCGAAGCGTTCCACAAGAACCGCTCGAGCGTTCTTGATGACCGCTTGAGGAACGGCGTTCTCGTCGACGACCAGGTGTGTCGTACAGACGTGGCGACCGCTCGTGAGGGACCAGATATGGAGATCGTGCACGTCGACCACACCGGGCTCCGCGCTGAGCGCCTCGATCACGTCTTCAAGCGCGATGTGCTTGGGCACGCTCTGCATCAGGACGTCGAGCGTTTCGCGCAGAAGGCCCCAACCCGAGTACATGACGAGGAGCGTTATCAACAACGAGGCGACGGGATCCGCCCATCGCCACCCGAACGCGAGGATTGCACCTCCCGCGGCGATCGCGCCGACGCTGCCGAGCGTGTCCGCCATCACATGCAGCCAAGCCCCCTTCACGTTGAGGTTGTCTTCGCGTCCCCCACTCAGGATTCGAAGATTGATGAGGTTGATCGCGAGACCACCGGTCGCGATCGTCATCATCAGTTTCGCGTCGACCTCTTCGGGATTTGACATGCGTTCCCAGGCCTCGATGCCGATCAAGACGGCGACGACCAGGAGTGCGGCGCCATTGACCAGGGCGGCGACGATCTCCGCCCTGTGGAACCCGTAGGTTCGTTCCCGAGTTGCGGGCCGTTGCGACCAGGATACGGCCGCCAGCGAGAGGCCGAGGGCGGCGACATCGGAAAGCATGTGGCCTGCATCGGCGAGGAGCGCCAGCGAGTTCGAGACGTATCCGCCCACGACCTCGGCGACCATGTACACGGCGGTCAGCACAAGCGCGATGGTGAGTCGCTTTCGATTGGCCGCGCCCCCTGAGCCAGCTTCCCCGTGCGCGTGACCAAGGCCCATGGCCCAAGATCGTACCTGAAATCGGTGCCCTGCGATCGGTCCGCCTCCGCCTGCATTGACAGCGGACTGAATTGAAATAAACAGTCAGTACTGATTGTTTCTGCATTCGAGGAATTATGAGCAAAAACCTAAGCTTTGAGGGCCGAGTCGCCATCGTGACCGGGGCCGGCCAGGGTCTCGGCCGCTCACACGCACTCCTGCTGGCATCACGCGGTGCCAAAGTCGTCGTCAACGACCTCGGCGGGTCGACAGACGGCCAAGGGAAGTCGTCCGAAACCGCGGATCTGGTGGTCGAAGAGATCAAACAGGCGGGTGGTGAGGCGGTTGCCAACTACGATTCCGTCGAAGACGGGGACGCGATCGTAAAGACCGCCATGGACGCGTGGGGCCGGGTCGACATCGTCGTCAACAACGCCGGAATCCTTCGCGACAAGTCATTCAAGAACATGACCGACGCGGACTGGGACATCATCTTCCGCGTTCACAACTACGGCGCTTACAAAGTGACCAAGGCCGCTTGGCCCATCATGAACGAGCAGGGCTACGGACGTGTTCTCTTCACGACTTCGTCGGCTGGGATCTACGGGAACTTCGGCCAAACCAACTATGGGTCGGCCAAGCTCAGTCTCGTCGGTTTCGCCAACACCCTGTCGCTCGAAGGCCAGCGTAAGAACGTGTTGGTCAACACGATCGCGCCTTTCGCAGCGTCGCGCCTCACCGACGGTTTGCTCCCGCCTGCTGTCTTCGATTCGCTCAAACCGGAGTACGTATCCCCATTGGTGGCCTACCTCTGTAGCGAAGACAACGAGACCACTGGAGGCGTATTCGAAGTTGGTGGGGGGTTCTACTCGAGCCTTCGCTGGGAACGCACCCTCGGCAAGACCTACCGGCTCGGCCGGGAGGTCACCCCTGAGCTCCTGCGTGACGGTTGGAAAGACATCAACGACTTCGGCGAGACCGAGCACGTCAGTAGCCTGATGGAATCGCTTGGACCGATCATCAAGAACGTCGAAGCGGGCCCGTCGAAGGGCGGCAACGAGTTCATCGATGTCGACGTCGCGCTCGGGGCCAAGTTTCCCGAGACCACCTCGAGCTATGACGAGAAGGACCTTGCGCTGTATGCGCTCGGGATCGGCGCCGCCGGTGACCCGAACGACGAAGCCGGCCTTCGCTACGTGTACGAAGGTGCTTCGTCTGGCATGAAGCCGATGCCGACCTTCGCCGTGATGCCCGGGAGCAATGTGGTCCTCCAGCTTGCCAAAGACGGGGTCACGGCCCCCGGTCTCAACTACGGCCTCGACCGACTTCTCCACGGCGAGCAGTACACCGAGGTCGTGCGACCGCTGCCCCGTAGCGCCAAGCTCACGCACAAGGCCCACGTCGACAAGATCTACGACAAAGGGAAGGGCGCATTGGTCGTCACCCAGATCAACTCGTACGACGAGGACGGCGACCTGCTCATCAAGAACGACATGACGACCTTCATTCGCGGAGCTGGCGGATGGGGGGGCGACCGAGGACCGAGTGAGCCGGTCAACGTCGCTCCAGATCGCAAGCCCGATGTGGTCGTCGAAGACAAGATCCCGGAGAACCAGGCGCTTCTCTATCGTTTGAGCGGGGACTGGAACCCGCTCCACGCCGATCCAGGGTTTGCCAAAGCCTTTGGTTTCGAACGCCCCATCCTCCATGGGCTCTGCACCTTTGGCTACGCAGGGCGACGTGTGATCGAGCAGTTCGCGCCAGAAGGCAACCCTGACTTCTTCAAGAGTATCCAAGTTCGGTTCGCCGACAATGTGTTCCCGGGCGAGACCCTGATCACTGAGATGTGGAAAGAGACCGATCAGCGGATCGTCTTCCAGTGTAAGGTGAAGGAACGAGACTCGGTGGTGATCTCGAATGCGGCCGTCGTGATGTTCGAAGAACTCCCGAAGCCGAAGGAGAAGAAGAAGCCCGCGACGGCTGAGGCTGCCGGCCCCGTCGAACCGACGTCGGCGGACATCATCGCCGCGATCAACCAGCACCTGGCCGAGAACCCCGGGATCGCCGACAAGGCGCAGACGGTGTTCCAGGTGAAGCTGACGGACCCGGACAGCCTTTGGACGATCGACATGAAGACTGGCAACGCGGGACCCGGCGAGACGGCGAAGCCCGACTGCACACTCGAGCTGTCGGAGGAAAACTACATCGCGCTGCAAAAGGGCGAGGCCGACCCGATGAAGCTCTTCGGCAGCGGCAAGCTCAAAGTGAGTGGGGACATGATGGCGACGAGCAAACTCGAGGCGCTCGGCGACATGCCGTTTGATTTGGTGCTGCAGAAGGCCGCCGAGCGAAGCGGCGGGAAGGCACCGGCGAAATCGGACACCGCGGCCTCGCCGTCGAACGGTGAGTCACCCGCGAAGGCTTCGTCGAAGGAGCCGTCGGCGCCCCGGGTCTTCGAAGCGTTGGGCAGGCGTCTCGGAGAGCAACCCGATCTCGCGGCGGAAGTCGGCGCGGTCTTGCAGTTCTACGTTCGCGACCCAGACACCAAGTGGGTCGTCGACCTCAAGAACCAACCCCCTGCGTTCAAGACCGGCGAGACCGATGGGGCGAGCACCACCCTCATCATCTCCGACGAGGATCTCGCCTCTCTCGCACGCGGCGATGCCGACGCGCGGTCGCTCTTTCAACAAGGCAAACTTCGTGTGGACGGGGACGTACAGCCCGCGCACCGACTCTCTATCTTCAAAGGGCTGATCTAGACTCGCCAAGGACGCGAAGGAGCAAACATGGGACGTAAGGTAAACGTAATCGGAGTCGGCATGGTGCCATTCGCCAAGCCCGGCCAGAGCGAGGACTACAACGTGATGGCCGCCAAGGCGATCAAGACTGCGCTTGCAGACGGCAACGTCGACTTCGAAGACGTGGAGCAAGCTGTTGCCGGCTACGTCTACGGAGACAGCACTTGTGGCCAGCGGGCCGTCTATGATGTCGGTCTTACGGGTATCCCGGTGTACAACGTCAACAACAACTGTTCGACGGGGTCGAGCGCGCTGATGCTCGCGAAGCAGATGGTCGAAGGCGGAATCGTCGAATGCGCGCTTGCGGTGGGTTTCGAGCAGATGCAGAAGGGTGCTCTCGGAAGCGCGTGGAACGATCGGCCAAACCCACTCGGTCTTCACGTGAACGTGATGAACGAGTCCCAAGGTTTCACCGGGGCGCCTCCCGCGGCCCAGATGTTCGGTGGAGCCGGCCGTGAGTACCGCTGGCGCTACGGCACGAAGCGCGAGACCTTTGCTGAGGTCAACGCGAAGGCCCGCAAGCATGCCGCCAAGAACCCCTACGCTCTCTTTCGAGACCTGCTGAGCGTCGAGGAAATCCTCGCCTCTCCTGAGGTGTTTGATCCGCTCACCCGTTACCAGTGTTGCCCTCCGACGTGCGGTGCGGCGGCTGCCATCTTGTGCTCAGACGACTTTGCCAAGCGCAAAGGGGTATCGAATCCGGTGTACATTGCCGGTCAGACGATGCGCACCGACTACGAGTCGAGTTTCGGCGATTCGATGATCAAGATGGTCGGCTTCGACATGGCCAAGGAGGCCGCCAACGCCGTCTACGAAGAGGCCGGTGTCGGTCCCGAGGACGTCGACGTCGTCGAGCTGCACGACTGTTTCACCACGAACGAGGTTCTGACCTACGAAGCGCTTGGGCTTTGTGGCGAGGGAGAGGCCGAGAAGTTCATCGAGGAAGGCGACAACACCTACGGGGGCAAGTTCGTGACCAACCCGAGTGGTGGCCTTCTGTCGAAGGGGCACCCCCTTGGTGCGACCGGTCTCGCGCAGTGTACCGAGCTCGTTTGGCATCTGCGCGGCCAGGCCGAGGATCGCCAAGTCGATGGGGCACGGATCGCTCTCCAACACAACCTTGGGCTCGGCGGCGCGGCCGTCGTCACCATGTACCGCCGCGACTGAGGGCGCTCGCATGAAGAACTCGGGAGCCGGCGCCGCGGAGAAGCGGGTACGCGTGCCGCAGGCCGAACGGCGCCGGATTGCCCGAAGCAAGCTACTCAATGCGACCATCGAGAGCTTGATCGACGTTGGCTATCCGCGAACGACGACCGTCGAGGTCGGCGAACGGGCCGGCATGTCTCGGGGTGCGCAGCTCCACCACTTTCCAAGTCGTGCGGACCTGCTCATCGCAGCAACCGAGCATCTGACCGAGGAGCGAGCCAAGGAGTTCGAGATCGAGCTCAACGCGCGGATCGAAGACGGCGACGATCCAGTAGACGTCATGGTCGACATGCTCTGGGCGATGTTCTCTGATCCGCTCTATTGGGCGGTGATCGAGCTCATGGTGGCGGCCCGCACCGACCCGGAACTGCGCGAGAAGCTCGAGACCTTCGAGCGGGGTCTAGGCACCCGGATCCAGAAAGGGTTTCAACGCCTCACCAACAGGAGTGACCGTGAGGCGAAGATCGCCGTCGAGATGACCCTCTACTTCATGCGCGGCCTCGCGATGGAACGGATCTTCCGACAACACGACGAGCACTACGCGAAACTCGTCAACCGTTGGAAGGCACACCTCAAGACGTTCTTGGCCTGACGCGAGCCGCCGGTTCGTTACGCGAACCACTTTCGCTGCTGCTCCTCGATCGCTTCCTGCATCATCTTCTCGAGGGCCATCACGTGAAACCGATAGTGGCTCGCCAATTGCGTCGTAAAGCCCGATTCGCGGAAGCAGCGGACGAAGATCTCGATTCGTCGGCCTCGCTTCCGCAGTAGCATCGCGCCTCGCAGATTGAACGTGTCGCTGTTGGTTCCGAGGATGAACACGGGCGGGTGCGGCACGTCGGCAAGGAGGTCGTCGAGTTGGTCCCAAATAACAGGGTCTTGCGCGTCTCCCTCGATGACGCTGATCGGGAAGGGGGCGCGCTTGGTCTGCATGCTGAACGTCGCCATGGCGTGCTTGGCGTTTGGATCGATAATCACCACGCGTTCGAGCTCGTCGCTGGCTTCCTGGCGGAGGTGCTCGAGCATCGTCTGGCCGAAACGACCGAAGCCCACCAAGACCACGACGTCCCGGCCTTCGGTTTCCCGAAAGCGGTGAGACAAATGGTGCTCGTAGAGTCGGTCCGCCGCGATGTGATGCATGTTGAAGGCCCGAATCCTCTGCCCGTCGCTGTCACCCATCAAGGTGTCCATCTCACGTTTCATCGCCATGTCGTCGATGTGCGTCACGATGGGCAGGCCAGGCGCAAGCGCGAGCGCAGCCCATGCCGCTTCGAGGTTGACCAAGTCGTCCCCGGTCAGGAGCGCCAAGCCCCTCGCGCGTTGGATCGACAGAGTCTGCAGGGTTGCCGGGGTTCGGATATCGGCACAGATGTACGGTGTTCCGAATTGGCTCCGCGCCTTGTCGAGCGTTCCCTTTCGTTCTTCGGTGTCGACCAAGAGCACTCGCCGTTTGTGTTCGGAGCCGTAGAGCCCTTCGAGAAAGAGCCCTCCGAGGTTACCAACCCCCACGACGATGATGTGGTCCTTCATGCTTTGGCGTTGGAGCCAGCCGGGCTGCATCACGCGAAGCGCGCTTTCGATGACGACGCCGGCGGTCACCAATGGCGCCAGGAAGTACGCTGCCCACAATGCGACTCTCGCGCCCGCCGGTCCTGCCGACGGGACGCCAAGATCGAGCCCACCGAGTACAAACAACCCAAGCGAGTAGTAGACGTGCGTAAGCATGCCAGCGCCCACGACGTTGGGGCGATCCGACACCACGACTCCATGACGAAACGCGTAGAGGGCGAGCCCGAAGGCAGAGAAAGCAAAGGCAATTCGCCAGAGCCAGCCGATCGGCGAACGCATTGGGGCACTCTATCTCGCCCCGCGGAGCGCGAAAACCCCTACGTTGGTTCTGGCCCTTTTCGGCCCCCGATCCCGAGTCCTTGGATGGCTTCCGGCGTGTCGACGTCGATGTTCACTGCGGCCGTGGGCACGTCGACGTCGCAGATCGCCTCCGGATACCGGCGAAACAACGACTTGCCGCCGACGTCCCCGGTGAGCTGCTGGAGTTCCGGGAAGTGTCGAGATCCCCACAACACGGGATTGCCCCTCTTTCGGCCAAACATGGGGATGTAGATGCTGAGGTCGCCATCCGGGCTGAACGCGCTGATCAGGCGATCGACGACGTCCGGGTCGATCCACGGCATGTCGCCGAGCGCAACTAGCGCGCCGTCGTAGTCGTCGCCAAGGGCTTCGAACCCGCATGCGACCGAGGTCCCCATGCCGTCGGTGTACCGGTCGTTATGGGCGAACCGCACATCACGCCCCTCTAGCGCGTTCATGATCGCGTTTGGGTCGTGGCCGGTGACCACGATGGTCTCCGCGCTGCGGCTTTGCGCCACTGCATCGACCACCCGAGCCACCATTGGAACCCCATCGATCGGCAAGAGTAGCTTGTTCATGTCCCCCATGCGTTTGGACGACCCTGCCGCAAGCACGATCGTGGCGATCTTGCGTGTGGCGCGACGCGGCTGTCCGAGACTTCGTGGAACCGGACGCTCACGGGTGTCCTTGAGAAGTCCACCGACTCCCAAACTGGCGATCAGCGCCGAGTCGACCACCTTTCCTGCCGCGAAGCGCTGCAGCACTTGGTCGAAACCGCTTGGGTTGAGTGACCGTGCGCACCCTGGGAGGCCGAACACCGTTGCCGGACCGGCCGACCCCAACATCAGCAGGTTGCCCGGGTCCATCGGCATCCCGACATGAGCGACCGTGCCTCCTGCAGAGAGAAGTGCCGCCGGGAGAACATCCCCGCGATCGACTATCGCAGACGCACCCAGCATGAGAATCGGGTCGCAGCCTTCGTCTACCAAGGTGCTGATCGCGCGACCCACCGCCTCGACCGTATGCGCGCAACGGACTTCTCTCTTGACCGAAGAGCCCAGCAGCGCGAGGCGCGCTCGCTGCGCACGGCTCGCGCGCTCTAGGAGGCTTTGGCTGATGCCCGAAAGCTCTGTCAGGACGAGTCCAGCGTCGAACTTGCCAAGGCGAGCGATCCCAACGGTCGTCGGACCCAATGACTCGCGGGCCTCCTGTAGAACCGCGCTCGGAACCGAGAACGGAATGATCTTGATCGTTGCGACCATGTCGCCTTCTGCCACGAGCGTCCCTGGAGCGAGAGTCGCGATGGTGACCGCCTCGGAAACGGCGTTGGCCGCGTTGATCTGCGTGTGATCGATCTCGACCAGGCCGCGGACTCTCGCCAAGAGATTGCATCGCCCAGTTCCAACCTCGGACGTCGAGATCGACTCGTTGACAAACGCGGAAGCGATCTGGATGGCGGCTTCGTCCTCATGGACGTCACCGGGCTCGAGCCTGGCGACCATGACTTCGGTGTAGCCTGCGGCGCGAAGTTGCTCGACATCTCGGATCGTGAGCATCGCGCCCTTCTTGATGGCGCGCCTGCCCAACCTCAACGTGTGCGCAAGGATCGCGCCCTCCAAATCGCCGCTGTCGATGCCGAGTTCGCCGAACTTCATTTGCGCGGACCGACACCCCTACTGACGGTGCTTCTCGAACGCTGCTTTTTGCTCCGACGTGGCTTCGGTCTGGTACTTCGCCTTCCACTCGTCGTAGGGCATCCCGTAGACGATCTCGCGCGCTCCAGCCTTGTCGAGTGTGACGCCCTGGGCTTCGGCGGCTTCCTGGTACCAGCGCGATAGGCAGTTTCGGCAGAACCCGGCGAGCTCCATCAAGGCGATGTTCTGCACGTCGGTTCGCTCTTGCAGGTGCTCGACCAGCCTTCGGAACGCGGCGGCCTCGAGCTCGGTCTTGTTCGGATCATCGGTGTCCATTCGGGTTCGTCCTCCAGGACGCAGGTTACCAGGTACCCGATTTTTCGCATCGTCTGCCTCAAGTCACGCGACGCCGCTGCTTGCCGGCGTTTGTAGCCTCCAGCCCGCGCTTTGGGGGTGGCGTTCAGCCTTGCTCTGGCACTACAGTCTCCGGATGGGAGCGTGGTCGTCGGTAGATTCGGTTGGACAGACCCTCGCGCAGCACGGTTACGTTTCGGACCCGGCGCTCTCGATGAGCGTCTTTCTGGCCTCGAAGATGGGCAGACCTCTGTTTCTCGAAGGAGCGCCAGGTGTCGGGAAGACAGAGGTCGCACGAGTTCTGAGCCGCGCCCTCCCCGCCGATCTGATCCGGCTGCAGTGCTACGAGGGCCTCGACCTACACCATGCGCTCTATGAGTGGAACTACCGAAAGCAGCTCCTACAGTTGCAGGCGGCCGACGCGGGTGATGTAGCCGAGATCTACACGGAACCGTACTTGATGAAACGGCCACTGCTCCAGGCCATCGACCCAGCGCGCACGCGGGCCCCGGTGTTGCTCATCGACGAGATCGACCGGGCGGACGATGAGTTCGAGAGCTTCCTCCTGGAGATGCTGGCCGATTTCCAAGTGACCATACCCGAGCTCGGAACCGTACGCGCATCCCACAGGCCGACCGTGATTCTCACCTCGAACCGAACGCGCGAGGTCCACGACGCCCTCAAACGACGCTGCATCTACTGCTGGATCGACTATCCGACGATCGACAAGGAGTTGCAGATCGTCGCCGCCAAAGTGCCCAACTTGTCCGCCATCGTCCGCGAGCAGGTCGTCTCCGCGGTCCAAAGGCTTCGGCGTGAAGATCTATTGAAGCCGCCCGGGATCGCCGAAACTCTCGATTGGGCCGAGGCCCTCGTGCACCTTGGTGTGGCGGAACTCGAGGGGGCCGACATCGCTCGAACGCTCGGGGTGCTGCTCAAGAACCAGGAAGATCTCTCATTCGCGCAGAAGCTCGTCGAGGACGAGACCTGGGTCCAAGCCGGATAGCAAGCGAACGCCCTAGGAAACCCCGGCGATTGCCGGTACCCTTCCGCTTCGTGTCTGCGACGCCTTCGATGCGGCGCCGCATCGTCGAGTTCGTCCACGAATTGCGTGGGCTCGGGCTCCCGATCGGGGTCGACCAAGCGGTGAGTTTCGCCGAGTCTCTCGAGTGGATCCAGGTGCTCAACCGGCAGGAAGTCCATGCTGCGGGTCGCGCGACCCTGGTCGACCGGTTCGAGTCGCTTCAAGTCTACGACAATGCGTTCGAGGCGTTTTGGGAGCGGCTTCCGTCCGAGACACCCCCCCAACGAACACCTCAAGCTCCCCGTCATCGGCCGTCTGATTTTCAGCGATCCACCTTGGTGTCGTTCATGGCGGCCAAGGCGAAGGCAGACAGTCAAGAGATCGAGCTGACCGACCGGACGGATACCGCGACCCACGCCGAGATCCTCCAACGCAAAGACTTCTCACAGCTCACGGACGAAGAACGGCGCGCGCTTCGACAATCGATCGCCAGCTTGCGATGGGACTTTTGCAAGCGTAGGACCCATCGCCTCACACGGGACGGCCGCGGCCGCATGCTCGACCACCGTGAGGTGCTTCGCCGTGCGGCAAAGCTCGGAGGCACTGCCATCGACCTCCCAACGCGCCGCCGCAAGGACAAGCCAAGGCCCTTGGTCCTGATCGCAGACGTGAGTGGCTCGATGGAACTCTACAGCCGCATCGTGCTGCAGTTCTTCCACGGGCTCAGCCAAGAGCTTCGAGAGACCGAGGCATTCGTGTTCGGGACGCGCCTCACGCGGGTCACCGATGCGCTAGGGGTCCGGAACCCGGACCGAGCGCTCGACGTCGTCTCGAGCGAAGTTCGTGATTTCGCCGGCGGGACCCGGATCGCGGAGAGTCTTCACGCGTTTCGGCACGGGTTTGGCTACCGAATGCGACGCGGTTCGGTCGTCATCGTCGTATCCGACGGTTGCGAAACGGGGGACGTCGACGCCCTCGCGCGCGAGGCCGCGGCGCTGCAACGCAGCTGCTATCGCTTGACCTGGCTGAACCCCCGGCTGGGCGCTCCCAACTACGAGCCCAAGGTTCAAGGGATGGCCGCCGTCCTGCCGTACGTCGATGATTTCATGTCCATCCACAACTTTGAGTCACTTCGGCAGCTCCGAGATCACCTGTCTCGGCTACCGAAGCGAAAGGGAGGCCCCAGTGAAGCTAGCAGGAGACTATGAGTTCGAGGCCCCCGTGGCCGACGTTTGGAGTTCATTGCTCGATCCTGTCGTTCTCGCGGCGGTGATGCCGGGCTGCGACAAGCTCGAGCTGGTCGACGACGCGTATGTCGGGGTGCTCAACATCAAAGTGGGACCTGTCCAGGGCAAGTTCCAAGGCAAGGTCACGCTTTCGGACGTCGAGGACGAGAAGGGCTACACCATGACGGTCGACGGACGGGGCGCGCCGGGGTTCGTCAAGGCCAAGGCGACAGTGAACCTCACCCCGGAGGGCGATCATACCAAGATGGCATACGACGCGGACGCGCAAGTCGGCGGACGAATCGCGAGCGTCGGCCAGCGACTCATCGACGCGTCGGCCAAGGCGATCATCAAGGAGAGCCTTGAAGGGCTCAACGCGAACATCAAAGCGCGTGCGACCGCCGCGGAGGGCGAAGAGGCGGAGGTCATTCAAGCGAGCCAGGGCGAGTTCGCGACGAAGGTCGCCAAGGAGGTTGCGAAGGACCTAGTTCCGGCGCCGGCCCGCACTGTGTTGATCGTTTTGGCACTAGGCGGGATAGCCGCGCTGATATACCTTCTTGCTCGTTAACTGTGAGTGCAAACCAAGGGAGAAGTCTGTGATACCTGGAGCATTCGACTACCACGCTCCCCAAACTGTGGACGAAGCACTAGCCCTGCTGGCGCAGCACGCGGGAGAAGCGAAAATCTTGGCTGGCGGGCAAAGCCTGATCCCGGCGATGCGGTTCAGGTTGGCGATGCCGTCGATCTTGATCGACATCAACGGGCTCGGCGACCTTCGCTACGTCGAAGAACGCGGCGACCACCTGGCCATCGGGTCGATGGCGCGGGAGCACAGTCTCGAAGATTCCGAGGTTGTGCGGAACTCATTCCCGCTGCTTCACGATACCGCCGTCGTCATTGCGGACCCGTTGGTTCGAAACCAAGCCACCGTCGGCGGCAACATCGCGCACGCGGATCCGGCGAACGACCACCCGGCGACGATGTTGGCGTACGGTGCGACGGCCGTCGCGCGCGGCCCCAACGGACAAAGAACCATCCCCATCGATGAGTTCTTCACGGGGCTTTTCGAGAACGCTCTCAACGACGACGAGATCTTGCTCGAGATCCGCATTCCGAAGCCGGCTGCGGGTTCGGGTGGCGCCTACACCAAGCTCGAGCGCAAGGTTGGCGATTACGCGATCTCGGCTGCTGCCGTCCAGCTTCGGCTCGACGGGAACAAGGTCGCCGAAGCCCGGATCGGCCTCACGAACGTTAGTGCCGTCCCCATGCGGGCCACCAAAGCCGAAGACGCGCTCGTAGGTACTCAGGCGACCGACGACGACATCGAGGCCGCCGGGCAGGCGGCTGCTGCTGAGTGCGACCCCTCGGCCGATCTCCGCGGCTCCGTCGACTACAAACGTGACATCACCCGAGTGATGGTGAAGCGCTCGATCAAGAAGGCCGTGGCGCGCGCCAAGGGAGGTAACTGATGAGCGATCACGAGATCACGCTGACCGTCAATGGGGAGAGCGTTACCGAAGAGGTGGAGGCTCGTACCCTCCTCGTTCATTTCATTCGGGAAGACCTGTCGCTCACCGGTACGCACATCGGATGCGACACGACGAGCTGCGGTGCATGCACCGTGATCCTGAACGGGAAACCCGTGAAGAGCTGCACCGTGTTCGCGGTACAAGCGAGCGGTGGCGAGGTCGAAACGATCGAAAGCCTAGCTGCCGGAGGTGAGCTTCACCCTCTGCAAGAGGGTTTCTGGGAGAAACACGGGCTTCAGTGCGGCTACTGCACCCCAGGAATGATCATGAGCGCCAAAGGGTTTCTCGCCGAGAACCCCAACCCAACCGAAGACGAGATCCGCCACGGCATCTCTGGGAACCTCTGCCGCTGCACCGGGTACAACAAGATCGTAGAAGCGATCCAGTACGCGGCCGAGAAACTACAAGCCGGTGACGCGGGGGGTGAGTGATGCCGCATCTCGACGACCGCACCGAGCCGCATAGCCCTCTGCCAGACAACGCATCGGCACAGGTGCCGACCACCGACGAAGTACAGGTCCGAACGCCAGAGAAGATCTGCGGTATGGGCCACCGCAAGAAGCGCAAAGAGGACCCTCGCTTCATTCAGGGCAAGGGCAACTACGTCGACGACGTGAAGCTTCCCGGCATGCTCTACATGGACATTGTGCGGAGCCCCTACGCCCACGCCAAGATCAACAGCATCGACGCCAGTGCCGCGCTCGAGATGGACGGCGTATTGGCGGTCATCACGGGTGAGGACTTGAAGGCCGCCGGTGACCTGCACTGGATGCCAACGCTGATGTCGGACACCCAGATGGTCCTGCCCATCGACAAAGTCGTCTACTACGCACAGGAAGTCTGCGCGGTCGTAGCGACCAGCCGTTACATCGCCGCCGATGCGATCGAACAGGTGTTCGTCGACTATGAGCCTCTCGATGCTGTCGTCGATCCGTTTGAAGCGATGAAGGACGGGACCATCGTCCGCGACGACAAAGAGAAGAAGACCAACCACGTGTGGCACTGGGAAGCGGGGGACAAAGCCGCGACCGACGCGGTGTTCGACAATGCCAAGACTGTGGTCAAGGAGAAGCTGTACATCCCGCGGATTCATGTCTCTTCGATCGAGACGTGCGGCATGGTCGCGAACTACAACAAAGCGCGCGAGCACATGCAGATTTACATGACCTCCCAGGCGCCTCACGCGCACAGGACCGTCTTCGCGTTGGTCAGCGGGCTCCCCGAACACAAGATCCAGATCATTTCGCCCGACATCGGCGGCGGCTTCGGAGGCAAGGTCCCTGTCTATCCTGGCTACGTGATCTGCGCCGTCGCGAGCCTGGTGACCGGCAAACCCGTGAAGTGGATCGAGGACCGAAGCGAGAACTTGCAGGCTGACAGCTTCGCCCGCGACTACCATATCGAAGCGGAGATGGCCGCGGACGATCAGGGGAAGATCACGGGCCTCCGCGTCAAGACGCTCTCCGATTGCGGTGCTGCGGATGCAGCGGCGAACCCCTCGAAGTTCCCCGCGGGGCTCTACAGTATTTGTACGGGGTCTTACGACATGCAGGCGGCACATGTCGAAGTGGACGGTGTCTATACGACCAAACCGCCAGGCGGCGTTGCCTACCGTTGTTCGTTTCGGGTCACCGAGGCCGTACACATGATCGAGCGAATGGCCGACATCATGGCCCACGAGCTCGGCGAGGATCCGGCGGACTACCGACTCAAGAACTTCATTCGTCCCGATCAGTTCCCCTACAAGTCCCCGACCGGCTGGGAGTACGACAGCGGCAACTACGAGGCCGCTCTCAAGAAGGCCATGGACATGATCGACTACCGAGCGCTTCGCGAAGAGCAAAAGGCGAAGCGCGACAAGGGTGAGTTGATGGGCATCGGGATCTCCAGCTTCACCGAGGTGGTGGGTGCCGGACCGTCGGCCGACTACGACATCTTGGGGATCAAGATGTTCGATTCAGCCGAGATTCGTATCCACCCCACGGGCAAAGCGATGGCCCGGTTCGGTACGAAGTCTCAAGGCCAAGGTCACGAGACGACCTACGCGCAAATCGTCGCCGAGGAGCTCGGCCTGCCGTCCGATGACATCGAGGTGGAGGAAGGCGACACCGACACCGCGCCGTACGGGCTCGGTACGTATGCGAGCCGCTCGACTCCGACCGCCGGTGCCGCCGCGGCGATGGCGGCGCGCAAGATCAAAGCCAAGGCTAAGAAGATCGCCGCCCACCTCTTGGAAGTGGGCGAGGACGACCTCGAATGGAACATCGACAAGTTCCAAGTGAAGGGCTCCCCGGATCAAGCCAAGACGATCCAAGAACTCGCGTTTGCCGCGTACACCAACCACCCACCGGGCATGGAAGCAGGCCTCGAGGCGGTCGACTACTACGACCCGCCCAACCTGACGTTCCCTTTCGGCAGCTATATATGCGTGGTCGACCTCGACAAAGGGACGGGCGAGGTGCACGTTCGTCGATTCGTCGCAATCGATGATTGCGGTCACATCATCAACCCGCTCATCGTCGAAGGACAGATTCACGGCGGGCTGACGATGGGGCTCGCGCCTGCCCTCTACGAAGAGATCGTCTACGACGAAAACGGACAGAACCTTTCCGGCACCTTCGCCGACTACCTGGTTCCGACAGCGGTCGAGTCCCCCAAATGGGAACTCGGCAAGACCATCACTCCGTCTCCGCACCATCCGATCGGAGCCAAGGGAGTTGGCGAGTCTCCGACCGTCGGGGCGCCTCCGGCGATTGCGAACGCGGTGGTCGACGCGATGTGGCACCTTGGTGTCAGGCACGTCGACATCCCGATCACCCCTCAAAAGGTGTGGAAACTGCTTCGTGATGCCGGGGTTACGGATTAGCGCCCGGTCCGTATACTGAAGAGATGGATCGCGTGCACGAAACGGCCCAGGAACTCGAAGTCAGGGGTGAGGGTTACGTGTTGGCGACCGTGATTCGAGCCGTGGCGCCGACCTCAGCGAAGCCGGGCGACAAAGCGGTGATTACCGAAGCTGGTGTCGTTCACGGCTGGGTCGGCGGCAGCTGTGCGGAGCCGACCGTCAAGAAGGAGGCGGAGCTTGCCCTTGCCGATGGCGCGTGTCGCGTTGTCCAGATCACCCCCGAGCCCGTTCGGGCAGGTGAGCGGGAAGGGCTGATCGTCGTACCGATGACTTGCTACAGTGGTGGGGAGCTCGAGATCTACCTCGAGCCCCATGTCGCCAAGCGCGATCTCGTGGTCTTCGGCAACTCGCCAGTCTCTGAAGCGCTCATCCAACTCGGGGTTGCGGTGGGGTATCGCGTCACGGTCGTCGACCTGACCGAGCGTCCGCCGCTCGACGGTGCCGATGTCGTCAAGAGCCTCGAAGCGCTCACGTTGCGGCGTCCTCATGAAGCGGCGATGGTCGTGGCGACGCACGGCGTGTTTGACGAGGAAGCGCTTTGTCACGCGCTCGAGCTTGAACCCGAGTACCTGGGTGTCGTTGCAAGCCCCAGGCGATTCGCTTCGCTCCGAGGGGACCTCCGTCGCCGCGGGGTCGAGGACGATGCCTGGTCGAAGGTCGACGGCCCGGCCGGCATCGATATTGGTGCCACCACGCCGAGCGAGATCGCCTTGAGCATCCTCGCCGCGATCACGGCGAACCGCCAGTCGGTCGCGGTGACCACCGAAAGGCGCGCCGAACCGTCGGCGAGCCCCGGTGGCGCGGCCGGCGATGCCACCCTCGTTGCCGAAGACTCCGCAGGAAGCGGATCCTGCTGCCACGACTAGCGTTGGCGCCCGACTCTGGCGCTCCGGACGACGCTGGAGCGACTTGCGAAGCCGAATGAACATTCGTGTCACCCGCTGGCGACACGCAGGGTTTCGACGATCTGAGCGAGGATCGAGACGGCGATCTCCTCAGGGGTTCGCGAGCCGATCGCGAGGCCTACGGGGCCGCGGATACGGCTCACCTCGGCCTCGGTGAAGCCTGCCTTGGTCAGTCGGTGGGTTCGCGCCGCATGGGTCTTTCGACTCCCGAGACTACCGATGAAGAAGGCGTCGCTTCGCAGGGCGACCTCGAGCGCTGGATCGTCGAGTTTGGGGTCGTGCGTGAGTGTGACGACCGCGACGCGCGAATCGAGGCCGAGGTCGGCGAGCGCTTCATCGGGCCACCGCGTGTCGGTTGACACGCCCGAGAACCGTTCCGACTCGGTGAACGCTTGCCGCGGATCCACAACGGTCACCTCGTACCCGGCTACGGTGGCCATCGTCGATAGCGCTTGTGCAATGTGTACGGCGCCCACGATGACGAGGCGAAGCGGCGGATTGAAGGGCTGAAAGAACAAGGGCGATGCTCCGGGCTCCTCCACGACCGCGCATCGATCCTCGCTCAGCGCTAGCAGCACTTGCTCTTGCTCCGCATCGGAGGCTCCCTCTCCGCGTCCCAGCAGCCGTTGCTCGTTCGTGTCCAGGTTGGTCACCAGTACGACCGGACGCTTCGCGTCGAGGTGTTGGAGTAGCTGCGTCAGTGTGACCTCGTTCATACGAGTGGCTCCACGTAAATGCGGACGGTTCCGCCACAAGCTAGCCCCACCTCCCATGCGCGTTCGTGGGTCACGCCGAACTCGAGCATCTTGGGTACGCCTGCCTTCATCACCGTGGCGGCCTCCTCGATGACGGCACCCTCGACACATCCGCCCGACACCGAGCCGGCGAAGACTCCGTCGTCCCGAACGACGAGATGGCTGCCTGCAGGTCGAGGTGAAGAGCCCCAAGTTCGCACCACGGTTGCGATCGCGACCGCGTACCCATCGCGCTTCCACTGCTGCGCGGTACGAAGAAGCCCGACTCCAGGTGCATACGCCATCGAACCGATACTACTGCTCGTCTCCCCAAGGGGCTACACTCCGCCCTCCGATGCTATCTGACCCACTCGACCATCTGGCCGACTATCTCCAGAGTCTCGGCCTTGGGCCCTCGTTGGCGGAACCGATCGCCATCGCCATCCTGTTCGCGCTCGCGCTACTCGCTGCAGGGGTCGTGGACTTCCTCACGAATCGCATCCTTCTGACCTGGGTCAAGCGGTTCGCCGCGCGCTCCAAGACTCAGTGGGACAACGCCATGGTTGACCAGAAGGTGCCCGATCGCCTCGCCCACTTGGCGCCCATCCTCGTGATCTACGCGGCCGTCCCGTTCGTCTTTCCGAAGCAGGACCTACTCGCCTCGATTGTTCAGCGGCTTGCGATGGTGCTTGTCATCATCACCGTCGCTATGGCGATCAACGGTGTGCTCAATGCTTGCCTCTCCGTGTACCGGTCCTACGAAGGGTCGCAAAGGGCACCGATCAAGACCTATGTCCAGGTCGCGCAGATCGTCCTCCTCGTCATCGCGGTGGTGCTGATCGTGTCGCGTTTGATCGATCGCTCACCCTGGGCGCTTCTCAGTGGCATCGGTGCGCTGACCGCGGTGATCATGTTGGTCTTCAAAGACAGCATCCTTGGGTTCGTCGCAAGCGTTCAGCTCACGACGAACGACATGGTCCGGAGAGGGGACTGGATCGAGATGCCGAAGTACGGGGCCGACGGCGACGTGTTGGATGTCTCGCTCAATACCGTGAAGGTCCAGAACTGGGACAAGACCATCTCGACGATTCCGACGTACCAGCTCATGCAGGACTCGTTCAAGAACTGGCGTGGGATGAGCGAATCGGGGGGGCGCCGCATCAAGCGTGCGCTCTTCATCGACATGAACAGCATCCGGTTCTGCGACGAGAAGATGCTCCATCGGTTCGAGCAGATCGATCTCTTGCGCGACTACCTGCACGAGAAGAAGGCTGAGGTTGAGGCCACCAATCGCGCACGGGAGGCCAACGACATGCCCACCAACCTCCGAAGGTTGACCAACGTCGGGACGTTCCGCGCTTACGTCGTGGCCTACCTTCGCCATCATCCAAAGATCCACAGAGACATGACCTTCTTGGTCCGCCAGCTGCCGCCCTCGGATCGCGGCCTGCCGATCGAGATCTACGTGTTCTCGAACGATCAGAACTGGGGGCGCTACGAAGGCATCCAAGCCGATCTCTTCGATCACTTCTTGGCGGTGTTGCCAGAGTTCGAGCTCCGGGTGTTCCAGCTGCCAGCGGGTTCCGACTTCGTTGTGGGCGGACGGCCGACCGTGGCGGGCGTGGGCTCCGACTGACACCGAACGACCGTCAGAGAGGCACCGTCTCGGGCGGCAGATCGGTCCCCCAGCGCTTTCGGTAGACCGCGGCCTTGGCGTTGGACAGCCGCACGTGGTGGCCATAGCCAAACACCGCAAGCGCGACGATGCTCACGGCGCCCATGTCCCAGGGGTACACCAACAATCCTCGGCCGCCTTCGAAGTCGCCCAGATACGAGACGACGCCGATCCCGGAGAGGTAGGGAAGAAGCCAGGACGCCTCGCGGAGGTCGAGCTCGTGCCGGTGGACACGCTCTTGCCGCATCCGAATCGCGAACACGAGGATTCCAGCGGCGACGATCAAGCCGAGGCGCCAGGTGGTCTCCCAGCCACTCCAATAGACGATCAGCGTCGCAACGATGAACGAGAACGGTGCCACCACCTGTGCCAGTGGGAGCCGAAACGCACGCTTGGCGGTGGGGTACTGCCGTCTTAGTGCCAAGACAGCAATGGGTCCGGCCGCGAACGAAAGGGTAATCGCGGCTCCGTTGAGGGCGACGGCTTCGTCGAATGGAACGAAGAGCACGACGGCGCCCCCAAGGATGAAGTTGAGGATCAAGCACCGAAACGGAACGCCGCGTTGCGACAGGTGCTCGAAGTACCTGGGGAACACGCCGTTCTGCCCGAGCGCATAGCCGAGACGTGCCATGGATCCGGTTGCCACGAGTCCGCCGCCGAATGGGCTGACGATGGCGCCCGCGTTGAGGGTGATGGTGATCCAGCCAATGCCGAGGGCTGCGGCCACTCCCGCCATCGGGCCCAGGGTATGGTCGAACTCGAGGTTGGCCCAACCATCCTTCAACAAGGCAGGGTCGATCGCACCGACGAAGGCGATCTGCAGAAGGCCGTAGATGCCCAGGCAGATGATGAGGGACAGCGTGAGAGCCGCTGGGATCGTGACCTTGGGTCGCTTCCCCTCGCCGGCCCGGTCGACGGCATGGCGGAAACCGATCAGCGCGAAGAGGATCCCACCGGCCGACACCGCGGCGAAGATTCCCTTCATGCCGTAGGGTGCGAAGCCACCGCCGGAGGTGAAGTTCGCGGGCTCGAAACGCGCGGCGAGGATGGCGATCGCGATGATGAGCGGTATCGCGAGCTTGACCCATGTTAGGGCGGCGTTCGCTTTCGAGAACACCTCGGCGCCGTAGGCATTGATGACGACGAAGAAGCCGAGGATCCCGATGGCGACGGCGGCGCCCGCCCAACTCAGCGAACCTTGCGTGACATCCCCGTGGAAGAGCCATGGCAGGTAGCGGTCCAAGTACTGGAGCATGGCGATGGTTTCGATCGGGGCCGCGGTGTTGTAGCCGACCCACGCCGACCAGCCGAGCACGGCGCTGGTGACGTCGCCGTGTGTGAAATGGGGGATTCGAGCGATGCCCCCCGCCACCGGGAGGATCCCAACGACCTCGGCGAAACAGAGGGCGAGCGAGAGCATGGCGATGCCCCCGATGCCCCAGGAGATGAGTGCCGCCGGGCCGGCGAGCCGGCTCGTGAGCAACGGCGCGAAGAGCCAGCCTGAACCGATGATGCCGCCAACCGCGACGAAGGTGAGCCCCAGCAGGCCAATCGTGCGTTGCAGCGACGGGCGCTCAGGGTCCGACGGACCGCGCGGAGAAGGCCCCGGCGGCAATCCCGAATCAGACACCAAGCTATCGTATCAGACTCTCGGTCGACACCCTACTGTCTTCCGTGTCTCGGACACGTTTGGCGGAGTGGGCGCTTCGGTGACTCGACAGTCACAGCCCGTTGCTCAGGTATCGTCGGCACAGTCGAGCGAATCTCGTCCGGCGCAGTTGTTCAGCGCACTGAGGCATTGATCGTAGCCCGCGCAGTCGTCGCCCGTGAACCCGAGGCAGTCGAGTTCACATGCGTTGGGTGGAACCGCGCAAATGACATTGCAGGCGAGCCCCGCGCACACTGCCAAGTCGACATAGCAACTTCGGCACGGCGCGGAGAGACCCGGGACATCGTCCTCCAAGCACTCGTCAGCGCAGGTGGCGAAGTCTGGATCGACCTCTCCGCAGCCCTCTCCGCACTCCGCGGATCGTGACCGCAAGTTCGGTGGCCCGGCCTGGATGATGATGATGTCCAGGTCACCGAGACAAGCGTCTCCGTCGAAACCGCCCCCGCTACCTCCGGCACCTCCAGCGCCCCCAGCGCCGGATGCACCACCGCCGCCGCCGATGGCGCCGCTTCCACCGGTGCCGCCGCTCGCAGCCGCTCCGCCAGCACCGCCGCTCCCGGATGAGCCACCACTACCGGCGGCCGCGCCACTTCCGCCCGCACCGCCGCCACCCGTGCCTCCGGTGGGTTGAAGTCCGCCGGCGCCCCCAGTCCCGGACGTGCCGCCAGTGGATGCCGGCGGCGGCGGCGCAAGCTCACCATCACATCCAAGACAAAGCGCAGCCACCACCAGCCACCCCCCCCATCGCCATCCACCCATCCCCCCATCCTACCACGGGGTCACTCCGCCCTCCCACAACCCGCCAATTTCCAAGTAGTTACAGACCGCACCGCGAAAACCCGATTCGCCGCCGCCCCAGCATGTCGCCCCAAGGAAACAACGGCCACGCACCGCCGCAGATCTCAACAAAACAGGCGGTCTGTTGGCGTCGCGCAGGGTCTCCAGGATGGTGGCGTTGCTTTGTTGGAAGGCGGCGAATTGGGTTTTCGCGGTGTGGGGTGGAAGTGGCTGGAATCGGAGGGGTTTTCGGGGGCCGGAGTGACCCCGGGTGTTGCGGGGGGCGGGGGGATGGTGGAGAAGGGGGGGGTGAGTCGGGACGGGCGGCGCTGGGGGAAGCATGGGCTTTGGGTGATCGCCGCTATCGCGATTGGGGTGCTCTTGTTTCAGGGGCACCACCTCGCGCATCTGCTTCCTCGAATGGAGGCTTGGGTTCGAAGCGTGGGTCCGGCGGCGCCTCTGTTCTTCTTTTTCGCAGTCGTCGCGCTCGAGCCAGTCTTCTTTCCGAACACGCTGTTTGGGATGACTGCGGGAGTCGTCTTTGGACTGTGGGAAGGGTTCTTGATCTATTTCTTCTCCGTCTACATGGCGAACCTGATCGTCTACCTGATCGGGCGGTGGCTGTTGCGTGAGCCTGTGCTTCGCGGCCTCGAGGGGCGCCCGCAGATCCAGAGTGCCGTCGATGCCGCCGAGACACAGGGAACGAGCTTGGTGTTTTGGATCCGCCTCTTGCCACTCAATCCCGCGGTGTTCAGCTACGCATTCGGAGGGGTTCGCGTCCCATTCCGCGCCGTTGCGATCGGCACGCTCGGGATGTTCCCGCACATGTTCTTCGACGTCTACCTCGGGACGGTCGCCGCCCACGTCACTGAGATGGCAGGCGCCGGTCACGCGGACTGGGAGGCGAAAGGCTTCGGTCTCGTGCTCGGCCTGGTGGCTGCCGGGGTTCTATCCCTTCGTGTGGCGCGGATCGCGCGCAACCAGATTCAGGCCGCCGGGGTAGCCGATGCGCCTTGAGCCGTGGTGGCGCCGGCACGGTCTTCCGAGATGTAGCTGTACATCACCGGCACCACGAACAGGGTGAAGCAGGTTCCGATCGACATTCCTGCGAAGATCACCCAACCGATCGAGTGATGAGACGCAGCCCCAGCCCCGCTCGCGATGATCAGCGGAATCATCGCTACGACGATCGCGAATGTCGTCATCAGCACGGGACGTAGGCGTATCGCCGCCGCTTTCGCGATCGCGTCGCCCTTCGGGTGCCCCTCTTCTTGAAGCTGGTTGGCAAACTCGACGATCAGAATGCCGTGCTTGCTGATCAGCCCGACCAGGGTGACCAGGCCGATCTCCGAGTAGATGTTGAGCGTCGTGGCCCCAGCTTGCATGAATACCAGAGCGCCCGAGATCGCCATCGGGACACTCAGCATCACGACGAACGGGTCTCGCCACGACTCGAACTTCGCCGCCAGCATCAGGAAGATCAAGAGGATCGCGAAGACGAACGCGTAGACCAGCGTGTTCCCCTCCTGAACGTACTGACGCGACTCCCCCGTATAGGCATGGTCGTAGCCCTTCGGGAATACTTCTTTCGCCCAGCCGTCGAGCAAGTCCACGGCTTCTCCCATCGAAACCCAGGGGTACGGCAACATGTTGAGCGTAGAAGCGTTGAGCTGGTTGTACTGCGTGAGCGCGTTCGGCTTGGTCGCCTTTCCGATCGTGACGACGGTCCCAAGCGGCACCATCTTCCCCGAACCAGTTGGAACGTAGATCTGATTGATCGAATCGTTGTCGATTCGATACTCGCGCGAGAACTGGGGGATCACCTGGTAGCTACGTCCCTCCATGTCGAAGTAGTTCACGTAGTTCCCGCCGAACGCCAAAGCGAGCGCCCGCCCGATCTCTGCCATGCTGATCCCGAGGTCTCCCGCGAGGTCGGACTTCACGTCGAGGGTGATCTGGGGGTTGTTCATCCGTAGAGAGCGGTCGATGAAGTAGAACTTGCCGCTGGCCTCAGCCTTCTTCTGGATGTCGAGCGTCACCTTGTACAGCTCGTCGTAGCCGGAGTCCTGGGTGGTGATGACGAACTGCACCGGCAGCCCAATCTTGTTGCTTGGCAACGGTGGGATCACAAAAGTGTAGACCTCCATGCCCGTGATCCCGGCAAGCTCCTTCTGGAGCGCCATACGGATCTTCTGCTGACCTCGCTTCCTCTGACTCCAGGGCTTCAGGCTCGTCGCAATGAACGCCGAGTTGACCCCGGAAGACCCCGCGACCGAGAAGGTGATGGCGTTCTCGGGGAGTGCCTCGAACAAGTCGGCCGCCTCTTTGGTGTACTGCGCGGTGTAGTCGATGTTGGCGTACATCGGGGCGGTCCCCTGACCCAAGATGATGCCCTCGTCCTCGTTGGGAGCAAGCTCGACCGGAGTGTTCAAGAACAGAATCGGAATGCTGACCAGCACCACCCCAGCGAGCAGCAAGATCATCGGTTTGTGCTGAAGAACATCGTCGAGCATCGAGGCATAACGCTTCTCGACCTTGGCGAACGTTCCCTCGACCCACTGCTGCATCTTCGGTTTCTCGCCGCCCTTCAAGAACCGGCTACTCATCATCGGCGAAAGTGTAAGTGCGATGATTCCCGAGACGACGACCGATCCCGCGAGCGTGAAGGCAAACTCAGAAAACAACGCGCCCGAAAGCCCTCCGACGAACCCAATCGGCGCGAACACGGCGGCGAGCGTGAAAGTCATGACGATGACCGGTCCGGCGATTTCGCGAGCTCCGAGCTTGGCCGCATCGATCGGACTCTTGCCTTCGTCGATGTGGCGCTGCACGTTCTCGACGACGACGATGGCATCGTCCACCACGAGGCCAATCGCGATCACCATCGCAAGGAGTGTCAGAAGGTTCAGGGAGTACCCGAGCGCCTCCATGAAGAAGATCACGCCGACCAAAGACAATGGGATGGTCACGACCGGAATGATCACAGCCCTCACGCTCCCCATGAAGAGGAAGATCACCGCGATCACGATCGCCGCGGTGATCCAGATGGTCTTGATGACTTCGTGAATCGAGTCCTCGATGAACACCGTCTGGTCGAGCAGGACGTCGTACTCGAGGCCTTCGGGCATTTGGGTCGCCATCTCAGGAAGCATGGCCTTGATTGCGTCGATCACCGTGATCGGGTTGGCATCCGGCGCCGGGTCGACCTTCAGGGCGACCGCGGGTTTTCCCTTCACCAGTACCTTCGTGTCGTAGGTCTGGGAGCCGAGCTCGACGCTGCCGATGTCGCCCAGTCGAATCAGCGTGTCTCCCTGATCCTTCACGACCAGCTGCTCGAATTGTTTGGCGGTCTGCAGCGTGGTGTTCGCAGAGATCGACGCGACCGTGAAGTAGCCCTCGATCTGCCCAGCCGCCGCCTGGTAGTTGTTGTTCCGTAGCGCTTGGAACACTTCGTCGGGCCGAATCTGCCGCGCGGCCATCTCCTTCGGGTCGAGCCACACGCGCATCGCGTAGTCGGTCGCTCCCAGGATGTCGACCTCGCCCACCCCTTCGACGGTCTCAAACAGCGGTTGCACGATCCGCGTGAGATACTCGGTGATCTGCTCGGAGTTCATCTCATCCGAGTAGAAGCCCATGTAGAAGATCGATACTTCTGATCCCGTCTGCTTCTCGATCACCGGCTGCGTTGCGTTCGCGGGCAACTGGCTCTGTGCTTGCGCGACCTTCGACATGATCTCGACCAGCGCCGAATCCGGGTCGAAGTCGAGCTCGACGAACGCCTGAATCTGGCTCTGGCTGGGAACCGAGGTCGACGCGAGATAGTCGACGCCTTCAGCGGAAGCCATCGCGGTTTGTAGTGGCGTTGTGATGAACCCTTGGATCAAGTCTTGGGGTGCGCCTGGATACACGGTGGTCACCGTGATCACCGTGTTCTTCATCTTGGGGAACTCGCGAACCGTGATGCTTGCGAATCCCTGAACCCCGAGCAGGAGAATCACCAGGCCGACGACGGTCGACAGGACGGGACGCTTGATGAAGATGTCGGTGAAGCTCACGTCAAAGCTCGACTCATTCGGGCGGTAGCGTCTTGGGTGGCACGAGGTCCGTCGGCTTGGGTGTTACCCAGTCGCCGTCTTCGAGTCGAAGCTGTCCCGAGGTGACGATCAGCTGGTCCTGCTCGAGCCCTTTGTCGATGACAACGTTGCTTCCTTGCTCGGCGCCAGGCGTGATGGTGGTCTTCTTGACCTGATATGCCGTCACCCCGTCCTGTTTTGTCTTCGTCTTCGGATCCAGCACGAACACCGTGTCGCCATAGAGGGTGTACGCAATCGCGGTGCGGGGGATCATGACAACCTCTTGGGTGTTTGGGAGCAAGAGCGAGAGGTTCGCGAAAGCGCCGGGCGTGAGGTCCGTTTCGTCCTCGGGAAAGGTCGCGCGCACGCCGAAGTTGCGAGTCGACTGATCGACCTCCGGGTCGATCGCGGTCACCTGTCCCGAGAACTTCCGTCCGGGGCTCGCGTCGGTCGTGAGGACCACCGTCTGGCCAACCGTCACTTGCTGGCGATTCGCCTCCGGCATCGAGAAATCACAGTAGAGCCCCCCCTCGGTGTCGAGCGTCACGATGTTGACGCCCGGTTGGACAAGCTGGCCTAGGTTCACCTGTCGTACCCCAAGGCGCCCTGAGAACGGAGCGGTGACTCGAACGTACGAAAGTGCGGCTTTGGCTTGCCCGACCTGCGACTGCGCTTCCTTCAGGTTCGCCTCCAGTTCATCGAACTTGAGCTGGGAGATGGCGCCCTCCTCGAGGAGAGGTTTGTATCGGCGAACCGCGTCGGCCGCTTCATCGCGCTGGGCGATCGCGCCTTCGAGCTGTGCCTTTTGTTCTTGGTCGTCGAGAACCACGAGCAGGGTCCCTTGCTCGACCTCCTGGCCATCCTCGAAGAGGATCTTCGTGACCTTGCCGCCGCTTTGCGACGTGACGTTGACCTGTTGGGCGGCGTTCACGGTGCCGACAGCACTTAGCGTCGGTTGGAACACCTGTTTCTTCACCTCGGTCGTCGAAACCGGCGTGGGTCCCGGTTTGTGCTTGTCGAGGTAGCCTTGGCGAAGCTCGCTTCGGAGCAAATTCCAACCGAGGAGTCCGCCGAAGACGACAGCCAGGGCGATCCCCATCACGATGAGACGTCGCTTCACGGCCCGAGCTTAGCCGAAAAATCGCCGAAAGGGCGACATTGGGAGACTATCCCCCCGTGCCGACCCGAGCAGGGCATCCCTTCCTCACCCTGGCCTTGTGCCTCCTGGTGCAAGTCGGGGAGACGCGCGCTCAGGAGGTGGTCGTGGAAGAGGCGACCAGCTCCCAGGTCGTGGGTCTACCTCTGAGTTTCGAACGGGCGATCGAGCTCGGAATCGAGCGAAACGTCCGGACCGTGGTGTCGCAACAGGGGATTGTAACCGCCGAAGGCGAGCGGCTCGAGAGCCTGGCCGGGCTCCTCCCGAATATCTCGGCGGTCGTCGAGCAGACCCGGCGCACCGCGAACCTCGTCGCTGTGGGACTCGATCCGGACGACTTCCAAGACATCGGCAATGGGGTTTTCGGCCCGTTCCAGACATTTGACGCGCGGCTCAACGCGACCCAAACCATCTTCAACCTGGCCGCGATCGGCGCCGCTCAAGCGGGAAAAGCCGGACTCGACCGCGCCCGAGTGAAGTACCAGCTATCGACGC
The DNA here is from genome assembly GCA_039030295.1 of Myxococcota bacterium. GTDB lineage: Bacteria > Myxococcota_A > Polyangia > Polyangiales > Houyiibacteriaceae > SG8-38. The sequence goes on along the minus strand of JBCCEK010000022.1, from coordinate 7,094 downwards.
ATCTGGTGTTTCAGAAGGTCGGGGAGACCTACGTCCAGGTGCTCGAGGCTCAAGGCGCGGTCGAAGCGTTTGAAGCCGATCTAGCGTTGGCGGAAGAGCTCGAAAAGGACACCGCGGTCGCGTTTGATTCCGGGGTCGCGACCGCTCTCGACAAGGCGAGGGCGGAGTCGCGTTCGCTCGCCAGTGAAACGAGGTTGTTGCAGGCGCTGACCCAGCTTGCGGTCTCGACCAACAAGCTCAAGGCACTGCTGATGATACCCCAACCGGAGGCGATCGACCTCACGACACCTCTTTCGGACCGTGGCGCGGCTGTGCCTCCAGTTCCTGAGGCTGTGGAGAGCGCGTTGATCAATCGGCCCGACATCAAGTTCTCCGAAGAGACGATTCGAGTCGCCGGCTTCAAACACCGTGCCGCAATCGGGCAACAGGTCCCTTCGATTGCTTTCGTCGTCAACTACGGCGGCAGTGGCGATACGATCGCCAGCAACGTTCGCGGTACTTATCTCATCGGAGGGGTGCTCTCTGTGCCGCTGTTCGACGGCGGTCACAACGTCGGGAACATCAAGGCGACGCGTAGTAGAGAGATCGAGGCCGAGCGCATCCTACTCCAGCTTGTCGAGAACGCCGGAGAGGAGGTGCGAAGCGCGATCGACTCGATCGTCTACAGCGCCCGAGAAGTCGAAGCCGCGGCAGCACGGGTCGCGGTCTCGGAACTCGCTCTCAAGTTGTCCAAAGATCGATTCTTCAACGGAGTCAGTGATAATCTCGAGCTCGTGGCCGCGCAGTCTTCCCTCGCGAACGCACGCAACCAACTGGTGAGGTCCCTCGCCAAGTACAACGATTCGCGGATCAAACTTGCGGTTGCGGTGGGCGTGATCGACGGCTTCAAGCTTTGATCGCAGCAGGGTCCTGCTGGTAGAACCCACGCAACTGTTCGTAGAGCGCAGGGTGCTTCTTCGCGAGCTGCTTGGGCTTCTCGAAAAAGAGCTCACTGACCACCGCGAAGAACTCCGCGGCGTTCGTCGCACCATAGGGGTCGATCAGTGTCCGCCGATGGTGTTCGAGATCGTCTAGCAGGGCCTCGTACTCGTGACCCAGCACGCGCGCCCACGCGAGGTACATCGAGCGTCGCGCCAACGTGGGTGCGCCCGGGCCTGCCGAGTTCTCTTGGTCCAGTTGATGCGCGAACTCGTGAAAGACCACGTTGTGGCCGTCCTTCACATCGGACGCGCCACGAACCACGTCGTCCCAGGAAAGAACGACGCTCCCGTGGCCCCACGACTCACCGAGTCTAGCCTGGGGCCCCTCGGTCATCACCTGGTGGTCGGTCGGACGCAAGCCTTTGGCCACGTACGCGTGTGGGTACACCAGGATCGACTGCAGCTTCGGGTAGAACTTGGTTTCGCGGTGCAGCAGCAAGACACAGGCCTGCGCCGCAATCGTGACCCGGATCTCGTCGGTGATCTCCAAGCCTCCGCACCCCTCGAAGTGCTTCTCGTCGAGGAAGACCTGCATCAGCCCGTGGAGCTCCGCCTGATCGGCCTCTGGAAGCAGGCTCACGTACGGCACGTTGTCGTGCACGATCTCAATCCATTCGGGCGGCAGCGGGCGCGCCATCAATTCGCGTCGCCGCTTCTTCTTCAGACCAAGCATGGGACCTCTCGGGATCTTCGCGTGATGAGCGAGTTCTATACTACGATTCATGCCGTGCGTCCGGGGGCGACAAAGACGGCTCATCAGCGCCGGGCGAAGTTGCTCGGTCCTGCGCTCGCTTTGGGTGCAGTTTCGCTGTGCGCGACGTGGGTCGGCCTAAGCGGCGACTGGGTCGGCGATGACTGGCACATGGTCGACAACTACGTCTACCAAGACTGGGCGGAACTCGGCGCCGTCTTCCACCGCAACGCCGCGTACTACCTGTTCGCAGAGGACCAGGTCGGTCCCTACCGGCCAATCACCATGCTCACCCTGGTCGGCACACATCTGCTGTCTCCGAGGCCCTGGCTCCACCACTTGATCGGGTGGCTGCTCCATGCCGTCGCGTCGGCGCTCCTCTTCGTGACGCTGCGCCAGCAGCTGGGCGCAGCAGCCGAAACATCGCGCCCCGTCCAAGCATCGGCGTTCCTTGCGGCCCTCTTCTTCATGCATCCAGTCCAAGTCGAGGCCTACGTTTGGATCAACGGACGTTCCGATCTACTCGCTGGGTTCTGGTTGGCATCGTTTGCGTTTCTGCTCGAGCGTGAGCGTCCCGACGACGCTAGTCGCGTCCGCCGCAGCGTAGTCGTCGGTCTCGTCACGTTCCTAGGCGCCGGATCGAAGCTTCCGTTCGTATTGGCTTGCCTGACCGTCTGGCTTGGCTGGGTCTTGCGACGGAGGCCGCGCGATGCGGGTGCGTACGCGGCGGCGATTGGCGTGGCGATCATCGCCCACGCGGTTCTCCGGTCCATCTTCGCACCGTTCTCGGGCGAGTTGGGGACGGCGACGAATCTGTTCACGGACCCGGGGGTCTGGCTGGCTATCCCGAAGCTTCTCGCGCAAGGCATGCTTGCGATCGCCACCTTCCGCGCCGAAGCAATGCAGTCGCTCTCGTGGGTCCTGTTCGGACCTTGGGAATGGCCAGAGGTTGTGGCTCTTGCGGCGGGGCTTGGGGTCATGGCTCTTCTGGCTCGAAGGCGCGACTGGGCGTCACTCGTCTACATCGCCGGGGCCTTTGTGACCCTCGCGCCCGTCGTTGCCGTGTCGCGCTCGTTCTGGATAGGTTTCGACCGGTACCTCTACCTTCCGCTGATGCTCTTGTCGTTCGGCGTCGCCCCCTATCTCGGTAGGGCATTGTCGCGTGTTCCGGTAAAGGTCGGATTGGCGGTCGCGGTCGCCGCCCTGACCCTCGCAGCCATCCAAACCCACACGGCAAGTTCGGCCTACGCCGACCAAGAGGCCTACGACCGGGCGCTCGAACGAGACCATCCGACGGACCCCTCCATTCGCTACTACTTCGCCCGAGCGGCAGACCGTCGCGGAGATGAAGCCCAGCTGCGTGCGATCCTCGATGGCATGCCGGGCCCGCCTTGGCCTCGGCCGATCATCGTGCCCGTCTACGAGCTTGCCGAGAAGACGGGCAATACACAACTGGCGCTTCGAGCGGTCGCCTTGCTCACAGACTCGGTCGCGGAAGGCGCCTCTTGCAAAGACGTCGCGGCGCAACTCGAGCGATGGAGGCTTCGAGCGGAAGACGCCGTCGTGATGGGCGTTCTCGACCACAGCATCTCCATCACTCGTTGCGACCGGTAGGCCGACCTAGGGTTTGCTAGGCCAACTCGAGAAGCCGTGGCTCGCCCGACGTGCGGTCGCCGTGGATCCAGTACCGTCGACCCTGTCGCTTGGCCGTGTACATCGCCGTGTCGGCCTGTTGCAGTAGCCGATGAACCGTGTCGTGGCCGACCTTGTAGCGAACGCCGGTGTTCTCTGCGGGGTGCGCTTCCGAGATCCCTGCGAGCTCGCAGCGGTGGTCGGGGTAGAGGGCGATGCCAATGCTTGCACCGATCTGCACCGTCGCACCATCGAGCTCGATCGGAACCTCGAGCGCCGAAGCGACCTTGTTGGCAAGGGCAGCGACGTCGCTTCGGTTCTCGATGCCCTCGATGACGAGCGCGAACTCGTCGCCGCCGATCCGGCCCGCGATGTCAGAACGGCGGAGGACATCCTTGAGCCTAAGCGCAACTTCGCGAAGCACCTGGTCGCCGGCCAAGTGGCCGTGCTGATCGTTCACCGCCTTGAAGTGGTTCAGGTCGATGAAGAACAAAGCCCCGTTCGGCCCGTTGCGGCGGCACCTTTCCCAACTCTGGATGATGCACTCGGAGAGTAGGGCGCGGTTCGCCAGCCCCGTGAGCACGTCGCGCACCGACAAGTCGTGGTAAGTCTTTCGTTGCCGCTCCAGGTGACTCAAGAGAACGTTCGCGCGTGTTTCGAAGAGCCAGCCAAGCGTCCCGAGAGTGACGCCGAGTGCCGTAAACGAGAGTGTGCTGGCCTCGACCACCGCGATCCTCGCGACCGGCGTATCCGGAAGAACTCCCCTTGCGTGGGCGATTCCGATGAGGATCATCGTGACGACGGTCAATACGGTCCACAAGACACCGCCTCGCGTTCCCGAGAGGAGCATGGCTGCGAGCGGCAAGAGGGCGAGCCACGGGTAGGCCAACGCAGCGACGCCCCCAAGCGCGACACTCTGAAACGTCAATACCAAGAAGGCGCAGACCAACGTATAGTGCGCCGCGGCTCCTACGGATCGCGTCCACTGGAGAATGACCGGCGTTCCCAGGAGACTCACCGCGTAAAGCCCGTTGGTCCACGCAGTGTAGGGCATGTTTAGGTAGAACACCGAGTAGGGGAAGAACAGTGCCGTGAACACGAACCCTACGATCGTGTACCGGAGGAGTAGCTGGACCCGAGAGCGCGAACGAAGGTCTCGGTCGAGCAGCTCTCGTGGAACCAAGCGGAGGAACGCCCTGTCGAGAGCACCCAGTCTCGGTCGAGCGCTTTGGCCCGGGCTCCGCGTTTCCTTCGTAAGCATCAAGTCTTACGAACAATATAGAGACGCGCCCGACTGCGAAAAAGTGATGTGCCTCACAGCTGGGTTAGACCGTCGCGACGCTCTCCCCCGATTCGTGCTTCGTTTCGGCGAAGCGAACACCATCCTCGACTCCGAGTTCGAACGTTGCCTGTAGGCCCTCAGGGTTGGCGTAGTCAAACTTGTCGATGGTGATCGTGCGTGACGGTTGGACGTACGTGGTCGACGGGCGAACGGGAAGCTTGGTCTCGTATCGCTGGCTCATCAGGACCAACGTCTCTCCGGGTTGGTCCTCGGCGAGGAGCGTCGGGACATTGTCGATCAGGCCACCATCGAGCACCGGTTCGTCGCGGTGTCGCCCACCGGGGAGCACTGGGGGGATGCAGGACGCTGCCAGGATCATCTCGACCAGCTCGTCGAGGGTTTCGCAGTCCGCCACTCGGCCTACGAGCGGCCGATACCCTGCGCGCGCCGGCCACCTGGAGTGGATGGGGTTCAGAAGCGTCTGCTCGAGCGCATAGATCGAGAACCCGAGTACGGTGCTTGCGCGCCCGCGGACCCACTGGGGCGATCCGCTCATCAAGAAATGGACCGGGATGCGCTTGAGAGCGGGGAGGTCCGAGGGGTCGACGAGGACTCTCAGCGCCTCGCGGTACATCCGCGCGTGAGGCAGGAGTGGGGCGTCTCGAAACGGGTTGATGTTCCGCCAATGGATGTTGGCTGGGTTCTCCCGAGTCATCTCCTTGAACAGGTCGAGGGCGTCCCGGGAGCGATCAAGGACCGCCGCCGTCGCCATCGCGCAACCCGCGCTAGTCGAACCCATGAACTTCACCGATTCGCGGAGCTCGAGACCCGCCTCGATCGCGCCTTCCCAGAATCCGAGTTGCCAGAAGCACCGGCTTCCTCCACCGGCGAATACCGCGTTTCGAAAGACCATCCCGGAGGTATTTCACGAAAGCGGCCTGAGCGAAAGTGGTCGCACGTCGGCTTTGGTCAGACGGGGGATGCTGGCGCGTCTAGGTCAGCCCGGCGAGGGGTCCTTGGCTATACTGGGGCACGCCAAAGGTGCTCACGGGCTTGTCCATCGCATGGGTCAGCGACACGAGCAGCTTGCCGTGGGGCTCCCCGCCGAAGTCGATGTGGCGTCCCGTATTGAAGTACCCACCTGCACTTCCCGCCAGCATGAACGGGATATCGCGCCGGGTGTGGCTATTGCCTTTTCCGAGCTCGTTCACCCAGACGACCACGCTGTTGTCGAGCAGGGTGTTGTCTCCCTCTTGGACGGCGTCCATCAAGCCGAGCATGTAGGCGAACTGTTCAGAGTACCAGCGATTGATCGCCAAGAGGTCGGCCTGTGCGTCCGCGTTCCCATCGTCGTAGTGCGAGAGGTCGTGGTGTCCCTCGTTCAAGCGGAGCGGTACCCAGTTGTGTTGCACGTTGCTCACTGACCGAGACCACTGAAGCGATGCGACACGGGTCATGTCGCACGCGAGGGCCATGACCAACATATCCATCTGCGCGCGACCGGTGGCAGGGTATTGATCGTTCTGCTGAAAGTTGCCGCCCGGCAGGTTCACCGACGGTTCGGAGCACGACTCGCCGAGCACTCCGGTCGCATCAAGGCGAGTCTCGAGGTCCCGAATCGACTGAAGGTGCCGGTCCAACGTCTGCCTATCGTCCGACCCGAGCTTTCGACTGAACGAAGCGTGGTCTTCCATCACGGCATCGAGCACGCTTCGGCGCCGCTTGCGCACCAGTTCGAGCGCGAACGGGTCGGTATCGAGGTCCCCGAAGAGGTCGTTGAAGTTCTGGGCCGGATCCTCCCGAGGAGGGACCGGCTTGTCGGGCTCGCTGTAGACCATCCGCGACCAAATCGTCGAGCTTCGGACTTGAACGCCGAGTTCGAGTGACCGAAACTTCGTGACGACGTCGTTGGCGATCTCCTGCGCGATGTACTGGTCGACGGACTGACCGCCTCCCCACCCCACGTAGTTTGGGCTCGCGCCATCGCAGGCCCCCTCACAAAAGAGCGTTCCCGGAAGAACTTCGGCGTTCGTCAGGACGCAAGCCATGCCCGTCTGGTGCCCGTCACCGATCGAATCGTAGGTGACGTCTTGGTCCACCCCGTCGAGAAAGAGCATCTTCTGCGCGAATGGGGCCAGAGACGCATGCATGGGGTGACTCGACAGGTCCATGTTCGCGGGCGGCGACCAAACGTCTTGGCGTGTGCCGTTGGCGGTGAACCAGAAGACGATCCGCTTTGGTGCCGCGCCCGCTTGGGCGGCTCCCTGTCGCGGTACCATCGCATCCAGCAGCGGTAGGCCGATGGCAATCGTACCTCCATAGAGCGAGCCACGCAGCATTCGGCGCCGACTGATTCGTTTCAAGGTGTGCTCCCTTCTTCGACCGCCACCATTCGTCGATAGAGAAACGCGTTGGTCTGAGTCAGCGCCACCAGAAGCTCTCGAATGCTGAAGTTCGAAGCGGCGAATCGATCCGACAGTTGATCAAAGCTGCAGGAGTCGACCTGCGT
>JBCCEK010000021.1:0-34235 GCA_039030295.1 Myxococcota bacterium | reverse complement strand
CTCAATCTCGGAAGCGACGGAATGCCCGAACAAAATGGGACCTTCCAGTACTCGGCCGCCGTCATCGTCCCGGAGTCAGCGCAAACCGAAGGCGCCGCCTTGGTTCTGTTCGGGCACGGTCAACTCGGCGCTAAGGAGCAAGTCTTGGGCTTCCAGCCAATCGCGGCCCAGCTCAACCTGGCGGCCATCGGACTCGACTGGAAAGGGTTCTCCTCAGACGACGTCCCGACGGTTCTCACCGCCCTCAGCACCGGCGACCTCTCCCGCTTCAGGGCGATCCCGGAGCGCATGCACCAAGGGTTCCTGAATTTTCTGATGGCGATGCGAACGCTATCGCGCGAAGCCGACGGCGGCCCCGACACGCCACTCAACCAGGCCCTCGCGAGCGATTGTGGCGGGGCCACACTCGACGGGTCGAAACGATACTACTTTGGCGGGAGTCAAGGAGGGATCCTCGGCGCGAGCCTGATGGCGATCGCGACCGACTTCGAGCGCGGCCTGATCGCCGTCCCCGGACAATCGTACAATCTGCTCCTCAACCGGAGCGTGAACCTCGATGAGTTCGCCCCCCTGATCTACGGACCCTACGACTGGAACGGACTCGACGTGCAGATGAATCTCGCGCTGATCCAGGGCCTTTGGGACCGAGCGGAGCCGACGGGGTATTCGAAGTACATTCGAACCGACCGTTTCCCCAACACGCCCGCGCACGAGGTCTTGATTCAGGTCTCGAAGAGCGATCACCAGGTCACTAATCTCGGCGCCCACATCATGGCGCGGACGATCGGCGGCGTGGTGAACCTCGCGCCGCTGATTCGCCCCGTGTGGGGCCTCGACGTCGTGACCGGCCCCCACATGGGATCCGGGATGGTGGAGGTGGATTTCGGGAACCCCGAACCACCCGTGGGCAACTCACCGCCGTGGGATGACACCATGCAAGACCCCCATGGCGAGGCCACCAAGCTGGAATCGCTGGGGACGGTCCTCCGAAACTTCTACGACACGGGCGTCGTCGAAAACCCCTGTAACGGGCCTTGCGACGCCGACGACATCGTCGACGACTGATCTTTTGATTCCGGCAAAAGGAGCGCTATTCTCGGCCCAGCCGATGCTACGACTCCTCGCCAACCCATGGACCGTCGTCTTTCTTGTCGCGATCACCGCCTGCATTGGCGGAGGAACCGTCGCGCTCGGAGAACAAGACCGACGCGTCGACTCGACCCCGACCGCAACGGCACATGCCCAAGCGGCGCCTCGGAAGGCCGAAGGCACCACCGGGCCTGGAAGCCAAGCAGCCTTGACTGCGCCAAGGGACGAATGGCGCTATGCGTCGGGCGCCAAGAACAATCCAGGAAAGGCCGGCCTGTTCGGCAAAGCGTTCCACTACGACGCCTTCGTCTACGACAAAGCCGCCAGCAACCCAGCGGTCGCGGGGATCGTACGACGCGGGACGATCGTGCCAGTTGGAGCCGCCGTCTCAGGCGCTGGCTGCAAGGGGGGCACCTGGTACAAGGCGGATCCGTTCGGGTACGTCTGCACGAGCCTCGGCTTCCACGTCAGCGACAGCCCCACTTCGGACAACTACGGAGTCCCGCCAGCCGAAGTCGGAGCACGACTCCCGTACCAATACGCACGGGTGATCACCAAGCGCGCGCCTCGCTACTACCGAATGCCCACCGTCGCCGAGGAGAAGCAGGCTCGTCGTGCCATGCTCAAGAAGGGCCCAACCCCAGAGGTGGTGTCTTCACTGATGGAAGGGGACTACTTCCTGGCGCTGGGGGAGAAGGCGACGCGAGAAGAGGACGGCAAAGTCTTCTACCGTACCGTACGCAACCGCTACGTGTGGGCGGACGATCTCGAGCTCCGAAACCCTGAAATCGTGCGCGGAGAACAGCTCGGCAAGGGCGGGTGGACGCTTCCGCTGGCGTTCGTCTACGAAGAAGACCGGCCGCTACTAACCCAACGAAGCGGAGCCCTCGCGACCGTGGGAACGGCAGAGAAACACGCCCGATTCGTGGTCGCAGACGAGTTTGAGGACGGCGGCGTGGACTACGTCCGAGGCCGGGATGGCATCGTGCGGAGGGACCAAGTGAGGGTCGCCCGCGCGGTCGATCGGCCGAGCACCGTCACCGCAGGCACCAAGTGGATCCACGTCGACCTCGGCGAACAGACCTTGGTGGCGTACGAGGGCGACAAGCCGGTCTACGCGACGGTCATCTCAAGCGGCAAGAAGGGTTACGAGCCTCCGACCGGGACCTTCAAGGTTCAGCAGAAGTACATCTCGACCACCATGAACGCGACCGATCCGATCGATGGGTTCTACGAGGTGGAAGAGGTGCCGTGGACGCTCTACTACCACGGCGGCTATGCGCTTCACGGCGCGTACTGGCACACCGACTTCGGCAAAGTCAGGAGCCACGGTTGCACGAACATCGCGCCGGTAGACGCGCGATGGCTCTACTACTGGAGCGAACCCGACGTACCACCAAGCTGGCACGCGGTTCGCTTCAGGCCGGACACGACGTTCGTCTACTTCACGCGTTGAGCAAGCCGCGGCCCAAGAGGACCATGGCTGCGAGCCCTGCGATAACGACGATTGCATTGCGCAACATCTTCCCTTCGACCCGGTGGAGGAGCCCTTTGCTCGCTCGAAGGCCCGCGAGCATAGCTGGTACGAACGCGACTCCCACCGCAACCTCGGTAGACGATACCTCACCCGCTGCCGTGCGGACGGTCAACGTAATGCAGACCCCGATCGCGAAGACGAGCGCCAAGTTCGCACGGACCGTCGGCCCTCGGTCGTTTCGGTAGAGGATGGCGATCGGCGGTCCACCGATCGCCGAGACCATCGCCATCGTTCCGGACGCCACCCCTGCAATGACTTCGGCGAGGGGCGTGCGCCTGAACGACGGGCTTCGGACGACGAGGAGAAGCCCGACGACGACCATGAGAGACATCAGTACGTCGAGTTCCGGCTCGCCCAACCACTTCAGAAGCGCTACCCCGACGAACGCGCCCGGAATGCGACCCGCGAAGATCCAAGCCGTGCTCTTGAGCTCGACGGCCGACCATTCGCGCGCCGCGACGGCTAGGGTGAGCGGCAGCACCGCAACCAGCTGAGGGACCGGCGCGAAGACCGGATCCAGTAAATCGAGCAGCGGGACGCTGAGCAAGGCGAACCCAAAACCAACGGTGCTTTGTACCGTGGCCGCGGCGAAGACGATGACAAACGCGACGATGAACTCCGGTGTCGCAATGTGTGCTAGGGCTTCCATCGTCGGTGCTAGGGTAGTCAGGGTCAGATGATGCGGCCATCCACCACAACGAGCCGGCTCCTCGGGATCACAAGCCAATGGCTCGACGTCGCCGTTCGCAATCTCGACAATGCTCGGCGAATCATCAACTTCCTGCATGGCCGTGACGGGTTCGTCGTGCGACCGGATGACGTCTTCGTCGCAAGCTATCCGCGATCCGGAACCACCCTCACGCAGTGGATCGCGTATCTATTGGCACATGGCGATGAGGGTGACCCGGAACACCTCACCCAGGTGTCACCCTGGTTCGAGCGGTCCTTGGCGATCGGCGAGCACACCGCCCGTTCGTTCGAGTCGTTCCCGTCGCCTCGCATCTTCAAGAGCCACCTCCCGCGCGCGTGGTTGCCCGACGGCGCCAGGTACGTCTACGTCGAGCGAGATGGTCAGGACGTGCTCCTCTCGTATTACCACCTCTATCGAGACTACCTCGGTTTCGAAGGCACCCTCGACGACTTCTACCGCCGGTTCATCGGAGGCCGAGTGCAATACGGCTCTTGGTTCGACCACCTCGAAGGCTGGCGGGCCCACGAGTCCGACGCCGATGTTCTGATGGTTCGGTACGAAGACCTCGTAGCGAATCGGCGGCAGGGCGTGGAACGCATCGGCCAGTTTCTCGGCCTCGGTCAAGCACGCGAAACGCTGGAACGAGCCCTCGAGCTCAGCAGCTTCGAAGCGATGAAGACGCGCGAGGCCGTGTTCGACCATGCGACCGCGCTCCTCCTCGAACGGGGCGTGCGACCGCGGTCGTTCATCCGCACGGGGCATGCGGGCGGTGGCGCAAAGGAGCTTAGCGAGGTTCAGCGTCGCGCGTTCAAGGAGACAGGGTCGACGGGGCGCCCGCCCGCGATTCGCGAGCTCGCCGCGTTCCTGCAGTAGCACTCGCTGACACGTCGACGACGGACTGCAGGAAGCTCTCGGGCGTCCCTGGGTCGCGGCCGGTCAGGTGTTGACTCGCGCGAGCGAGCTTGCCGAGAAGACGACGATAACCCTTGGCGGCGGTGGTGTTGGTCCCCTCGTAGAGCTTTCGAACGGCGTTCTCTGGTCGCCCGAGAAGAAGCCTCTCTTCGGGAGAGCGGCAAAGATAGGGACAGGCTCTAGGCCGTTGAGGGTTGAGTGTACGACCCCCGATCGTGTACGCGAACGTGACGCGCGACCCGAACCGGTTTGCGTAAAGGCGATCGAAATAGGTTTCGTCGTAGGTCGCGGCGGACAATGCCCAACCGACTTTCACGCCAGCGCCCTTCTCCCGCATGATGTCGGTCTGAACGAGCTGCTGCGCGACGTAGCCGTTGTCGATCTCGAGCGCGGCCTGCCGCTTGGCGACCTCGCGGGCGGGCGCCAACGAAGACGCCCTGCGCACCGTCACCGGAAAACCGAAGTGGTCGATCAGGGCTTCGAGCGGAGCCTGGGCGGACGACGCCGCGCGGTGGACGTCGAGCCGGGGTACACCAGCGTCGCAGGCATTGCTGTCTGCGATCAGGATGGTGCTCTTCGAATGCCCAAGCGTGCGGCGCACCATCTCTTGGGCAAAGACCAGAATCAGCACGTCGACAGGAAGCCCGCGGCTTGCCGCGTCCGCCGCGACGCCAACCCCGAACCAGGTCGACGTGGCCTGGTGAAGCGCGTCATGCGCGATGACCGGTTCGTATTGCCGCCGAGCAAATAGCTCCTGGCGATTGACTAGCGATGCGAGGCGCTCCCCCATTTTTCTCCCAACGTGGTCCGTCATCACGTAAGCCGGTCGCACGGCTCGACCGGCACCCTAGCGGACATGTGGAACAGTCGCAAAACCTTTGAAGATCTCAAAAAAACTGGACGGTCGGACCCTCAAAGTTGTTGGCGCTCCCCGTGAGATGCATCCTGTGAGGATTCGGAGTACCGCTTGAAGACCCCGGTTCGTTTGCTCAGTTCGCTCGTCCTGCTGGTGCTGGTGACGAGCCTGGAGCCGACCCATGCGCAGCGAACGCCGTGGGAGCGACGCCTGAGGAAAGGTGTGGTTCTGAGCGATGCGCCGAGGAGGCAGCCGGACCAAGACGTCGGATCCCTCGACGCCCAGGAACTGCGTCGACTCGGGCTCCGGCCCCGCGGTGTCGGTCTGATCGACCTCTCGATATGGCCGGAGGAGCCTGCCTCTCCCGCGACGGTGTCCGCGGAAGAGCTCGCGGAGGCGATGCGGGACCTGTGTCCGGCGAGCACCCACGACAACGCCGATCGATACGCAAGGCACATCGTCCGATACAGCAGGGAGTTCGAGGTCGACCCCTGGCTCGTCGCTGCCCTGGTCTACACGCAGAGCGGTTGCGACCAGCATGTGAAGAGCAGCTACGGAGTTGGGCTGACCCTGATCAACGTTGGAATGCACGCACGCCACGTTCGCCAGGGCATGTATCGTTACGGCGTCCGTGACAAGAGGGGCTGGCAGCGACGCGAGCTCGACGTGAGCAAGTTCGCGTTCCACCCTCGCGCACTGGCGAAACCCGAACCCAACTTGTACTTCGCAGCAGCCTTGGTCCGCGTGTTTCGAGAGCAGTGCCCGGACGTCGATCGCGCATTCGACTCGTCCCCGCATCGACACTCGATCTCGCATTTCGTTTGGGGAGACAAGGTGAGCGACGCTGGGCCCGAGGATCGGATCCTCACGGCACGACGAAGGCTTCTTCGAAGCCACGCAGCGACCCACCAGCGCAACCGAACGCTGGCAGGAATCGACTTCGTGAGCCCGCTCCAGGGGTTTCCGAGGGTCGCGACGAGTGGTCTTGGCGAACCACGAGACGGCGGTCGTCGATCGCACCGCGGAATCGATTTCGCATCGGAGGCCGGTGAACCCGTCTTGGCGGTGGCATCAGGCGTCGTGACGTTTGCCGGTGTCGACTGGGAACGCCGCGCGCACATCGCCCTAGAGCCCTGGGGCGCCCTACTCGTACACCGCCGACACATGGGACCGAAAGGCCTCTTCGTCGAAGTCGATCACGGCGATGGCGTGGTGAGCCTATACGCGCATCTCGCACGGTATGACGTCAACGTGGGAGACGAAGTGCTCGCCGGTGAGGTGCTCGGCCTGGTCGGCGAGACCGGAGTTCGAGACTCAGGCCCACACTTGCATCTCGGTCTCTTTCGACACGGGCGTGTTCTCGACCCTCTCAAACACCTGGCGGCCTATGTGTTTCCGCCGCACCTCACCCATCGCGGACGGGCAAGCCTCGAACCGCGCAGGAAACGGCGGCGTGGGACACGTCGTTACCGCTAGCGGACCTCGGACGACTCAGGGATTGGAACCGCCCGCGCCGCCGGAGCCGCCTGCCCCTCCCATGCCACCCGTGCCTTGGTTGCTGGGAATGCCGGTCTGCTCGGAGGGCCACTGCGCGAAGATCGCTGCGACTGCGGCTCGGATGCGCTCGGCGTTGTCGCCGCCATCGTAAATGATTCCTTGCGCGAGACCTCCGAAGACCGCCTCTTGGAGAGAGGTCGATGCGACCGGAATCAGCAGCGACCCGACGTTGAAGTCGACCGTACGCGGATAGGACCACTTGCAAGGGTCCCAGTACCAACCCCAGTAGCCCCACCAGTAGCCTCCCACGCACTCCCACACGATCCCTTGCTCTTCGCTGACCGCGCCCACGTTGCCGGCCCAGAGATCGGGCTGGTTCTCGGGCGTCACTTCCTCAGGCGGGATGTAAGTGAGGCCGACCCCTGCAGGCCCCATCGCCTGAATGATCAGGGTGTTGATCTGATCGATCGCTGCCACGGCATCGTCGGGAAGCTCGGGGGGCGTCGGAAAGTCGGGATCGTTGGCGATGATCTCTTGGGTGACGACGCTGAACGTTTGGAACTGCGTAAAGTCGACCGTGCGATCCCAAATGACCTCGACAGACCCATCGGAACTGGAGCCACCACAACTCGACAAAGACAACCAAAGGACCGAAACAAGAACCCCACATGCGACACGAAGCATGGACACCTTCCCCTCGGGCAAGGCGATAGCATGGCGACTGCATCACGTGAAGTAGAGCGGTTGCGTAGCGAACGCGACTTCGTTCAAACGGGAGGACGCTGAGGCGGGGTTTCCGAAGGTGGGCGAGAGGCGGTGGCGCCGTTGCCGTCGGTGTCGACCTGAGTCGCCAGCTCCTTCGGGGGCCGAGGCGCAGGAGGGACGATGCTCTCCGGCGGAATCGTCGTTCGAAGCATGCGCGTGCCCCACGGAGCGCGAGCGATCACGAACAGAGACAGCAGGATCAACACGAGCACAATGCCGGCGAGCCATCGGTTGGGCTGACGCTTCTGAAAGATGTCGCCCTGGCCTACTTCGGGAGTTCGGCGCGGCGCGATCTCGAGCCCGTAGGCCTCTGCAATGTCGATCATCCGGGTCCCATGAATCGCAGGAACCCCCGATTCGAGGAAGGCACCGAGCACCGACGGCGGCATCTCGTCGATCCCCTTCGGTGGGCGACGGTTGACGCCTGCCAGGAACTTACGCTTGCCGACCTTGGTCCCGACCGAAACCGTACCCCCGCCGACGTTCACGTAGGCTTGAATCGGGCGATCGCCGGCGTTCTCGTAGTAGATGCGCATGCGTTCGCGAACGCGGTTTTGGTCGACTGCGGCTAGATCGGATGGCGCCTCTTCGACGAGGTCGTCGACCGCGGCGTCGCTCTCGGGTTTGAGGACACCGATGGCCGGGATGTCGTTCCGTTCGATCGCACGAGTCAGCATCTTGTGACCGCGCCCGGTGAGCCCGATCGCCTCATCCCCGACGCCTCCAAGAGACGCTGCCACCGACTTGTAAGGAAACACTTCGTTCTTTCGAAGCACCGACTCCATGTCGAGCCAGGTGAAGCCCGGGTTGTTGGCACCCCACTGTGATGCCGCCGTGCTTGAGATGATCACGGGCTCGACGCCTAGCTCGTGCATCGCGGCGTACACGGCGATGTTGAACGCCGGAAAAGAGCCGGAGAGCCCGACCGCAACCACGTCACCGCTCTTGATGCCCAAGTCTTTGAGCCACTGGACGACGACCGCCGCGAAGTTGGGGTTCACCGTGGTTTGCTTCGACACGAGGCTTCCGCTGCCGCTCGTGATCGGAGATAGCAGCACACCGATCAGTCGAGAGCTTGCGGGGTCGGTCTTTTCGAAGGACGGAAGTCCGCGCTTCTCGGACTCGTCTCGGATCACGTCCATCGCTTCCCTTGCCTTGCGGGCCGCGAGCATCTTCTCGGCGTAGTAGGGCTGCTGTTCCTCGGAAGGGAAGCGCTCCACGGCAACCAGGCCGGTGATCGCGAGCGCTGCGACGAGCGCGCGCTGAACCTGGGAGGCGCCCTCCGGCTTCCAGTACATCCCCCTCATATCGTGATGTCTCCCATGAACACGACCAACACCATACGAACGATGATCGCTGCGGTCACCAGACTCAACGTCGTTTCTAGGACGCCTTGACGTTGATACCAGATCGCAATGAGGCCGGGGATGATGAATCCGATGATCGCCGCCTCAGAAAAGGGTGTGATCTGACTTCCGAGCCACCACCGAAACGTCATGCCGACCAAGTATCCAACCAAGATCGTCAGTGCCGTTCGGCGACGACCGTAGACGATGGCAATCTGGGAAAGGCCCTTCAGGACCCCGAAGGTCACGAGCGCGGCGAGCAGGGTGAGCGCGACGTCGACCGGCTTGTCGGCGAACATGGCGATGTAACCGGGGACGACCATGCCTCCCGCAGCGAGGCCGAAGAGCTCGCCGTAAAGGAGACTCGCGGCCAGCCCAAGCCCGATGGATAGCGATAGCAACTCAATCTCTGGCATGTTCCAATCCTCGGTTGGCGAAGTATTCGGTGAGCGCCAATCCCGGCCCTGCGATGTTCCCGAGCCCCATCACGAGCGCCGAGGACTCGGCAAGGCCGAGCAGAATCTCGAAGATGTCGGCCGGGTGATCGCGATCGACGAACACGAGACGGGTGGGGTCGAGGCCGCTCTTCACGGCGGCACGCGCAAAAATGTACTGGCCGGTGCCGAGCAAGACGACTTCGTCCGCCTGCGTCCACGAAGAGTACGACTCGCCGAGCTGCTGGGAGCGATCGGCGCGATCGGCGCGGCAGTTGAAGACCGCGATCCGTTTCTTGAGCCCGCGGTGGCGCCGGAGCGACTGCTCCCAGATGTACTTGGTCGACGTCGGATCGTTCGCGGCGAAACCGTTGACGAAAACGAGCTTGCGCCCAAAAAACTCGAGGGTCTCCTCGGTCATGGCGCCAGGGTCGGGTCGCGCCCGCCACATGCCGCGGAGCGCCGTCTCCATGTCGACGCCCAACTCCTCGCAGGTCGCCACGGCAAGCTCCACGTTCTCTTGATGCTCGAGGTACGCAAAGGCCTCCATGTCTTCCTTGGTGACCGGGCGTGAGATGTCTGCGGCTGCTCGGAAACGCGAGTTTCGGTCCTCTGCAACCTCACGAAAAAAGGGCCGATGCTTCTTCTCGGCACTGAGAAAGACCCCGTTGAACGGGACTGTCGCGACCAAGGCGCGCGCGACGTCGTTCTCAGTCGGGCCCATGACGTCGAGGTGGTCAGGCCGCGCGTTCGTGATCACGCCGTGTGTGGCTCGGACGAGCTTCGCCTCAGAAAGCCACTGCAGCTGAGGCTGGAGTGCCATGCACTCGACAACGAGCGCTTCGGCGCGCTGCGCGGCGGCCATCGTCACCGACTGCTTCTGTTCGATGATGTTCGCGCCACCGGGACGGTAGACCGGGACCTCGCGCCCGTTCGGCAGGATGAACCGCGGCACGGTGCCAGTCGTCTTCGCGACGGTGCGCACCCCGGCTTCGCGGAGCCCGGCCGCGATCAGCCTCGTCACACTGGTCTTCCCCCGTGTTCCGTTCACGTGAATCCGGATCGGAATGCGTCGCAGCCGGCGCCGATGAAGCAGAAACTCCAGAACTCCGAGCAACGCCAACGAACCAGACGTGATTAGGATGATGAGGATCTCTTTGGTCACTCGGACGTCCCCCCGCGACCGCAGCGCACGATCGGCGAGCTTGTATCAGGTGCCGGCAACCCGGCAAGCGTGCCCGTTATCGCCCCCTTTGGGCGTCGGGCACCATTTTCCGTGCAATTCCGCCGCTTGCATAGTGTCGATTCGGATAACCCCAATAGATGAATAAAGTTGTAATCAACTGTCCATGAGCCTAGACAGACATACCTTTAAGGAGCAATACCGACCCTAAGGGGTAAGAGTTGTTTCGAGGGCATTGGATAGGGGTCCTAGGTCTGCTTCTGGTCGCGTGTGAGGGCGTGATCGGAGGCTCAAACGTGGTTGGCGGTGCTCCTGAGGGGGAGCCACCCGGGATGAACCAGCCGCCCGAGCAGGGCGCAAGCTTCCCGAGCGAAACCACGATGCTGCGAATGACCAAGCAGCAGCACCAGCGGACTGTTCACGATCTGCTGGTGCACTTTCTCGGCGGGGACGCGCAGCCGTTGCTGGACGCGATTGACCCGACCTATGGGATTATCCCAGACGACCCGGCAGAACTCGACTTCGGCGAGCTCGTTGGGTCGACGTTCAGTCGCATGTCACAGAACGTGAGCGAGCTGCACGTTCGCGGCTACTTCGACATCGCGTCGACGATCGGCGACGCGGTGTCGGGCGATGAGCTCTTGCGCGTCGCGCTCTTCGGGCCGTGCATCGATGAAGCGTCGAACGACCACACCGCATGCGTCGGCGAGTTTATCGATACGTTCGGTCAGTGGACTCAACGGCGGCCGTTGAGCGATGACGAACGGAGCTTCTTTCTCGACACGGTGTTCGCCGATGGCGGCCGCAACTACGAGGCCACGCCGCAAGCGATCGACGACCTTCTCGTGGCGATGCTGGTGTCCCCCAACTTCCTCTACTTCATTCGCGATCAGGGCCCTGAGATCGAAGATGGCCTCTTCGAGCTCGATGCGTACGAACTCGCCTCGAGGCTCTCGTTCCACTTCTGGGGCTCGATGCCCGACGAAGAACTGTTCGACGCCGCGGCAGACGGCTCGCTTCTGACCGAGTCGGGGTATCGCACCCAAGTAGAGCGTGTGTACGCGGACTCCCGAACCCGCGCGACTTTCCGCCGGTTCTTCTACGAATGGCTCGTCCTCTACGACACGGGCGACCCGTATGGCGGGGTGGCGGCCCTCGACGCGCAGAAGATGGCCTTCATCGAAGGCGCGGATGTGTCGCCGGAGCTACGCGACAACATGATCGCCGAAGCGATCGACATGGGCGAGTTCTACCGGGCCAACGGTCACTTCGACGACTTGTTCACGAGCAACGTATCGTTCGCCCGAACCGAAGATCTGGCCTCGATCTACGAAGTCCCCGTTTGGGACGGAATGTCTCCGCCGGTCGAGTTCCCGACGCCCGAACGCATCGGTGTATTGGGGCGCGGCGCGCTGCTTTCGGCAGCCACTGTGTACACCCACCCCATCCTCCGAGGCGTCCGCATCCGCGAGAACTTCCTCTGCGACGACCTCGGCGACCCGCCTGCTGATGTGAACGGGGCCCCCGATGCAGTGACGGCCACCATGACGACGCGGGCACGAACCGAAGCGTTGACGAGCCCGGGTAGCTGCAACGGATGCCACATGTTCATCAACGGGCTCGGCTTTCCGCTCGAAGGGTTCGACGCCTTGGGCCGCCACCGAGACGACGAAATGATCATCGACACCGAAGGAGACGTGACGATGACGGCTCTCGACCTCGAGGCCACCCCGCTGATCGACGGCGCGTCGGATGGGACGGTGGTCACCGGGCCGACCGAGTTGGTCGACGAGCTGCTCGATAGCGGCAAGCTCCAGCGCTGCTTCGCCACGCACTACGTACGCTTCGCGCTAGGGCTCGAAGCAGACCCAGCCTACGGCGGTGATGCCGGAACGATCGACGCATTGAGCGACGAGATCGTCAACGGCGCAACACTGGCCGAGTTCTTCAAAGAGATCGCGTTCTTGCCCGCGTTCCGTCAGCGTCTGAGAGGAGACGAGTCCTAATGCCCGTGCGACAACTGGGCCGCCGCCACTTCTTGTTTGGGACGGGGGGCGCTGTCCTTTCGATTCCGTTCTTGCACTCTCTCGCACCGCGAACCGCCAAAGCGCAGGCACCTGACCCGAAGTTCTTTGTCGCATACCTGACCGAGCACGGCGGGGTGTGGCCCGAGCACATGTACCCGGGAGACTCGGTCCTCAATCGTTCGCACAATCTCTACAGCGGCCATACGATGCGGTACGGGCGCCTGGTTCGCACGATGTCGGGGAGCCAAGTGCGCATGTCGTCGGTACTCACCGGGGCATCAGGTGATCTTCCGCAGAGCCTCATCGACAAGCTCATGGTCATCCGCGGGCTCGATATCCCGTTCTACGTCGGCCACAGCACCGCGCACGTGCTCGGCAACTACGAGCGCCGAGACCAAGGGCCCGACATCGCGTCGCTCTACGTGCCGACGATCGACCAGGTCCTCGCCAACTGGGCGGGCTTCTACGGCTCCGGCGACCCCTACTACCTGAAGTCGATGCACGTCGGACAAGGGCTTTCGTGGATCGAGCGGTCCGCCGGGGTGCAGGCGATGTCGCCCGCGACGAGCCCAGACGCGCTCTTTCGGACGCTGCTCTCGAACGTCTCTCCCTATGATCCTCCCGGGCAGCAGCCGCCGCCTTCTCCGCAGCCGCCGCCTCCCGCGCCCGAGCCGCCGCCGCCTTCTCCGCAGCCGCCGCCTCCCGCGCCGATGCCGCCGCCGCCCTCGCCAGAGCCGCCGCCTCCCGCGCCGATGCCGCCGCCGCCTTCTCCGCAGCCGCCGCCTCCCGCACCGATGCCGCCGCCGCCCTCGCCGCAGCCGCCACCGCCTTCGCCAGAGCCACCGCCACCTGCCCCGGCACCTCAGCCACCAGCGCCGATGCCTCCCGCGCCAATGCCACCAGGCGAGACGCGGACGCACGTCCTCAACCGAGTCGTCGAACACTACAACGGCCTCGTCAACGGTGCGTTCGGCGATGCCCGGCGGCTGAGCGCCAACGACAAAGCACGCCTCACCGATCACATGGACATGGTGTCTGACCTCGCGCGCCGCTTCGACAAATCAGACACCACCACCAAAGCGCTCGGTGGCGGTGCCGCATGCGATCCTGGCGCGGCCAACCGAGGCAACACGACCAGCAGCATGTGGTCCCCGGATTATTCCGATCTAAGGAAGTGGCACGAAGACTACAACGCCGTCTTCGCGGCAGCGATCTCTTGCGGCGCCTGCCGAATCGCCACGGTGCGTGCCACCAACACATTCCACCACAGCCCGAGCTACGCCGGAGGCGATCAGTGGCACGAGCCGGTTGCTCACCGCGCCGCGTTCTCGCGAGAGAAGTGGGCCCAGGAAGGCAACCTCCCGGAGCACCCTCAGGACATCATCACGACGGCCAACGCCAACTTCTTCCGCGACACGTTCGTCGATCTGATCGGCCGGATCGACGCCATCGACGCCGGCGACGGGTCGTCCCTGCTCGACCAGGGGCTCGTGATGTGGGCACAAGAATCCGGCCCGAGTACGCACGACTCCGACGGGATCCCTGTCATCACGGCGGGAAGTGTCAACGGCTACTTCAACACCGGTCACTACTTCGACCTGCGCAATCGGTCGGGGGGCTTGATGCCTGGCTCGAGCCGAGGGAACTCCGCGCTCCATGACCAACGCCGGCCCGGAATCCTCTACGCGCAATGGCTTTCGAACATCCTTCAGGCGATGGGCATGAGCCCAAGCGAGTTCACGCGTAGCCACACCCATGGCTGGGCCGGCTACGGGTACGCGTTGAACGACTCGACCACGCGTTGGCCTCAGCAGTTGTTCAACGACGCCAACGACAAGATCCCCAAGGTGACGTCGGGGACCTGAGCTCAAGTCTCCGGGTAGAACTGGGAGTACCAACGGCGCAGTTGGTGGATCGGCCCATCCCCGCGACCCAGTTGCGGCTGTGAACGGTAGATCTTGCGCTCCCAGATATCGATGTCCTGCCGCCACTGCGAGATCCAGTTGCCGACGACGAAGGACGCCAGGGGCTTCGGGACCTTCTTCGAGCTGAACCAGCGGAAGTGAACTTGCTGCTCGAGCGGTGCGACCGGGGTGTGACTCTGGAACATGACAACCTGGCCACCACCGCGGTCTAAGGTGAAGGTGAAGCGAACCACGCCGCCTGGGCCGTCGAAGCGAACCATGGCGCGAGCGCCGGAGTCTTTGATCGGCTTCCCACGAAACTCCAGGATGGCCTCGTTCCCGAACCACGAGACATGCTCTTCTTGGTCGTCGCGCTGCCATGTCGCTTCGTGATGAATGCGCATGCCTGGGATCGGAATCTCGGTCCAAGGGATGCGGAGAGCGCCGTGAATCGAGGAAAAGTGCTGGAAGTCGACGCTGTTCTCGGCGAACTCGATCAGGTGCATCCGAACGCGGCCAGCGTCGTGCTCGCCGCGGTAGATCAAGTCGCCCGCGTCGATCCCGCGGACGCGTTGCAGTCGGTAAGGGGGCTCTGGGGCTGGCCCGGGCACTTTGGCGTCGCTTCGATGGTAGGCTACGACCCACCCATGAAGCTCGTCCGTCGCCCACGACCGCGTCCGGTATCGATCATCGGGCTCGGTCGGCCCCGGCCTTCCGACCACGTAGCCATCGCCTCGTACGCGCCAACCATGAAACGGGCATTCGAGGTGACCGTCGCGGACGCATCCGTCCGCGAGGTTCGCACCGAGATGGGGACAGAAGGCCTCGACGACGCGCGGTGTTCCTTGATCGTCTCGAAACACCGCCCAGGTTTGGCCGACCGCCTGGACCAGCTGAGGCTGCGTGCCGAGCTCCGACGAGCGCGCGATCACGTACCAGCCCTCCGGATACGGGGGCGGATAGGTCGAGCGCCGGATCCCTTCTAGCGACGTTCCTGCTTCCACTCGGCGCTCGGAATACCACGGTTCTTGCAAGCTGCACGCGACGCGAAGCACGGAGAAACGGGTCTCTGCTTGCCGAAAAGTAAAGTTGGGTTCGACGTCTTCCGTTGGGGGCCCTGTCTCGACCGGTCGGGATCGAATCGAGACGCCTTGGCCCCGAGTCAGGCGGTCGTCGCTTGTGACCTGGACGGTGTGGAAACAGCTCCGATCGCTTCGAGATGCTGACACGTGCGCTCGATGCCCTCGTCCACCGAGACGACAGGGTCATAGCCGAGATCGCGCCGGGCCTTGTCGATGCTGAAGTAGTGGTGCGTGCACATGTAGCGGATCGCGAAACGCGTCAGCCCATCTTCTTGGCTCAGGGTCCCTCCCTTGAGCGTGTCGATCCCTTCTTTGACGGCGGCGATCGCGTAGACCAAAGACTTCGGGGCTCGGTACTTGATCGGCGGGAATCCAAGACGGGCGGCGACCTTACGAACGAAGTCCCAGAACGGCATCGGCTCGCCGTTCGTGATGAAATAGGCTTCGCCGGCTGCGACGCTGTCGGCCCCTCGTTGCGCGAGTGCCTCGTCTGCGAGCACGATAGCGTCGATCAGATTGCTGACGTAGGTGTAGTCTGAGAGCCAGACGCCACGCCCGACCTGGACCCGGAGGCGGCCGGACTCGCCTTGCTTCAACAAGGCCGGCATGAACCGACGATCGCCAGGCCCAAACACGACATGAGGCCGGAGTGCGCAAGTCGCGATGCCCCCTTCCCCATTGGCCGCGAGCACGACCTTCTCGGCCGCGATCTTGCTGTCTGCATAGGGCGCTTGGGAAATCGAGGCGTAAGGGAGGCTCTCGTCTCCGTTTTCGATGTCGCGCCCCTCGTAGACGACGCTTCCCGAGCTGATGTACACGAAACGACTCACGCCATGCTCGCGAGCCGCTTCGAGCATGTTCTCCGTCCCGCCCAAGTTGACCGCCCACACGACGTCTTGCTTGTTGTTCTTGGTGTGAACAATCGACGCATTGTGGACGATGGCATCGACACCCCGGCACGCTTCGACGACCGCCGCGCGATCGGTAATGTCGACGCGGCGGTATTCGACCCCCTCTACCGGGCACTCTGGCGCCACGTCGATCGCAATCACACGGTCGCCGCGGGCCTTGAGACGCCGAACGATCTCCGCGCCGACGAAGCCAGAGGCACCGGTCACCAGGTTGGTGGTCATCGCTATTCTACCGTCCCGAAGATGATGTCGGGGAGCGGCGTGATCGACGCGTAGTTCCCGGAGATCATGCTGTGGTGGTGCCGATCGTGCTTGGCAGCGAGCACGCCGAGCGTCTTGAAGGGAAACCGCGGCACGTCGACCCCCGCGTGGTTCAAGATGTTGAGTCCGGTGTACGCAGCGAAGAGCACGCCGAGCGTGTAGAGGTGGACGCCTCCAACGAGGGCTACCGACCCGAAAAACAGAGAAAGCCCCATGATGGTCTCCACGGGGTGGAGAAGAAGGCTATCGATGTAGCGGGGGTTGCGGGCAGCGTGGTGGACGGCGTGAACCCCGCGAAGGATCTTCCACTCGTGGAACAGGTAGCGATGCATGAAGTAGTACCCGAAGTCGTAGATGAGGATCACGGTGGTGACTTCGAGCAGGAAACGCCAAAGCGGAATCGAGCGATCGTAGTAGAGGTACTTCCCGAGTCCGAACATGACCGAGAAGATCAGCACGACCGAGACCGTCGTGTTGAGGACGACCCGCCATCTGAGCTCTCGCTCGGAAACCGACCGGTGAGGGTCGTCACTGATCAAGTACTTCTCCGCTTTCCTCGAGCGGTAAGTCAACGTGAGGACGAGCTGAGCTAGGCCCGCGGACGCATAGCTGATCAGAACGACTGCAAGTACTTTGGCTTCGAGACTCATCCGTTCACTCCCTCAATGCACCATCCTGAGCACAAAGGTGCCAGCCACCATGAACGCGAAGATCGCGACCGCGGCGACTTGTGAGGCCCTTCGGCTGTACGAAGACTTGACTGCCGAGGCCGTCCGAAACGACGTGGAGTCGGCGTCGAGTTCGAGCGAGTCGGCGCTCGCCGGCACACTCTGACAGAGGAGTGCGACCCCGCGGGCGATGTCACGCTCGGAAAGCGCCTCGTGGGTTCGCATGTGGACTTGGCCTGTGTTGACGTGAGCCATGCACGAACCACAGAACCCCGATTCACAGGAGTGCGCGGGGCTCAGCCCAGCCGCCTGCGCGCACTCGAGCAAGGTCTTACCGCGTTCGTAGGGTACCGAGCGAGAACGACCGCCCAACCACAAGCTGAACTTGGCCGGCACCTCGAACGCCTGCTCGTCGCTGGTGGAGCCGTCTACGTGGTCGGGATCGACCGGTGAGATGAAGCGCTCGATGTACACAAGTTCCTCATGAACGCCGGCTTTCGCGAGCGTTCGTTCAACGAGTTCCATGAAGGACTCGGGCCCGCACACATATGACTCGGCGATGTCGGGCTGGTGCAAGACCGCGCCGATCGCCTCTGTGGTCACGTACCCATCGTCCGAGTCGTAGTGGAACCGAACGTCCAGCCGGCAGGGATTCGCTTCGGCGAGACGCGCTAGCTCGGCCCCGTAGATCGCCGAGTCGCGATCCCGGTTGGCGTAGAGCAACGTGATGGGGCGCTCGGTCGTGAGGAGTGCGCTCTTGAGGAGCGAGATGATCGGCGTAATGCCGCTCCCCGCGGCGAACAAAAAGAGGGGTGCCGATGCACGGGTCTCTCGATCGAGGACAAAGCGCCCTTCAGGCACGCTCACCCTAACTTTGGAGCCGACTTCGAGGTGGTCGTTCATCCAGTTCGAGACACGCCCACCCTCGACGCGTTTGACCGCAACCCGGAGGGGTTCGCCGAGATCTGGAGAGCTCGACAAGGAGTAGCAACGAGTGACGTGGAAGTCGCCCCAGGGTACCTCGAACGTGAGGTGCTGGCCCGCCACGTAGGCGTACGCGTCTTGCAAGTGTCCAGGCACCAAGAACTCGAACGAGCGGCAGTCCGAGGTTTCGTCGATCACGTTCGAGACGACGAGCTCGTGGAACTCGACCGTCATGACAGACCCGCCAACTCGAGCACCGACTCTAGGCGGTCCAACCTACAGTAGCTCCGCAACACGTGGCGAATGGCGGCATCCGCGACCTCGTCCGGATCGTCTTGAGCGCCACGATCGACCCACATCGCCAAGCGGACTTGCTGCGAGGCGATCGCAATACGTGACATCAACTCCGGGTCGTCGTCGATGAGATAGCCATCGTCGATACAGCGACGGAACATCCCGGAGAAGAGCTCCATGCCGGCGCCCAGAGCTTCGACTTGCTCGGGGCTTCGGAGCAGCTCGATCGTCGACCAGGCGGTGACTTCCTTGAGCTGCATCCGGAGGAAGTCTCGGCGCTTCATGAAGAAGGCGAGCTGCATGCGCATCCCTGCGATCAACATCTCGATCGACTCGGCGTCCTCGGACAAGATCCCTTGCGCGAGAGCCATCACCTCGGTGAGCCTTCGACGATTGACCGCCCGATAGATCTCCCACTTCGAATCGAATACGCTGTAGAGCGTGGTGAGCGAGATACCGGCATCGGCCGCGATTCGCTGGACCTTGGTTGCCTCGTACCCGACCTGCCCGAACACGCGTTCGGCGGCATCAAGGACCGCGTCCCGATAGAGCCCGCGCTTCTTGTCCTTCAGGCTTTTTCGGGGCTTTTCGGCGTTTTCGGCCGTTGACATGATGATTCGGAATGGTAGTAGGGAAAACCAGAATGTCAATTCCGAAGCCGTTGCGAGTGATGGTCACCGGCGCGACAGGCTTTCTCGGGTCGCACGCGGTCCGTGCGATCCTCGAAGCAGGGCATCGGGTGGTCGCTTTCGTGCGGAGCCCCGACAAGGCATCGCGGGTCTTTGGCGATCACACCAAGGCACTAGAAATTGCGAGAGGCGACATCGGCGACGAGGCGTCGGTGCGCGGAGCTCTCACCGGGTGCGACTCCGTGATCCACTGCGCGGCCACCGTCGCGCTAGACGCAGGGAACACGCCGGAGAAACTGATCGCAACCAACGTGCGCGGCGCGCGAAACGTGATCGGGACGGCGCTCGATCTCGGAATCGAGCGCATCGTGCACGTCTCCTCCGTCGCAACCCTGTTCCGCCGCGGCGGAGGCCGGATCACGGAAGCCTCCGAGCTCGTATCTTCGAAGCTGGCCTACAGCCAATCCAAGATCGAGGCAGACCTATACGTGAGAGACCTCCAAGCCGTAGGGCGACCGGTGCAGATCCTGTATCCGGGGGCGATCATCGGTCCCGACGACCCCGGTCTCACCGATTCGATGCGGTCGATCCAGATCTTCGCCCGGGTATTCCTCCCGGTCACCTCAACGGGGATCCAATATGTCGACGCTCGCGACCTCGGTCTCGCACTGTGCCGGATGGTGGAAGATGAGCCGAACGCAAGACGCTTCATCGCGGCAGGAAACTTCGTGACCTGGTCGGAGCTCGCCACCGTCTTGGAGAGGGTCACTGGGGACAAACCACCCACCTACCGCGTACCTGCGTGGGCGTTTCGTGTCGCGGGCCGAGTCGCCGACAGTCTTCGGCATGTCACGCCGATCGAGCTGCCCCTCTCACTCGAGTCGGCAAGCTACGTCACGCAGTGGACTCGGATCGACAACTCAGAGGATTTCGGGCGGCTCGGTGTACGATTCCGAGACTTGGAGGAGTCGATGGCCGATACAGTACGTTGGATGCGAGAAGCGGGGCACCTGTGACCGAAGAACAAGACGACAGCGTCGAGAGTTGGTCGCGTTTCACCGAGCTACTCGGCGCGCTGTCCACCAAGGTTGTAGGGCCCACCGGGGCGCGAGGACCGCGAGAGCGCGCCGAGGGCTTCCGATACCTGATGGGTTTGTTGTCGGCCGCACAAGAACTCGAGATGGAGGTGGACCGAACGCACCCCCGGCTGACGCGGATGTTCACCCCGATGCGGAGCTTCATCGCAGACGGCGTGGATACGCTTTACCACGAGGCGAAACTTGATCCCGAGCGCAGCTACGAGTGCGCGATCACGCGAGGCGACGACCTCTTCTTCTCGATCGTGGTGTACTCGAGCGATGACGAAGGCATGCGCGAGATGACCAGCTTTCTGATCGACGATGACATCGTCTTCGACGACGGGGTAGCTACGATTCGAATCGGCGGAGAGCGGCCAGGAGACTCGGTGAACTGGCTTGCTCTCGAGGGTCACAAGCCTTTCGTGCTGACGCGGCAGTACTTCCCGGAGTCTGTGATGGAAGTCGAGCACGGGGACTATCGCGAGGCCATCATGACGATTCGGTGTCTCGAGGAGACCGATCCGCCTAGCCCCTACACAACTTCGGACCTAGCCGACGGGCTCGAACGTGTGGTCGAGTTCATGAACGACACGCTCGATGCGGCACTTGGAATCTCGGCTTACGTGGCGCTGAATATGATCGCCTACGACACGGACGGCTCGACACCCACGCGCATCGACGACCATGGACGGCTCATCGTCGACGAAGAACGGTACGACGAGCGGAGCCCGGACGAGGTCGTCGACATGGTCGACCCGAAGGTCGTGGCGAACAACCTCCCAGGGCCTGGAATTGAGTATGTCGGTGCTTCCTACAGGCTTGCCGACGACGAGGCGATCAAGATCGAAGGCAGACGGGTGCCCTGCAGATATTGGTCTTGCCAGTTGCTCGACCACTTCTTGCAGTCGGGGGATTACCGGCACCACGTGGTTTCGCTCAACGATCGACAGGTCGAGTACGATGCCGACGGCTCGTTTCGGATCTACGCGTGTCGCCACAACCCTGGTGTCAAGAACTGGCTCGACACCGAAGGTCGCCGTCGCGGACAAGTCGTCCTGCGTACGCTCCTCGCCGAGGTCGACATGGACGCCGATCTCTCAGTCATCAAGATCGACGACATCCCCGAACGCGACCGCACCTAGATCGCGCTCACCCTGACCTCGGCGGTTCTCGATCTAGGGCCGCGCGGCCCCGCTTCTCTGCATCGTCGACCCCACGGGCGACCAACCCCGGAAACAGCCCGAGAAGACGAATCAGCCCGCCTCTGATCGCGGGGACCAGCAGCTCCCGCTTCGGTTCAGCGATCGCCGAGACGACCTCTCGGGCGAATCGCTCTGGAGGCATGGGCTTCTCGGCGAACACAACCAACCCCGCGCGTCGGTCCCGCATCTTCTGCAGCATCGGGGTCTCGACGGCGCTCGGACAGGCCAAGGTCCAGTGGATGTTGGTGTGGCGGTGGTCGAGGGCGCAACTGTGGGTGTATGCGCGAACGGCGTGCTTGGTGGCGCAGTACGTCGCAAGGTCGGGGGCCGGCGCGAAGGCCGCCATACTGGCCACGTTGATCACGTGGCCTCGTCCGCGTTCCACGAAGCGTGGCAGCAGCGTTCGGACGCCATGCATGACACCGATCAGGTTCACTTCGACGGTGAGTCGGTCGTCCCGGGGCGAAACGCGATCGCATCGGCCGGGCGAGCAGACACCCGCGTTGTTGATCAAGACATCGATCGGGCCGCTCCGCGTCTCGACCTCGCGTACGACGCGATCCCACGCGGTCAGATCGGCGACGTCAAGCGTGGCCACGTCGATACCCGGGTTGCCCGCTTGGAGGCTCGCCAACCCGTCGGCATCGATGTCCGTCGCAAAGACTTGGTACCCTTGAGCCGCGCAGCCCTTGGCGATCGCGGCACCGATGCCGGTGGCCGCGCCCGTGATCAAGACGCGCTTGCTCGGGCTAGCCACGCCACGGCCCCCATTTGTACATCTTGAGCAAAATGCGCTCCGCGAGTTTCTCGGGCATCATGCCAAAGATTCGGACGGCGTTCTTCGTTCCCGCAGGGACGAAGTAGCGACTCTTCGGGTTGGCTGCCTTCGCCGCCTTGACGATCGCGGTCGCGACCTCGTCGGGCGTGATCGCACTCTCGAGCTGCTGTTCGGCGAACGCGTCGAGGTCGCTCATCAGCTGACGGTAGGGGTTTTCCGGATCGTCCCGAAGATGGGCGGCGGCGGCTCGGGCGGTCTCGAACGTCGGCGTGTCGACGAAGCCTGGGATGATGATGCTGAACTGGATGTTCCAGGGAGAGAGCTCGAGGCGCATACTTTGGGTAAGGGCATCCAAGCCGCCTTTGGTGGCCGCGTACGAAGCCGCCAAGGGCACGCCCATGTAGCGAAACAGAGACCCGATATTGATGATCCGCCCGCCTCCTTGGTCACGCATGACCGGCGTCAGCTCGGCGATCAGCTGCATCCCCGACAGCAAGTTCACCTCGAACACGTGCCGGAGCTGGTCCCGGTTCATCTGCTCGAGCGCGAACGGCGGACCGTAACCCGCGTTGTTGACGAGCACGTCGACCCGCCCGAACGCGTCGAGGGTCGCGTGGACGAGGGCGGACGTTTGGGCCTCGTCGCTCAGGTCGGTGGGTACGGTAAGCGAGGTACCCCCCGCGTCTCGAATCGTGCCCGCGACCTGGTCGAGCAGTGCTTCCCGCCGTGCTGCCAGGACGACCTTGTAGCCCTCGCTCGCCAACGACTTCGCCGTCGCCTCGCCAATTCCCGACGAGGCGCCCGTCACAATCGCTACCTTGAAGGATTCTTCATCGCCGCTCATCGTCGTCCTCGGTTTTGCCGGCTATGGCGGAGCGTGCTACCCGACGCAACCTGTCAGGACACCCTGCAGCCACCTTGGTTTTCAGTGCCGGCCCCACCTCCACATCGGACTCGCGTCATCCGAATGATCAACCGGGTCGGGGCCGCCGTCGCGCCGAACTGGCCTTCGCTCGATGCGGACGACATCGTGCGGAACGCGAAGCGCAAAGCCGGCTCCGACCGCGCGGGCGACGAGGGATTCCTGACCGCTCTGCCCGTTCTGCTCGCTGCGGTGGAACGAGAGGCCAAGCTGAACTGGATCGGACGGATCGCCTGCAGGCAGTCGCTCGCCATGGCCCTCGAAAGCCGATTTGGGCTCTACCGGTACCGAGCCGAACACCCCGAAATCGCGGCAGTCCCGATCGTGAAGCCGGTGTTCATCATCGGCTTGCCCAGGACAGGCACCACCGTCCTGTTCAACCTGTTTGGCAGCGATCCGGCGAACCGAACGCCGCTCGGCTGGGAGACGCAGTTCCCGAACCCTCCTCCTTCGCCGGAGGACTTCCACGACGACCCGAGGATCGCTCGAGCACGGAAATACTTCGGGCAGATGGACAAGATGGCTCCCAACCTGGCGTCCATGCACGAGGTCGGCGCAGAGCTTCCGCAGGAGTGCATGCCGATCTTGGCCCACAGCCTCTTGAGCCCCCAGGCGAGCATCACGTTCAACGCTCCGAGCTACCAGGATTGGGTCGACCAGCAGGATGCCACACCGTCGTATCGGTATCATCGGCACTTCCTGGAGCACCTCCAGAGCAAGTGCATGAAGGATCGATGGGTGCTCAAGAGCCCAGTCCACCTCGCCACCCTCGACACTCTATTGGCGCAGTACCCCGACGCGCGCATCGTGTTCACGCACCGTGATCCCGTGAAGACGATTCCGTCACTGGCGAGCTTGGTGTACACGGTCCGGGGCATCGTCACGGACCACGTTGATCCGCGTGACGTGGGCGTCGAGCAGCTGAGGTGGTGGGGCCGCGCGCTCGACCATGCACTGGAGGTTCGCGCCGCCCACCAAGACAAGGAATCGCAGTTCGTCGATGTTCAGTTCGAGGAGGTCGTCGCGGACCCCGTCGCCACGATGGAGCGCATCTATCGGGAGCTCGCCCTTCCCTGGACCGACGAGGCGGAGCATCGAATGCGTGGGTTCCTCTCTGAGAATCCTCGGACGAAGCACGGAGTCCACACGTACGAACTCGAGGACTTTGGGCTCGAGCGCGATGAAATCCGGGCGCGCTTCTCCCGGTATTGCGAGGCCCATGAAGTCCCACCGGCGGACTAGGCAGCGCTAAGGTCGAGTCGATCGCCGTGAGTTCGGGCCGGCGCGACCGGCGTCGTTGACGCCATTCAGTCGGAATGCTAAGCGCGAAAATCAGAATGACTGTTCCGGTTTCGATCGATCCTGCGGTCGTGTCGCCCGCATCGCCCGCGGAGATCGCCTGCGCAGACCCTGCGACCCGTGAGCCTCTTGGTCGAATCCGCGTCGACTCTCCCGCCGACGTCGATGCGGCGGTCGCGCGGGCCAAAGTGGCGCAGCAAGCGTGGCGCAAGTCGACTTTCGACGAGCGGCGCGCCGTCCTCGAGAAGTTGCTCGCGTACATCGTCGAACACAAAGACGAGATCTGTCTGGCGATCCAACGCGACTCGGGCAAGACCCGCGAGAACGCGCTGGTCGGCGAGATCTGGACGACTTGTGAGAAGCTCCGTTGGACGATCAATCACGGCGAGAAACACCTTCGGCCCGAGCGCGTCTCGTCAGGCCTTTTGATGCACAAGCGCGCCCGTCTCGAGTTTCATCCGCTCGGCGTCGTCGGTTCGATCATCCCGTGGAACTACCCGTTTCAGAACATCGTCAATCCGATCCCACCTGCCCTGATGGCGGGCAACGCGATCCTCATCAAGCCATCCGAGTGGGTCGCGTGGTCGAGCGCGAAGTTCGTCGACGCCTTTCGAAGCGTCATCGAGCAAGCAGGGCATGATCCGAACTTGATCCAGGTCGTCCAGGGATACGGCGAAACGGGGGCGGCCCTTGCCCGTGCGGCAGTGGACACGATCCTGTTCATCGGCTCGGTGAAGAACGGGCGAAAGGTGGTTGAAGCCAGCGCAGCCCGGATGACACCGGTCGTCATGGAGCTCGGCGGGAAGGACCCATTCATCGTCTGCGATGACGCCGACCTCGAACAAGCGGTCCACTCCGCGCTCGCCGGCTGCTACGTCAATTGCGGCCAGAACTGTGTCGCCTCGGAGCGTCTTCTCATCTACGACGAAGTGTACGACGCGTTCGAGGCTCGAGCGGCCGAGCTCGTGCGCGGCTTCCGTCAGGGAAACAGTCGGGAACGGCTCGTCGATGTTGGCGCGATCATCACACCGCTCCAGTTGGACGTCATCGACCGCGCCGTTCAGGCAGCCCTCGCGCAAGGCGCGCGCCTGGTCGTGGGCGGTCAGCGGACGCTCACAGACCAAGGGGACTACTTCGAGCCCACCATTCTCGCAGATGTGACGCCCGACATGGACATCGCGAAAGAAGAGGTCTTCGGGCCCGTCATGCTGCTGATGCGTGTGCACGACGACGACGAGGCCGTCGAGATCGCAAACGGGGTTAGCTATGGACTCTCTTCGTCGGTGTTCTCGAAAGACCACGACCGAGCGCGGTCCATCGCAGCACGACTGGAAGCGGGGATGAGCGCGGTCAACGAGTTCGCAGGCGTCACCTACATGGCGCAGGACCTCACGTTCGGGGGTGTGAAGGCTTCGGGCTTCGGACGAATGAACGGTCGCGAAGGCCTACGGTCGATGTGCAACATCAAGGCCGTCGTGGACGATCGGTTTCCGATGCATCAACCGAGCAAGATGTTCCCGATCGCCCCTTCGCTGTATTCTCGGTTCAGCGGTGTGATCGAGCTGATCTACGCGCGAGGTTGGGCCAAGAAGTGGCGCGGCTTGGTCAAGATGCTCACGCGCAAACAATGACAGACCGATTCGACTACATCGTGGTCGGCGGCGGATCGGCCGGATGCGTCGTCGCCTCGGAGCTCGCCAAGGATCCAGCGGTCAAGGTGCTGATGCTCGAGGCAGGGCCACGGGCCGAGGCGCACCCCGAAACCCTCACGGCCAGCGGCTACAAAGACGCGTTCGTCAATGACGCCGTGATGGGCGAACGCTTCAGCGTGCCTCAGGTGCACTCGGCGCGGCAAAGGGTCTTTGCGGGGACCGGAACCGTGGTTGGAGGGAGCGGTTCGGTCAACGGGATGGTGTACACACGTGGTTCTCGGCATGACTACGCCGAATGGCCTTCGGGGTGGCGCTGGGACGACGTGACTCCCGACTTCGAGTCGATCGAGCGCATCATTCGCCCACACCGCCGTTCCCCGACAGGCTGGACCGAAGCCTGTGTGGCCGCCGCCGAACGTCACGGTTTTCGTCGAGACGAAGATCTCAACGACGGCAACATGAGCAACGCAATCGGCTACGAGTGGATGTCGTACGAGGAAGA
Organism: Myxococcota bacterium; assembly: GCA_039030295.1. Classification (GTDB taxonomy): domain Bacteria; phylum Myxococcota_A; class Polyangia; order Polyangiales; family Houyiibacteriaceae; genus SG8-38. Next base: position 7,791 of record JBCCEK010000021.1, on the reverse strand, counting down.
TGAACGGCGAAGCTCCTACGTGGCGTTCCTCAAGGAGCCAGGGGTCCCCCCCAACTTGACGATCGTTGCGCACGCGCGCGTGCACCGCATCGCCTTCGACTCAGACCATCGGGCCGAGGCCGTGGAGTACGAGCATGAGGCCGCCCTCCAGCGCGCCTCGGTCGCCCGCGAGGTCGTTCTTTGCGCTGGAGCACTCGAGACTCCGAAACTCCTTCTGCTCTCCGGGGTCGGCCCCGCCGAACACCTCAGGCAAGTCGGGGTGCCCATGGTGGCCGACCGCGTCTCGATCGGCAGCGGACTCCACGACCACCCGAACGTTCCCGTCTTCTTTCGAGCAACGAAAGACATCGACTGCTTCTATCCGCAGCTCTACAGCTTCTTCCGAACCAACGAAGCTTCGGGCCTTCCTTCTGGCCAAAGCGATACTTGCTACGTGTACTGGCCAGCACCGTCCGCGATGAAACAGATGATGCAGCGAATGCTGCCTCCAAAGGTCATCCCGCATCGCCTCTATGGCCCGCGGTCGCGAGCGGCGGTGAGAACGCTGATCGGATCGGCGTTTCGCGTCCGCGCCCTCCAGCGCTTCACCGACCACATGTTCGGCATCATCATCATCCTCGGCAAACCAAAGAGCCGGGGCTCACTCCGGCTGCAATCGAAAGACGTGCGTCATCAGGCTCTGATCGACCCAGGCTACTACGCAGATCAGGAAGACATGGACACGATGGTGGCAGGCGTGCGACTCGCTCAGAAGATCGGTCGAGCCGACGATCTCGCGGCATGGGGCGCCACCGAACTGATGCCGGGCCGGCGGGTCACGAGCGATGCGGCGATCGAACGGTACGTGCGCAAGAACACGATCACGACGTACCACTTTGCCGGTTCCTGCGGCATGGGGGAACACACGTCGAGTGCGGTCGACCCAGAACTCAGGCTACGCGGTGTTTCCGGGGTCCGAGTAGCCGATGCATCGGTGATTCCGTGGACTCCCGTCTCCGCACTCAACGCCCCGAGCATGCTGGTCGGATACCGGGCGGCGAAGTTCATGCGCGCCGCGCGTGGTTGATGCTCAGAGGCAACGCGGGTCGCCCTGCTGGGCGGCCTCGATCAGCATGTCGCTCAGCGTGAGCGGATCGCAGCCGTTTCCCGTCTCGCACACGAAGTCGTTGTCGGGCGCAGCGGAGTGGCACTCGAAGCAGTTGAGGCCGAACGAATTCTCCGCCTCGGCTGCGCCACGCGTGGCGATCGTCGTGCCCTCTGCGTCGACCTCGAGGAAAAAGAACTCCCAATCCTGGGTCTCGGACGAGAAACCCTCTTCACGCTTCACCATGGCCTCTTGAGGAACCAGCTGAAGCAGTGTGCCTGGGGGATACGGCAGGTCTGCTTCGCCGTTCGCGACCGCCACCGAAGCCGCCACATCGCCGGTGAGATTCTTGATGAAGAACTTTCGGACCCGCTCGCCGTCGAGGATGCAATCGAACGAATCCGCCGTGACCTCGATCGGGGTATTCGACGCACCGCCCGAGCCACCCACACCCGGCGGCTCGACATCACCGTTACTGTCTCCGCACCCCGCGACCACGACAAGACACAAGACAGCCGACATCAACCAAGTTCGTTTCACACGCTCCTCCGGGCTCATCGGTAGCGGACCCTAGCACGACCCGCGGAGACGAGGTCGCATGGACGGCCATCCCCCGATGGTTCATCTTGATCGCCGAGTACCATGAACTTAACCAAACGCGTTTTCGTCGCGCTGATCGCCGTCAGCACACTGTTGATCCCCGGCACCATGACCAGCGCCCCGGCGCACGCCTCTTCGCCGATCGTCATTCGTTTCGCCTCGCTGGCCCCCGCTGGATCGGCCTTCATGAAGGTGATGAAGGCGTGGAACCGAAGCCTCAAGAAGGAAACCAACAACCGGGTCGAGTTGCGCTTCTATTCCGGCGGGAGCCAAGGCGATGAGCGCGACTTCATTCGGAAGGTACGTGCCGGCCAAATGGACGCCGCGGGGGTGTCTACGACAGGGCTTGGAATGGTTGCGCGACCTGTCCTCGTATTGACCGCTCCGGGACTGATCACCGAGTACGAGGAACTCGATCGTGCTCGGACCGCGCTCGATGCGCGCTTCAAACAGCTCTTCAAAGACAACGGGTTCGTCCATCTGAACTGGGGCGACGCCGGGAAGAATCGGATCTTCTCGACCACCAGCTTCGAGAAGCCCTCGGATCTCAAGTCTCGCCGACCGTGGGCATGGAAGGACGACCCGGTGTTCGCCGAGTACGTCCAAGCGATCGGCGCGAACCCGGTACGGCTCGGGCTTCCCGAAGTCTACCCGGGGCTGCAAACTCGAATGGTCGATACCGTTCCCGCAAGCGCGATCGCGGCGGTGGCACTCCAGTGGTACACGCGGCTGAAGTACGTGGCGGACACCAACTTCGGGATCATCCTCGGGGGTGCGATCATCAAGCAGGAGAAGTTCAACGAGCTGACCGAGGCCGATCAGCAAGCGCTGATTTCGACGAGCATGCGGGCCGCCAAGGCCAACGACGCACTCACCCGACGCGACGACGGGCGAGCCTACAACTCCATGGTCGCGCGCGGCATGGTCGAAGTCGATATGTCGAGTTCGCAGGCCGAATGGGACGCCATCGCGAAGAAGGCGCGCACCAACCTCGCGGGTCGAGTCTACAGCCAGAGCCTCTTGGACGCGGTCGAAGCCGCGGTCCGGAAGAACTAACCGGACGTCCGCCCGGGGCCAACCCTCGCGGTGTAGAGCGGCAAGTCACGAATCGACAGAACCCCAGGGGCCGCCGCGCATACCGCCGGGATGGCGTTGACCACGCGCATGGCGGTTCCGGTCACGATGCCCGTGTTGTGATCGCCGTCATCACCCTTCAGATCGATCTCGCAATTGAAGTCGGGGGAACCTCGGACCTCGATTCGATACCCTGATTTGTCTCCGGCGAGGCGTTCCCAGTCGGGTGCAATGTCGGTGCGGAGCCGCTGTGTGTGGGATGAAATGACCACCGGTCGACCGTCGCTCACGCCTCGAACCTCGAAACGGACCGCGGCGCAAGTCCCGGGTTCCACCCGCCCCATGTCGGTGTCGAACCCCTCGCGGGCTGGGATGCGTTCGCTCTCTTCGACGATTTCGTCGAGTTCGAACCCGAGGGCGTCGGCCACCAGCTCGATGACGCTCCCCCAGCCGGCCTTGATCGCGCCCGGGTAGAACATCGGCGCCTTGAAATCGAGCGGCTTACCGAAGCCAAAGAACTCGCCCGTGAAGTTCGGATCTGCGTAGGTCGAGTAATCCATCACCTCGGCGACGCGCACGCTGTCGACCCGCTCGGAGCCGGCGGCGAGAATGAGCGGGATGAGGTCGCCCGTGAAGCCAGGGTCGAAACCGGAAGTGAAAAAGCTCACGCCGTGGTCGTCGCAGGCCTCGAGAAGCGGCCCGGTGAGCTTCCGACTCGCAAACGGCGGATACACCATGGACACCACCGCGGTGTTGGCGATGTTCTTGCCTGAGCGAACGATCCGGAGCCAGTCGTCGAGCGCCTCGTAGACACGCGTCTCCCCAATCGCCATGTAGCAAACGCAGTCCGCGTCGAGGGCAAGCAGTTGGTCGTCGTCGTCGGTGGCGATAATCCCAGTTGGCGAACTGAGCCCGCAGAGCTCGGCGGCGTCTCTCCCAACCTTGGCGGCATCGTGCGCATGAACACCGACGAGCTCGAGCGCGGGATGGCTGATGATCCCGCGTAGGGCACGCCGACCGACGTTTCCCGTGCCCCACTGGATCACACGGAGGGGACGCCGCCCGGACGCCACCATCAACCCTCTTTCTCGCGCGCTTGTTTGGCCTTCTTGTAGGCCTTTGTCAGGAGCTGCGGTGGATGATGACCCCATTCGCTGACTTTGCCGTGGGTCGTGGTTTCCCAAGTCGCATCATCGACCTCGACCCCACCGTAGCCGAACTCGAAGAAAAAGCCGGATGGTGTGTAGCCGTAGAACGAGAACATCTTGTCGTTGGGGTGTCGGCCTAGCGTCTGATGCACCATCCCGCCGGAGAACAGCAGCCTATCGTAACAATAGCCAACCTCGTTCATCGCCTTCGCCTCGATCATGAAGTGAAGAATACGTTTGTGATCGCCCTTGGCGAACGCGAACGAGTGGTGCCGCGCATTCGCGTGCATGAACGTCACGTCGATCTTGTGACCGAAGTACTCGCAACGAATGTAGTCGCTCAATCGCAGGCCGAGTATCCGCTCGTAGAAAGCCTGGTGTTCGGCGCAATCCTTGGCGGTCACGACGACGTGCCCGAGGCCCTGTTCGTCCGCGACGAAGCCCGAGTTCACGACGTCAGACACGAACGGCGCGTCGGCCATCTTCGGGCCATAGTACAGCTCGCAGGGGTGCCCTGCCGGATCGTGAAACGACACCAGAGCTGCGACGTTTCGGCGCGTAGCATCGTTGGCAGTCCCACGTAAGACCGAGTGACCCTCCGCTTCGAGGCGCGCCACGACGTCGTCGAGATCATCCTTGTTCGCGACCTCCCAGCCGACCGCAGCGAGGTCGTCTGCCTCGCCTGGAACAACAAAAAACCTTTGAAAATGCCCATCCATCCGCAGTGCGAAGCCCTCTTCGCCCCGATCGTCGACGACGCCAAGGCCGAGCACCTTGGTTCCGAACTCTCGCCACGCGGCAAGGTCACTCACCTCGAACACCAGGTAGCCTAACTGCGACGCACCGCTCATTTCCCTTTACCTCTTCGACGAGCATAGTACGCGCGTACCGTCCTGCACGGGGAAAGGAACGCTCATGACGCCACCGCAGTTGGACCTCGAAGGCAAGGTCGTCATCGTGACCGGAGGCACGATGGGTGCCGGCAAAGGGATCGCCCTTCGGTTTCTTGAGGCCGGGGCAAACGTCACGGTATGTGCGCGGCACGCACCGTCGTCGTCCATTGCCATTGCGGGGCGCGAGGCCGCATTCGTCGAGACCAACGTGCGCAAGATCGACGACATCGAGCGGACGATAGCCGACGTGTTGTCGCGTCATGGTCGGCTCGATGTGCTGGTGAACAACGCGGGAGGTTCTCCCCCTGCAGACGCAGCCACCGCCTCGCCGAAGTTCTCGGCGTCGATCATCGATCTCAACTTGGTCGCCCCACTGAACTTCGCGCAGCAAGCGAACGCCGTGATGCAAGGGCAAACCGAGGGCGGCTGCATCATCAACATTGGAAGTGTGAGCGGCCTAAGGCCATCGCCCGAGACAGCGGCCTACGGCGCGGCCAAGGCCGGACTTTTGAACCTCACCAAGTCGTTGGCGATCGAGTGGGCGCCCAAAGTCCGTGTCAATGCGATCGCCGCGGGCATGATCCTCACCGAGAAGGCAGACATGCACTTCGGGACCGGCGAGACGCGCAAAGCGGTCGAGCGAGTCAAGCCGATGGGCCGGATGGCGTCGCCGAGCGACGTTGGCAACGTGTGCCTGTTCCTCGCGTCGCCGCTCGCAAGCTACGTGACGGGGGCGAGCCTGGAGCTCCACGGCGGTGGGGAGGTTCCCGGGTTCCTGCTCGCCGCCAAAGGGGAGACCCCATGAGCCAAGAGGCGGCATCCGCTTGCGAAATCGACCGAGAGACGGCACCTTCGCCACCGACATGGAATCTGACGTTCAATCCACGGTGACGGTCGGCGGCGCGCGCGACCAAGCTCGCGGGCTCACAGTCCCTGCCTGGGGCTTCATGGTGGGCTTCATCGTCGTCGGCACGGTTTTCCACATCTGGCTGCACCACACCTACCGGGGCACCTATAACGTGCACCAAATCGCGATCGCGTTCTTCCTGATGGTGAACTTGCTCGTGAACTTCTGGGAGATCGGCCTACTGGTGTGCGCCGACCAGATTCGTAGCGAATACGAAGCCACCAAAGACAGCTACAAGGGTCGCGAGACAGAACGCTTCAATGAGATGTTCCGCAAGCGCGTTCCAGTCTTGAAGCTCTTCTCGTTCTGGCAGTGGACGGAGGTGTGGTCGAGCTACGCGCTTTTCGATCCGGGATACGCGAGCAAGAGCTCGTTCGGGTTCAACATCGACGGGGGCAACGGCTGGTCGACTCCGATCTTCGCCACCCTCTTCGTGTTTGGCATGACGTTCGACTTCATGTCGGCCCGTGTGCTCGGAATCATCGGGGTCGTGATGTTCTGGCAGATGTTCTACGGGACCGTCATCTACTTCTTTCAGTTCTTCAACTCGGGTCGACACAAGGGCCACCCCGTCGGGACGATGGTGCTCTTCATCGGCACCAGCAACGGGCTTTGGTTCGTCTTTCCGCTCTGGGGGATGATTCTCAGCGTCTGGATGATCCTGAACGACTCGTACTCGCTCTTCTACTGAGAGTCGTCAGAGTGGACCGAAGAGCGCGCCGGCGAAATCGAGCAGGAAGAGCATGATCAGACCTGCCGCGCACGCCGCGCCCGCGACGCTCTTCAGGCTCCAGTTGGCCCCCGGGTCTTCGTCGAGGGGGTAGAAGATCGGGAAGCTCGCGACGAAGTAGAGCGCGTAGAACAACGAGCCGTGTGACCGCATTCGCTCGGGGTCGTTGTAGTAGAACTGCTGCTCGATCAGGGGGTTCGCCATCGCCCGGGTCTCGATCCACGCCCAGGTGTACGCGACCGCGACAATCAACAACGGCCACGCGAGTCGGAACAGAGGCAGCCGCGAGGTTCGAAGCCTTCGGAGCACGACAACCGCGGTCGTGTGATAGGTCATGAAGTACGCCTGGGTGAGGAGATACATGACAACGGGGACGCGTTGCTCCCCTGACCCAACGAGCCACGAGTCAAGGTTCCAGTCGATCGCCGGATATCGGTAGACCATCCCGAGCACGTCGAAGAAGTACTCCGTGCCGAAGTAGTTCGCCGCGAAGTTGAAGATGGCGATGTAGAGGTTCGCCTTGAACCAGTAGGTCTCGTACCAACGCCGCCCAAGCGATGCTTCGTCGCGAACCAGCAGGGGAACGACGACCAAAGGCGCGGCGACCGAAAGGCCGATCGCGAAGAAGCCCCAATCACCCACGATGTGAGTCAGGCCGAACGCCATCACGAGACCGATGGCGATCATCCAGATCGGTGAGTACGCGAGGAAGAACTTCTCTCCCCAGGCCTTACTCTCGTTGTCGGAGAACCAGCGCGGCACACGCTCGACGGCGTGGGCATCAGAGGGGCGAGCGCCTGAGATCATGTTTTGACCCAACGCTTCTAGTAGAACAAGTTTGTCTTTCTTGGCAACCGCGTTCTGTGCTTTGCTTGCCGTGCACTATGAACACGCTTATCGCTGCCGCCGATCGACCACGGCGACCAATGCCTTCGGGCTGGTTCCGCATCGCGCTCTCAGAGGAGGTGCCCCAGAACGGAGTCGGCGTCTTCGGCTTGAATGGCGGCGAGGTCGTCGCGTTCCGGGGGACCAGCGGCCGAGTGACGGTCGTCGATCCGATATGTCCGCACATGGGCGCGCACCTCGGACACGGAGGCCAGGTCGTCGATGGTAACTTGCGGTGCCCATTTCACGGGCTTCGCTTCGACCCGCGTGGCCGGTGCGTCGGAACGGAGTACCCGGGGAACCCCGACGTGGGGCTCTCACTCCGCACGTGGCCGACTGTCGAACAGCTTGGTTGCGTGTTCGTCTACGTGGGCCCCGACGGTCTCGAGCCCACGTGGACTCTTCCCGAGTACGAGACGGAGGGCTGGACCCGTCCGATCACCCGTGTTCTCTCCCTCAAGGGTCACATT
>JBCCEK010000020.1:0-35694 GCA_039030295.1 Myxococcota bacterium | reverse complement strand
CGTGGTGCTTGCGCCGGGGGAGAGTCCGATCGGCCTCCGCTTGCCGTTGGCAGACTTGGACGAAGGCAAACTTCGTCGCGCACTCACCGTGGAGGTCAAGAACGGATCACTACACGTGTTCTTTCCGCCACTGGAGCTTGATGGGTTCGTGAGGCTCGTGGAGCTGGTGGCTCGGGTGACCGAGGAAGCGAAGGTGGAGGGTTTGGTTCTTTGCGGATACCGACCGGAGGAAGCGACCGACGCCCTGACGAGCCTTGGGCTCGCGGCGGACCCCGGGGTGCTCGAGGTGAACCTGCCCCCGACGTCGAGTTGGCGAGACTACGACGCCCTGCTCACCCGAATCACCTCCGCCGCTGCTGAGGAAGGCCTGAAGACGACGCGTCTCCACCTGAATGGGCAAGTCCAAGGCACAGGCGGCGGCGCACATCTGTTGTTCGGCGGACCGACACTGGACGAGAACCCATTCTTCGCCAGGCCCGACATCCTTGCGAGCGTGATCCGCTACTGGCAGGCACATCCGTGCCTTTCCTACTTCTTCTCAGGACAGTACGTGGGGCCCGGATCCCAAGCGCCGCGCGCGGACGAGACACTCGCGTCACGGCTCTACGAGCTCGAGACGGCCTGCGCAGGCGTCGATCATCTCGACGAAGCGCCCGACCGCGGTTTCCTGGATCGTCTGTTTCGGAACCTCATGACGGACAGCGGCGGCAACACCCACCGGGCCGAGATTTGCCTCGACAAGCTTTGGAACGGAGCGTCGCCGACGGGGATGCAAGGGCTCGTGGAGCTTCGGGCTTTCGAAACGATGCCCGACGTCGCCCTCCAATCGCGCGCAGCTCTTTTCGCGCGCGCGATCGTCGCCATGCTGGCGTCCGAACCGAGGGTCGACGGCCTTCGCCGTTTCGACGCGACCCTGCACGACCTGTATCTGCTCCCATCAGGTTTGTGGTCGGACGTTCGTACGGTGTGCGAAGAGCTGACGGCAGCAGGCCTTCCTTTCGACGCAGCGTGGCTGCGCGACTTGATGGCGCACCGGTTCCCGGTGCTCGGGACGCTCGAGCACGAGGGTCTGGAAGTGATCGTCCGTCAGGCACTCGAGCCTTGGCCACTGATGGCCGAAGTCTCCCAGGGCGGTGCGACCTCGCGGCTTGTCGACAACTCGACAGATCGGATCGAGATCGCAGTGGCGGACTCCACATCGCTCGGTGCGCATCGGGTTCTCGTCAACGGCATTGAGCTGTGCATGCGCGAGATCGACGGCGAGGGAACGGCAAACCGACGGGCGCGGGTCGGGGCCGTCCGGTACAAGTCGGCCGATGGGTGGCCGGCCCTCCATCCGCACATCTCGGTACAGTCGCCGCTCACGATCGAATTGATCGACGGCACAGGCAAGGTCGTGTCGGCCGCGCAGTATCACCATTGGAAGCCCGATGGCTCGGTGTACGACGGCGCGCCGCGAGAGGACGAAGAAGCCGAACGTCGAAGGAGCGAGAGGTGGGTCGTCCAGCCCGACGCGGTGGGCAAGGTGTGCGCGCCGATCGCAGGCGTGTACGGCCAGGAAGCGCACTACACGCTTGACCTACGCCGCCAGAACCACCCCTGACGCCGGACCGAGTCCACCGGGTTCGGGCGGCACTCTCGAGGACGCGATCCGACGACCGGACACAGAGTCCTGCGCGAGGCACGCTCATGCGCATCGGGTCGCGACTCAGCGGGGGTTAGCCGTCGACAAGACGGACGGAGCCCGAGGGAACTGGGAGCTTGGGGAGCTCGAGAAACGCGTCCTTTAGGCTGTCCTGCCAGGCTCGCCGCAGGTCCCGAAGGTACTCATCATCCTCCCCGAAGGTAATGAGGCTTCCTGTCCGCTGCGTACCGGCCGAGTACAGGAGCAAGTCGATCGGAGGGCCCACCGTGGCGTTGCTTCGCATCGTCGAATCCATCGAGACGAGCGCACAGCGGCCGCCGACCTCAAGACTCAGCCCCGGTTCGATGATTCGGTCGAGGATGGGCTTGCCGTACTTCTCTTCCCCGATCTGAAGGAAGGGCGCGTGGCGCGAGACGGGGATGTGATTGCCGGCGGGGTAGATCATGTGAATCGAATGAGCCTTCCCTTGGATCTGACCTCCCAGGATGAAACTCGCTTCCACGCTGAAGTTCTGCCCCTTCGACACCTTCAGGTGTTTCTGCTGCTCCTCGTGGCTCAGCTTGCCGACGTATTCTGCGGCGTCGCTCAAGCGGCCAAACGACCGGAGGCTGACCGGTGCTTCGTCCTCGATGTCTCTCCGAAGCCGGTCGATCACAGCGCGGCTCGTCGCCAGGTTCCCCGCGGTTAGGATGGTGAAGAAGCGCTCCCCGTCCCCGAAGAAGGTGTGCATCTTGCTGTAGGTGCTGATGTGGTCGACCCCGGCATTGGTACGGGAATCAGACACGAAGACGAGCCCCTCATCGACTCGAACGGCCACGCAATAGGTCATCGAAATGGAACCTACACGGTCGTTCGAGCAGGAGCTACGAAAACCGGGACCGGCAGCAAGACCGTCCATGGTTGACGAAAGCCGCTGGCCGGGGGTTTTGGGCGCGTTCAGGTGACATTGTCAAGTGAGTGCCGTATAGAGAAGGAGGGATGGCCGATTTGCGTCAGAAGATCCTCGACGCCAGCGTGGCGCTTGTCGAGGAACAAGGTGTCCGTGCGGTCAGCTTTCGAGAGGTCGCGCGGCGCGCCGGCGTCAGCCATCAGGCGCCCTATCATCACTTCGGAAACTACCGGGGAATCTTGCGCGCGATCGCGCAAGGGGGGTTTGCGGGTCTCGCACAAGCCATGAACGACGCCGCCGAGCGCGCCGACGATCCACTCGAGGCGCTCACCGACGCCGGGGTCGCCTACGCCAACTTCGCCCGCACGCACGCGGGCCACTTCCGCGTGATGTTTCAACGTGCGTTGGTCGACATCCGCGATCGTGAAGACCCCCTCGAAGAAGCGGAAGCTGCGCACGGCACCTTGATTCGCCTTGCCCAGGGCGCACACGAGGCAGGTTTCGGGACCCAACTCACAGTGGATGCCCTCACCCACATCTGCTGGGCGACGGTGCATGGGATTTCGACGCTTCTCGTGGAAGGCGTGCTTGCCGAAAAGACGCCGATGTCAGAGTCGATCGAGGCCGAGCTCGTTCAACAAGTCGTGCGTGGGCTGTCTGCCCTCCTCCGTAAGGATTCTGCACCGAGCGCCTAGCTCGTTTTCCATTGTTTTCATTGCTCGTGCAGCAAAAGCTGGCAAATCCGCGCAGAGATCTCTAGAACAGCACCTGCATGGCGAAGCTAGACACCCTGGCTGACGACATCAGAGCCGGCGTCGTTGTATTCCTGGTCGCGCTACCCCTGTGTTTGGGAATCGCCCTTGCATCTGGCGCGCCTCTGTTCAGCGGGCTGATCGCCGGGATATGCGGCGGCATCATCGTCACCGCGTTTAGCGGGTCGCGACTGGGGGTCAGCGGCCCTGCTGCGGGGCTCGCCGTGATGGTTGCCGCAGGCATCGAAGAGCTTGGTCTCGAAACCTACTTTCTGGCCGTCATGGTCTGCGGCGTCGTCCAGATCGCCGCGGGGTTCTTGCGAGCAGGCGTCATCGCCCACTACTTCCCCACGACCGTCATCAAGGGGATGCTCGCCGGAATCGGGATTATCCTCATCCTAAAGCAGATCCCGCACGCGCTCGGCTACGACAAGTCGTTTGAGGGCGAGCTCGAGTTCGCGCAGGCCGACGGGCACAACTCGTTCAGCGAGATCGCCTACGCCTTCCAAGCGGTGAGCCCGGGCGCCATTCTGATCACGGTCCTTTCGCTTGCCATCTTGCTCGCTTGGCAACAGCCGAGGCTGCAGAAGAACCGTTTCGTGTCGGCGGTGCCCGCCCCGCTCTTGGTCGTTCTGCTTGGCGTCTTTCTCAACTCGGTGGTCTTCGCCTCGATGGCCCCCAATCTCTCGGTCTTGCCCGAGCATTTGGTGGCGGTGCCCACCTCCACCGGCCTCGCCGACTTCTTTCAACAGTTCTCGTCCCCCGATTTTTCGCAGATCACGAACCCTGCGGTCTACACGGTGGGCGCCACACTCGCGTTGATCGCAAGCATCGAGACGCTGCTTTCCGTGGAAGCCACCGACAAGCTCGACCCGGAGAAGCGCGTCACCCCCACCAACAAGGAGCTCAAAGCCCAGGGCATGGGAAACCTGGTGTCCGGGTTGATCGGGGGCATCCCGGTCACCCAGGTTATCATCCGTAGCTCGGCTAACGTGGGCGCCGGCGGTCGAACGCGCTTATCGTCGTTCCTTCACGGCTGGTTGCTCTTGATCACCGTCGCGTCGATCCCAGAGCTGCTCAACCGGATCCCGCTCGCCAGCCTCGCCGCAATCCTGCTCGTCATCGGGTACAGGCTCGCGAGGGTGTCCCTCTTCAAGCAGATGTGGAGAGAGGGAATCTGGCAGTTCCTGCCCTTCATGGTCACGGTGGTGGGCCTCGTCCTGACGGACCTCCTTCGCGGCATCATGCTCGGCATGGTCGTCGCGGTGTTCGAAATCCTCGTCTACAACTACCAGCTCAACTTCTACCGCGAGGAAACCGGACCTGGCAGCTTTCGGATTCGACTCACCGAGCACATGACGTTCCTCAACAAGGCCGCGCTCAAGCGAATCCTCGGCGAAGTCCCACCGAACTCGTCGGTGGTGATCGACATGACCGACACCCGCATTCTCGACCACGACGCACGAGAGGTCATTCAAGACTTCGCGGCGCACGCCGAAGCTGACGACATCGACATCAAGATCGAGGGCGCGTCAGACCCTCTGATCGCGCTCGCGAAAGACGCACCGACGTAGGCGTTGGCTCCTCAGTGGGAGGGGAACACGGCCTCGAGAAACTCCACCATCCTCTGCCAGCTCTGCTGGTCGGCCGCTTCATCGTAGCCGAGCGGAATCCCGTACTTTTCGTTCTTGGCGGTTGCGGCAGGATTGGTGAAGGCATGCTTGGCGCCAGGATACTCGACGAACTCGTAGTCGACCTCGGCGGCGTCCATCTCGGTCTTGAAGCCCGACACTTGTTCGGCCGGCACCAAGGCGTCATCCGCTCCGTGCAGAACCAGCAGCTTGCCCTTGACCGAGCCCTTCTTGGCCGGCGCTTCCGTAGCGAGGTTGCCGTGGAAACTGACCACGCCTGCAAGGTCGACGCCGAAGCGGGCCATGTGCAACGCCACTGCGCCACCGAAGCAGTACCCGATCGCCGCGATAGCGTCTGGGTTGGTCGTGCCGTGTGCCTTCAGAAGCTCATAGGCGGCGTCGAACCGCGCCTTCGCAACCCCCATATTGGACACGACCTCCGTCATGAACTTCATCGCATCGTCCGGATGATCAGCCTGCTTTCCGTCGCCGTACATGTCGAGCGCAAGCGCCGTGTAGCCAAGCTCCGCCAGCATTCGCGCTCGCTTGCGAACGTAGTCGCCGTGGCCCCACCATTCGTGCACCACCAGGACGCCTGGGCGTGGGCCCTTTTGGTTCGCATCCCAGGCGACGTAGCCCTTCAAGGTCGTGTCTCCCGCGGTGTAGGAAACTTCTTCGGTCTGGATGCTCGTCTCTACGGAATCGTCGGTTTCGGTCACGTCGGTTTCCTCCGGCGCCGCAGGCGCGGCGGGTTCGGGTTTGGCGTCGCGACGGGTGCAACCGAGCACGCACATCGCCACGAAGAGAACCAGGATCGGTCTCAGGTCGTTCAACCTCACTACGGAAGCTCGGGCTTTTCGAGAGTGCGGGGGCAGTCGAGCGCACCGAGGAACGCCACGAGCGCGTCGATCTCGGAGTCGGTGAGCCCCCTGTCGGCGAGCAACGGCGTCTTGTTCTTGTTGTCGATACCGCCGGTCGCCATGAGCGTCACCGCTTCCTTGAGAGTAGCGACCGAGCCGTCATGGAAGTAGGGAGCGCTCTTCGAGATGTTTCGGAGAGAGGGAACCTTGAACGCAGCCCAGTCCGCATCGTCTTTGGTGACTGCCGCCCGGCCAATGTCGACCTCGGATTCTTCCACACCCTCCGTGCCGATACCGGCGTTGTAGTAGATGCCCCCGTCGATCCCCATCGCGCTCGAGAACATCGGTGGCGTGTGGCAAACGACACATTGAGCCTTCCCCATGAAGAGCGCCCAGCCCTCTTTCTGTTGGTCGGTCAGCGCCTTGTCGTATCCCTGGGCGTAGCGGTCGTACTGGGTGTTGTTGCAGACGAGTGTACGTTCGTACGCCGCCAAAGCCTTGGCGATCGTGTCGGCGGTCATGCCCTCATCGGGAAAGGCTTGCGCGAATGCTTCGCGGTATCCTTTGATCTTCGAAAGCTCTTTGGCCTTCTTCTCGAGGTTGTCCTTCCCGACCCCCATGTTGCCGCCACCCCAAGCACCTTTGGCCTGCGCTTCGAGGGACCCCGATCTCCCGTCCCAATAGAGCTCGTCGAAGTACGCGACATTCCAGATCACAGGACTATGCCGTGTCAGCTGCTTCTCCTTGGCGCCCACCGCAAGCGGTGTCCCTCCCCCGTTTCCGTGCTCGTTTTGGTGGCACGAGTAGCACGAACGCGAGCCATCGACGCTCAACCGAGGATCGAAGAACAACATCGAGCCTACCAGCGCGCGAGGGATGGTCTGGGGACTATCCTCCGGGATCTTCATGGCGGGAAATGCCGAGGGCGCCACGGGCAACTCAGGTGCCTCCTCGACTTCGACCACCTCCTCTTCGACTTCGGTAACCGCGGGCTCTTTCTTCTTGCAGGAAGACGAAACGAACACGGCCGCCGCAAGCAAGGGCGCGACCCACAACCAAGACGTTCGGGGATGGTCCATGTCGCGAACACTACCATGGGCAGTTGCCATCGACACACGGTCCCCTCGCCACTACTTGCGGATTCCGGTGGCCGGGCGGAGCCGGTTCCGGTAGCGTCTCTCGCGATGCTCGTCAGATCGACCTCCGTCCGCGAAGTTGGACTCGCCCTCTGCCTCGTCCTCATCTGGGCGTGCGGGGATGCGGAGGTCATCGACAACTGCGCAGATTGCCCCGACCCCGATCTTCAGCTGTCATGCCTGGACGCTTCGAACGAGTGCGAGCAATTCAGCGGCACCGACCGTGAGCAGTGCCTCGAGGAAGCCCGCGACATGTGCGAGTAGCTGCAGCGCGGGGTTTTCACCTGGCTAGAAAAGTGTCGATCCACTGCGACACGGTATCGACAAAGACGCCTATCGCCTCTACAAACTTGGGAGAGCGTGGCAATGGGCCCGCTCGCGAAACCCGCTCGGGAGCGAAACGCCTCGGGCCGTTAGGAGACATCATGCATCCCAGTTTCTACTATCGATGGAAGCGATCTCAGTCGCACGGCGGCGAGGCGCACGCGTCTGCTTGTGGGCAGGGCGGTTGGCGGCGGACACCACGCAGCGAGGCGAGAAGCGCCTATCACGCGAGCGATTTCGGGGTCCGACGGCCACTGCGCTACATGGCGCACAAACTCGACCTGGACGACGAGCAGATCGACACACTCGCGGCCATTCTGAACGTACTCAAGACCGAGCGCGCGCAGGCGCGGCTCGACGAACGCCGGAGCATCGCAGGGCTCGCCGATGCCATCGGCGGGGAGTCGTTCGATGCGGGACACGCGGCCGAGGCACTCGAGGCACGCGTGGAGGCGGCCAAGCGCCTCAAGAAGGAAGTGCTGGCCACGCTCGAAAAGACCCACGCGATGCTCGACGAGGAGCAGCGGAAGCGGCTCGCCTACCTGCTTCGGTCCGGGCAGTTGACCATCTAGACCGCGCGACACGGACGATCGAGGGTCTCAGCCAGGCATCAATCGGTGTCGGAGCCTTCCCAACGGCTCTCGGTGAGCTTGAGGCCCTCGATCGATCCACGGGCGTACATCTCCTCGTAGGTGCGGACGTAGCCGGTCTTGGAGATCCGCCACGCACCGTCTTCGCAAAGGCGATACTCGTCTTGGTAGAAGGCGGCCCCGCGGATCACGATGTCGAACTTCGTGTCGATGACGTGATCCGTCAGACACCACTTGCCGACGGCCGTATTGGCGTCGACGAGATCGATCTCTGGCTGGCTCACCTGGTGACTCGAGTGAAAGCTGTCGGCTCCCATGGCTCCAGACAGGAACTCGAGAATCGCGTCGCGTCCCACAAACGAGAACTTCCCGCTACTGTAGGCCGCTGTCGCGTCCTCGGTGAAGCAGTCGCGCAGCTCGTCCCACTGCTTGGTGTCGAGGCACCGTTGGTAGCGGTACTTCAGGCGCTTGATCGATTCCAGGTCTCTCCAGTCGAGTTCCACGACGCGACTCTAGCATCCGGCTGCGATGTTCGGTCCTAGGGCAAGAAGGGACTTCCATGACGGGCCGGTTCGACTAGGATGGGCGGATGGATTTCGGTGGAAAAGACGCCGTGGTCACTGGCGGGACCGGTGGCCTCGGCAGCGCCGTCGTTGGCCGACTGATCGAGGCTGGCGCCACGGTGCACGTTCCGGTGTTCGCGGCCGAGGAGCTCGAGGGGTTTCCGTTTCGAGAGCATGCCGCGGTGCGGCTGTACCAAGGCCTCGACCTCACCAACGAAGCAGACGTTCGGGCGCTCTACAATGCCACGTCGTCCCTCTACGCAAGTGTCCATCTCGCCGGCGGGTTCGACATGGGGCCCATCACGAGCACCAGCCTCGAGACATGGGAGCACCTGTTGGGTCTCAACGCGACCACGTGCTTCTTGTGCTGCCGTGAGGCCGTGCGCGTCTTGGGGTCGCGAGAGGGCCGAATCGTCAACGTCGCGGCACGGCCGGTGTTGGTGCCAACCGCGCACATGACAGCGTACGCTGCGTCGAAAGCCGCCGTCGCAGCGATCACACTCTCCCTCGCCGAGGAGCTCGCGTCGTCCTCGGTGTGGGTCAACGCGGTGGTGCCCAGCATCATCGACACCCCGCTGAATCGCAAAGCCATGCCAGGGGCCGACCACGACGAATGGCCGAGCCCAGAACAGATCAGCGAGACGATCTCGTTTCTGGCGTCCCCGGACAACGCCGTGACACGCGGAGCGCTCGTGCCGGTCTACGGACGAACCTAAGCGTTGGGAAAGATGGACCATGGCTGACAGGCAGTACGAAACGACACAGGCGTTCGCCGGGATCCTCGACACGATGCGCGAGTTCGAGTCGACGTTCCTGTCGGGGGAGCGGGCAGTGGATTCAGACGTCTCGGTGATCGAAGGCTATCGCTGGATCTTCTCCGTCCTCCAAGTCGCGTTCGATTGCTACGTCTGGGGCGACTCAGACCGACCCTTCTTCGTCGACATCGTCGGTCGCTACAAGAAGTGGGGTGGTGACAACGCCGACGCCTACTACCAGTTCGCGCCGATCGACCCATGTCGCACGTACCGTGTCCACCTCGAACCCGGGGACGCGGTGTACCTGTCGCTCAGCGTGTACGAAGGCCCAGACGACGGCCAGCCAGCGGAAGGTATCGTCGGAAGCCTTCACCTCGGCGAGATGGCAGCCAACGCGGACGGGTCGTACGACATCATCCTCAGCGCAGAGGAGCACGCCGGAAACTGGATAGGGCTCTCCCAGGAGTCGAACGCGGCCATCACCCGCGACTACTTGGCGGACCCGATGCGCGATACCCGCGCCACGTGGACGATCGAAGCCGACGATCCGCCGGCGACGACACGGATCACCGACCATGACATGGCACGCCGTTTCCGCGCCGCGACCAACTGGTTGAAGGCGCAGGGCGAGATCACCCCCATCGCCCCACTCGGCGACCCCAACACGATGATGGAGCCGCTCCCGGTCGGCGCGATCACATACGGCTGGGGCGCAGGTGATGCATCTTACGGGATGGGCAACTTCGACCTCGCCGAAGGTGAGGCGCTCGTGATCCGCGGGACGACGCCCAAGTGCCCGTTTTGGAATCTCTGCATCTGGAACGAGTTCTTGCACACGTACAACTACGATTACGAACGCGTTTCGATTAACGGCCACCAGATCACCTACGAGGACGATGGTTCGTGGACAATCGTGGTCTCTGAGGAAGACCCGGGGCACCCGAACTGGATCCGGACGCAAGGCCATCGCAGTGGCGTCCTCTGGGCACGCTGGTTCCTTCCCGAGGAGACGCCTCCACAACCCGCAACCGAAGTGGTGCGTGTCGCGGACTTCCGAGGGGCCTCTGGCGGCTGAAGAATCAATCGGTCGGTACTCTTCTGAGGATGTGAACCCCCCGTTTCCATGACATGACAAGCAAACCCGAATGACGTCGACTTCCCGCAATCCCCGAGGCCTGCTGCCCGCACTTCGGTTCGCCACCGGAGCTTTGGCAGGACGCGTTTCGATTCCCCTGTCATTCCTCCGGAATCGGCTCGCCCAGGTTTCGGACGACGTCGACATCGAGGTCGCACCCGAGCCGCCGGGGCTCCGGCTTCACGGTCGTGCCCACGCCCTCGGTGCACCGATTGAGTTCTCAGCGCGCGTCGCTGCCGAGGGGATCCGTGTCCAAGGTGAGGCGCGAATCGTCTCCATCCAGATTCGCGACGTCGCGCTCGCCACCACGAGCGACGCGCCAGGTCCGCTCGCCGACGCGATTCGGCAAGGCATGATCGACACGCACAACCCAGCGACACTGGTTGGCAACATGGTCACGCTACCGGATTTCATCCTCGAGGCGGAGGGAGACACGGTCGTCGTGGATCTGATGCGCATACCGGCACTCGCAAAGGATGAGACCGTCCAAACGCTCACAGCCACCGCAACAAGCTACGTCGGGATCTCGCGAATCGAAGTCGACCAAGACGCCGTTGTGCTGGGTCTACGTGTCTTTCCAGGGGGCGTTCGGGAGGCAGCCCTCAGCACGGCGCGCGCAGCGCTTGCTCCGGCCGTCCGTTTCCTGTGGCCTTCAGGGAGGCCCGCCAAGTGAGTCCCATCTCGAGTTGGAACCCCTACAGCCGGTTGCCATGGGCTTCCCGGGAGCAGGAGTTCCACGAGATCGCCATCCGGTCGGCCGGTGGCTACGACAACTTTGGCGACCCAAGCTACCTCGAAGGCCTGCGTCGGCTGCTCTACGCTTACGACCATGAAGCCAGGCTGCACCGCACCGGCAGGATCGTGGCGGCCTATCAGACCGTCGGCCTTCTCGCGACACGGCTCAAGCTTCACCAGTGGTTCGACATGCGTCCTGGGTCGGCGAACCACGCGATCGAGCGACCGATCATCATCACAGGCATGGTGAGGACTGGGAGCACCGCCCTCCACTACCTGATGGGCGCCAACCCCGACGTGCAGTGTCTCCAGTACTGGCTGGGGCTACACCCGCAGCCTCGGCCGCCGCGAGCCTCGTGGGGCCACGCGACCGATTTCCAGCATGCCCGCATCGAGCTCGACATGATGTATCGCGCGGGCAAGAACATGCTCGAGGCGATTCATCACATGACGGCCGAGGGCCCCGACGAACCGGGGCGGCTACTCGGGCTCGGCTTCAGCGACGACCGGTTCGAGGTGGTTTCCACGGTCCCGACGTACTCAGCTTGGTACGACGACACCGTGCACCGCGAAACCTACGCGCTTCACCGTCGTACGATGCAGTTGATTGGCTCGTACGAACCCTCGACGCGTTGGCTGTTCAAGTACCCCGTGCACCTACGGAACCTGGATGCTCTCCTGGAGACCTACCCAGACGCCTGCATCATCTGGACCCACCGAGATCCTGCCGACGTCCTGCCGTCGTATGTGAGCCTCTGCGCGCACTTCCGTTCTTTGTTCGAGCACGAGCCCGACCGGCCGCGAATCGCCTTCGAGCAGATGCAAGCCTGGGCCCGGGCCGTGGAGCGAGGTCTCGAGCTCAGACGGGATCGTGAGCACCAGTTTCACGATGTGTATTTCGACGACTTCATGGCCGACCCGATCGGCGAGGTCGAGAAGGCATACGCACGGTTCGATCAACCGTTCTCGGAAGCTGCCCGACGCGCCCTCCACGCGTGGCGTGATACCCACAAGCCCGGCCAGTTCGGAACCCACAACTACGAACGCGACGACTTTGGGCAGTCGGCCGCGCAGGTGCACGAGCGATACGCCGCCTATTTGAAGGCGTTTCCGAACGTGCTCGAGAAGCGAAGGACCGCAGCGTGAATCCACCCGACGATACCCCCGATTCTGCAGGCAAGCGCCCACATCGTAGCGACCGTGAGCGGCGCCTGATCGCGGACGCTGAGCGCATCTTCCCGACCGGCACCCGTTGCCTCACCTTCGACGACGATCTCAACTTTTGTGCCGGGCGCGCCGAGGGTAGTCACATCTGGGACGCAAGCGGCAACGAGTACATCGACTATCTGCTCGGGTCGGGGCCCCATATCCTGGGGCACGCGCATCCCGCCATCGTCGACGCGCTCAAACGTATTCCGCAGGCGGGCACGTCGTACCTGCTCGTGAATGAGCAGGCGGTTTCCCTCGGCAAGAAGATCGTCGAGCACGTCCCATGCGCCGAGATGGTCAGCCTTCACAATAGTGGCAGTGAGGCGACGTTCTTCGCTCTCCGTTTGGCGCGCGTCTACCGCAAGCGCGACAAGATCTTGAAGTTCGAAGGTGCCTATCACGGGATGCACGACTACGCGCTGATGAGCAATCAGTGGACGATGGGTGCGCCCGCGTTTCCTCGTGCGGTGCCCAACAGCCACGGCATCCCTCGCGCCGTTCGTGACGAGGTCTTGGTAGCCCCCTTCAACGACCTCGACAGGACCGCCGACATCATCTCCGAGCACCACGACGAGTTGGGGGCGGTGATCATGGAGCCCATACAGCGCACCTTCCCGCCCAAACCAGGGTTCTTGGAGGGCGTGCGTGAAGTCACTCGAAACTACGACATCCCACTCATCTTCGACGAAGTGGTCACGGGCTTCCGCATGAGCCTCGGTGGAGCACAACAGGCCTATGGGGTCACGCCCGACCTTTGCGCACTCGGAAAGGCGATCAGTGGCGGGTTGCCACTCGGCGTCGTGTGCGGTCGCGAAGACCTCATGGCCATCGGAAACCCGCGAAGGCGGCTCCAGATGCTGCCGTATTCGATGCAAACCGGGACGTTCTCGTCGAACCCAGTCTCTACGGGAGTGGCCTGCGCGGTCATCGACGAGCTCGAAGACCCCAAGCACTACGCACGCATCGAGCAGTCGGGGACTGCGTTGATCGACGGGCTCCGAGACGCGATCGCCCACGCCGGAATCGAGGCGACGATCACCGGCACCCCGGCGGTGTTCGAGATTTGGTTCACGAAGGAGCCACCGTTTGATCACCGGTCGACCAAGGGCTCGGACTTCCACAAGAACATTCGGTTCTCGGATCTGTTGCTCGAGGCGGGGGTCTTGAAGGCCGCCGAGAAGTTCTTCGTCTCATCGGCGCACGACGAACAAGACGTGAGCCAAACGGTCGCTGCCTTCCACACGGCTCTCGAGCAACTGGGGCGAGAGCTCCAATGAAACACCGCGTTCTCGTGACCGGGTGCTGCGGCAACATCGGCGCCCACGTCGTCCGCGCGCTGCTTCGGCGTGGCTACAAGGTACGGGGGTTGGACCTAGAGACGACCTCCAATCGCGAAACGGCCGTGGGCTGGAACGACTCCGTGGACATGCAGTTCGGGAGCATCTGCGATGCAGCACGGGTCGCGGAGGCTGTCCGAGACGTCGATCACGTGGTGCATCTGGCGGCCATGGTGCCACCGGCGACCGACGTGGACCAAGCCCTGGGTTACGCCGTGAACGTGGTCGGGACGCGCACGATCCTTCGGGCCTGCGAGGCCGCCGCGGGGTCTCCACGCCTCACGTTCACCTCGACCGCTGCAATCTGGGGCAGCAACGACCCCAGCCGGGGGCCGAGGCGCGCCGACGAGCCGATCTCCCCGAGCGACAACTACACGCGTCAGAAAGCCGAATGCGAAGAGATGCTTCGAGCCTCCGAGCTCGATACGGTCATCTTCCGGATCGCAATGACCCCACCAGTGACCTTGTCCGCCATTTCGCCCTTCGTCTTCGACATGCATCCCGACCTACGAGTCGAGTTCACCCATCCGCGCGATCAGGCCCTTGGCATCGCCAACTCACTGGCGCTCCGCGACTCCGTCGTGGGGAGAACACTGCTCCTCGGAGGCGGCGCCAAGAACAGGTACCATTACCGTGAGTGGCTCAACCTCGTGTTCAACGCGATGGGTTTGCCGGAAGTCCCAAGGTCGGCGTTCGGTGACGCACTGTTCCTCACGGACTGGGTCGATTCCGAGGAGAGTCAGGCGATTCTCGACTACCAGCGGCATGGGCTCGACGACTACCTCGACGAGATACGACGCGAGTTGGGCGCGGCGCGACACCTACTCCCGAGGATCGGCCCGGCCCTTCTTCCGTTCATTTTGAGCTACTCGCGTCACCATGCTCAGGCGACGGGGAAACCAGCCCGCGTGCCCGACGCGCTCCGGGCCTGGACGATCGCACGCCGGGGGTTCGATGCTGCCAAGAGCTACTTCTGAGATGACGCTGAAACCAGGAACTTCCGACGAATCCACGGTCGCCCGAGGCGCCCACGCCACCAACCACGTCCTTGGAGCCCTGTTACGCGAGTTCGACGTCGCGCCCATCGAGTCTCGTTTGCCGCGCGAATTCTTCTACCGGCACGGTCTTGCATTCCCACAACAGTACGGGATCGCCTGCCGGGATGTCGCCGAGTGCGTTCGCCTCGCAGAATCGCTCGGCGCAGGCCCGTTCCTTCGGGCTCGAATGAACCCGCCCAACTGGGTGGAGCGCGGTGAAAGGAAGCGGTGCACGCTCGAGTTCGCGCTCGGGTACGCCCAAGACGTCCAAATTGAGTTCCTAGGGCCAGGCGAAGGCACACAACACTACGCGGCTGCGCTGACCGACACCGAAGTCGCGCTCCACCACGTGGGAATCTACCAACGCGGGATCGACCACATCGCGGAACGGCTCGAAGCCGAAGGCTACACGACGGCGGTCACCGGTGGGCTCTCGCTCGGGGCCGCCCTCACCATCGATTTCCGGTACTTCGACGCAAGAAAGGCACACGGCCTCTACCTCGAGGTCCTCGATTTCAAGTCGTTCGGCTTCCCATTGTCGACCGAGCCCGCCATCCGCGCGTACTCAGCCCTCGTAAGGCGCATGCGCGCGCGAACGACTCGCGGCTAGGTCGCCGCTTCGACGAACGCAGGGTCGCTCGCGAACCGACCGACGTGGTGCTCTTCATCACCAAACGAGGCGTTGAGGGTGTACATGCGCTTGAAGTAGAGCCCGATGTCGTGCTCGTCCGTGACGCCAATACCGCCGTGAAGCTGGAGGGCCTGCTGGGCAACCCAGATGCCGCCGGTCGCGAGCTGGTACTTCGCCGCAGAGACATCGCGGCGTCGTTCCGCTGGGTCGTCTTCGTCGGCTCGGACCGTCGAGGCCATCGAGATCGAGCGCAAGAGCTCGACCTCGGCGTACATGTCGACGGCGCGATGCTGGAGGGCCTGGAACGAGCCGATCTTCGCTCCGAACTGCTCGCGGGTCCCGAGGTATTCGGTGGTCATGTAGAGCATGGCTGTCGCGATCCCGACCGACTCAGCCACCGCAGCGGCGGCCGCGTAGTCGAGCGTGCGCTCGAGCACCTGAGTGCCCGAGCCTTCGTCGCCGAGCCGGGCATCCGCCGGAACCGAGACGTTCGCGAACTCGATGAAACCCGCCTTGTGTCCGTCGATCGTCTTCGCGACCGTCACCGTCACGCCTGCGGCGTCGCGGGGCACGACGAACAGCGTGACGCCGCCGGGCGCCTTCGCCGACACGATGAGGTGGTCGGCGTGGTGCCCGTTGAGCACCCAAACCTTCCTCCCAGTGAGGGTGTATCCGGTGCCATCCGGGGTTGCCGAAGTTTGCACCGAGGCTACGTCGTATCGGCTCTGCTCCTCGGACCAGGCCAAGGCCAGAGTCGTGTCGCCCTCGATCATCGGGGTGAGATACGCCGCGTGCTGCGCTGCGTCGCCGGCCCGAAGAAGGGTCATTCCGCCGAGCACCACCGAGGCCAGATACGGTTCGGGAACGAGCGTGGTCGCGAGGTTCTCGAGAACCACCGCGCACTCGACGAACCCACCGCCGTAGCCGCCCACCGATTCGGGGAACGGCACACCGAGCCAGCCGAGTTCGCCCATGTTCTTCCAGGCCTTCGGGTCGTACCCGATGTCGTCATCGCGCAGCTTGCGGAATCGTTCGACGGGCGATTCGTTCTTGGCGAAATCCGCTACCGTCTTGGCAAGCATTTGTTGGTCTTGGTCGAGCTCGAAATCCATCGTGGGTTTTCTCCTAAGTCCGTATGCGCTCAGCTGCTCGGCAGCTGCAGGATCATCTTGGCGATGACGTTTCGTTGAATCTCGTTCGAGCCACCGTAGATGGTGGCGGCCCGCTCGTAGCAGAAGTACGGCCCGATCGACTCTTCGACTGCGGGGACCACACCCTCGTTGTACCAAGTCATCGAGTTCTCCCCCATGACCTCCATCGAAAGCTCGGTCATCTCTTGGATGAGCTTGGTGCCGACCAGCTTCAGGATCGAACTCTCAGGCCCCGGCATGCGGCCCTTCTGCTGCTCGGCGAGGGCCCGGTAGCTGACCATGAGGTGTGCTCGGAACCGCATCTCGAGTCGCGCAATCTTGGCACGCCAAACTGGGTCTTCCAGCATCGGCCGCCCGCTGACCGTCTTCGAACCAGCGATTCGCTTGATCTTCTGAAGGGTGTTCCGGCACGGACCGATCATCGCGAGCAAGGTACGCTCATGGCCGAGCAAGGCCTTCGCCATGGTCCAGCCGTTGTTGATGCCACCGACGACGTTCTCCTTCGGGACCTTCACGTTCTCGAAGAACGTGTCGCAGAACGCAGGCGTGTGGCCAAGGGTGAGCATGGGCTTCACCTCGACACCTGGGGTCTTCAGGTCGATCAGCAGGAACGTGATGCCAGCCTGCTTCTTCACGGAAGGATCGGTACGCACGAGGCAGAACACCCAATCGGCGAACTGCGCGTAGCTGGTCCAGGTCTTCTGGCCGTTGACGATGAAGTGATCGCCGGCGTCTTCGGCTGTAGTGCGGAGCGAGGCGAGGTCGCTTCCCGAGTTGGGCTCGGAGTAGCCCTGACACCAAAGCTCCTCGGCCGACAGGATCTTCGGCAGGAACCGCTCTTTTTGCTCATCGGTCCCGAAGTTCACGATGAGAGGTCCAACCATCGAAAGCCCAAACACCGAGAGTGGTGGCGCGCCGGCCGCCTCGACCTCTTCATTGAAGATGAACCGGCGCGCGGCGTCCCAACCCGTTCCACCGTACTGCTCCGGCCAGTGCGGGGCGATCCATCCCTTCTCATGGAGGATCTTGTGCCACCGACTCGAGTCTTCGGGCGCGAAGTGACCATCGCCCGCAGCCTTGCGACGCATGTCCTCCGGCATGGCTTCCTGGATCCACGCGCGAACTTCCTCGCGGAACGCCTCTTCGTCTTCGCTGAACGTCAGATTCATGCTCCTATCAGTGACACGAAGTCGGCGCGGACACCACGCTGCCGCGCCGCCGGCTCGAGCTGCGAACTAGCAGTGTTGGGTCGCGCACATGGGAACACCCTTGTTCCCAGGTGTCCTCGACCCGGCGAAACGAACGCGATCTCGGTTCCGGACACACGAAATCAGGCCCCTTCGTGCCAGTTCCCTTAGAGCTGTTTGCGGACGAGCATGTGCGGAATCCCGACCTCGTCGAAGTAATCACCCTCTGAGGTGTAGCCCGCCCGCTCGTAGAACCGCACCGCGTTTTCGCGCGCGTGCGCGTAGATCTCATCGGCATCCTTGGCGCGTGCGTACTCCTCGCAGAACGCCAAAAGCCCGGTCCCGATCCCCTGCCCCTGTACCGAAGTCGCCACCGCGACGCGCTTCATTCGAACCTTGCCAGGCTCGTCGACGAGCAAGCACGTCGCCCGCAACTCTCCGTCCAGGTAGCCCGCCACGTGAGTCCACGCTCGCTCGGCTTGGACATCGGCCGGCGTCGTGTTGCGCCCTTCGGGGTTCTTGAGGATCTCGTCACGGAGTCGGATGGCCGCTCGATAGTCCGGGCTTCCGTGCTCGATCACCTGGAAACGAACATCACCTTTCACGATGCTTCCTCGATACCCGGGGACGAACAGACGCGCCAGCGCCCTGATGTCTTTGTCGGGCGGCGGCGCCGGCGGTTTGACCGACCCGGCCCGTTCGTCGTAGCCCATGAAGATGCAGCCTACCGACAACCGTCTCAGTCGTACCGTCAACAAGCTCAGCCAGTTCGCGGGTCCCTTTCAGTCGAAGGCACTGAGCTTCGCACTCGGGAAGACGGTCAAGTTCGTCGGAACCGCGGGCCTCTCGGTCGAAGAGCTGACCCCGGAACGCGCTGTCGTCAGCGTTCGCAACCAGAAAAAGGTCCAGAATCACATCGGGAGTGTGCACGCTTGCGCCATGGCACTCATCGCCGAGACCGCGACCGGGTTCGTCGTCGGAATGAACCTGCCCGACGAGGCGGTTCCGGTCATCAAGACGCTCAAGATAGACTACGTCAAGCGCGCCAAGGGCGACATGCGCGCGGTAGCGACGCTCACCGAGGAACAACGTCGCCGGATCATGACCGAGCCGAAGGGAGACGTGGTCGTCGCGTGCGAAGTCACCGACGAAGCGGGGGTCGAACCGATCCAGTGCGAAATGACTTGGGCTTGGACGCCGAAGCGCCGCTGATCCGCCTACCGCCCAAACGGCCCGGTTTCCCACCCCCAACCTGGGTCGACACGAAGGCCGAGATGCTCGAAGACGGTCGGGGGTACCGCCACGTGCCCCGGCCCTTCCCCGACGGTCACCGCCTCGCCGGCAGTGCGAGACACGATCATCGGAACGGTGCGCTCCTCCATGGACTGCCCCCCGTGCAGATTCCCTGCCCCACCGTGGTCGGTGACGACGATGAAGAGCCAGTCTTCCCGCGCGAAGCGTGAGCGAGCCCTGACCGCGGCGATCATGTCGCCCACCTGCCGGTCTGCTCCTTCGATCGCACTGATGTAGGGCGAGCTCTCAGGTGAAAACGCGCTCGAATGCCCCGCCGCGTCCGGGTTGTCGAGGTGTACGAACACGACGTCCGGGTCTTCAAGGTCCAAGTGGGCAACCACCTCCGCCGTGACCGCAGTGTCCCCCGCGAGCGAACTCTGGGCCCCTGGCGAGAAGACAACGTCGGCGCCGTCTTGCCCGAGGATCTCTTCGTGGATCGGGCTCCAGGTTGCGAAGGACGAAAGATACGCGCTCGGGTCAATCTCGCGAATCCGAGCATAGAAGTGTGGATACCGGTCGAAACGCGAGCCCTCGAACGTGTTGAACTCGACCCCGTGCTTGTCGACCCAGACCCCGGTGAGAATGCTGCTCCAGCCAGGTCCGCTGAGGGTTCGTTGCTCCGTCGGAGTGCCTAGCTCTCCGCCGGCAACGGCGTTGTACGTCGTCGTGGCGGCCCCGATCAGCGCGTCGATTGCCGGCGTCGACGCTGCCTGGAGCGCGTCGGGGCGCAGACCGTCAATGCCGAGGACCAGCACCCGTGGCGTCGGTGCGTCGGCTCCGTGGCCACCGTTGCCGCAGCTCACCGCACACCACGTGAGGCCCAGAAGTATCCAGCGCTGCGCAGTCACAGGGCGAGACTATCACGCGGCGGACATGTCGAGCGACCCTCGAGGCATGCTCCCTAGACGAGGGACGGCGTTGGCGATCATGGTCTCCTCCCGATTCATCTCGCGACTCATGATGCGGTGGTACTGCTGCACGGTCGGGATGTCCCATTCGTACGAGGCCATTCGGTCGGAGACTTCAAAGAACGCCTCCGAGTAGTGATCGCGGGCGAGTTGATAGGCCCCAAGTGGACGCCCTTCGAGCACGACCCGGGACAGAAGCTCGGCGTCTCGAAGGGCATTGGTGATCCCGTGGGCGGTGATCGGGTCGCTCATGTAGCCGGCGTCTCCGACGAGCGCCCACCCGCTCCCCCACGGCTGACGCAGGAAACCCGGCATTCCTGGGAAGAACCACATCCGGCCACTGAGGGTTGCACCTTCGAGCGCTGCACCCACGTCTGGCGCACTGGCGACGACCGACTCGACGAAGGCCGCACGGACCGCGCTGGGCGAAGAGGACGCGTCGCGGGAAACGGACGCGAAGACCAGGGTTTCGTCGGCGTTGGTCGGCAGCGCGCCCGAGCCCATCCCCGGCCGGAAGTACCACCGGTAGCCGTCGACGGGGAGGTCGCGGAAGTAACCATAAGCCGTCGCGGTCGCGTACTTGCCCGACACGTACTTGGCCGCTCCAACCAGCGCGGCCGTTCGCGAGTGTCGACCGTCGGCGCCGATGACGAGGGAAGCGCGGATCGCTCGGACCCCGTTTCGGTCCCGAACGACGACCCCCGAGACTCGACCGAAGTCGTCGCGAATGACCTCGTCGAGCCTGACCCCGAAACGAACGTCGGCTCCCGCCCCGCGCGCCGCATCGACCAACGCTCGGTCGAGAACGGTTCGACGGGGTGCGTAGAGCGCATCGACCCCATGACGTGGTTTGATGTCGATGGACGCGACCTCGGTCTCGTCGCCGTCGCTATACCAAAACGTCGTCTTGCGAACCGGGGGAGTACCGGCTTCCTCGACGGCTGGAAGCACACCCCAACGGTCCAACAACTGAACTGCCGGTCGCATGAGGGCGTGGGTCGAAAGGGTATCCGCCCCGTAGCGACCCTTGTCGAACACGAGGACGCGTAGCCCTCCATGGGCGAGGCGGAGGGCAGTCGCCGCGCCGGCAACGCGTGCACCGACGATCACGACATCGTATTCACTCTGAAAAGGTTGCTCGTTCATGGTCTGCTCCGGGTTGTTCACGCCGCTAGGGACGAAGTTGCGAATTGAAGTGCGATATGGGCCGACAAGGCGCGAGCGTCGTTCCCGACGCCGTCGATGAAGCTGGACTTGCGCTGGCGGAGAAAGCTCAGGCCTAGCGCGTAGAGCCCGGCGGAGGGTGTGATCCCCCCGCGATGCATCAGCTCCCCGCGCGCGTCGCGTACGGGGACGTGGAGCCACGGGTAGCGTCGCTTGAACCCGGTGGCCCAAAGCACCGTCTGCACGCCATCTGCGTGAAGGTCGATTTGATCGGGTGCGCGTTCGACTTGAATGGCGGGGGCACGTTCTGGGCGCCCGGCTGGCTTCGAGGTTTCTTCGATGTGGCGATCGATACGGCCGAGGACCCGATCGAGCTTTCGCTCCGCGGATGCCATCGTCTCGGCAAGGTCGTCATCGAAGTACATCGCGGCACCGTCGGCGGCCTTGGCGCGACCCACCAACCGAACACCAGCGTCCTGGAGGACCCCCAAGTCGATCGTACGATGGTCCGTCGTGCCGACGAGCTGCAGCGACGGTTGTCGCCGGGCAGAGGCAAGATCGAACGCACTTTCCGCGCGCTCGCCCAGAATGCCAGCGCACTCGAGCCACCAAGAGATATCCCTGCCGCGGTAGTTTCGTGGCATTCGGGTGTGCCGTCCGACGGCGAGGGTGACCGGGCGGCCACTGCGCTGAATCTCGAGGGCAAGTTGAATCCCAGATGCCGATGCGCCGACGACGACCACGCCGCCTTGAGGCAGTTGATCCGGGTTTCGGTAGTCCGAGGGAACGAGTTGTTGGATGGGTCCCGGAAGCGCATGAGACATGGCCGGGACGAAGGGTGTGTCACAGTGCCCGGTTGCGATCACGACGGTCGGTGCTTGCCAAGGACCGCGGTTCGTCTCGACCCGGTACCCGTCCTCGTTCTTGGTGACCGACTCGACCGTCGTTTCCGTCTGCACGGGGGCGGTGAACGAGCGTGCGTAGTCTTCGAAGTAGTCGATGACCTCAGGCATCGCCATGAACCCATGCGGATCGACGCCTCGATAGTGGAAACCCGGTAGGCGCATCTGCCACTTGGGGCTGAGCAGTCGGAGCGAATCCCATCGCTCGCTTCGCCAGCGCTCCGCAATGCGGCCTCGCTCGAGAACGACGTGCTCGATGCCGTAATCGGAGAGACACCGGCTCATCGCAAGTCCAGCCTGTCCGCCCCCGATGATGATGGTATCTGTCCGCTTCACGACTCCTGCTCCTTTCCGGGGGCGCAACTGCCGACCGACCTGACGAGTCTCAGATCGGCCGGCTCAGTTCGACCACCGATCGATCAATCTTCGACCTCGATGGAGACGGGGACCCCGTTCGTGAGAACGTCGTAGACGGCGGAGCGCGCCTTCGACTGCTCGACGACCTGGCGGAGCTTCTCCTCGGATGCGTCGCCGGCGACCTTGAAGCGGATGCGAACAGCCTCGTACCCGTTGCGAACGTCTTCGGCGAGACCCAGCAACCCTCGGGCATCGAGGTCCGCTTCGACCGTCGACTCCACGCTCTCGAGCTCGATGCCGCGCGCCGCAGCGATGTTGCCGATCCCGGCGGTGATGCATGACGCGAGTGCGTGGAGAAGGAACTCGACCGGCGTCGGGGCATTGCCCACGCCGCAGAGAACCGGCGGGTGGTCGCCGTCGTAGCTGAAGTTCTGCGTCTGGGCGTGCTCACCGCCGGCGCCGTAGAAGCCTTCGATGGTCGAGCGGCTGTGCGTGCCGCGGACCCACTTGTTCGATGCGCGGAACTGGAACTTGGCCAGCTCCGGCTGCTCTCCCACGGCGTTGATGGTCGCGAAAAGCGTGGGCACGTCGACGCCGTTCAAGGGTCCCTTCTCTTTGCGAGCGGGCTTGGGGGCGGTGTTCGTGGTCGTGGTGTTTTCCATGGTCTTCCTCGTTTCTCGGTTGGGGTGCCGGGGGTCATCCCCGCCACGCAGATCAACCTATCGAGGCTGCGTGTGAGCCTCCGTGTGAGGGACCGTGGAAAAAACCGGTTGGGACCGGATTTCTCACAAATACCTGTTTTTACTTGTTTTTAGGTCTGCCGCGGCCCTGCGCCGTCAATCACGGGACGTGCCGACTGGCGGTCCAGACCTTCGCGTTGGGCGAGCCACCGTTGCGGAACATGGTTCGGACGGCCTCGGCATCCGGGGCACGGAAGACGCAGATCATCCTCTTTCCGTCGCCCGCAAGATACGAGGACACGGGCTTCACGCCGTACATCGGACCGCAGGGTCCGCTTTCGGCTGCCAGCTGCCGCACCATGTCAGGCGTCAGCGCCACGTCGAAGTTTCGCTCGGCGACCACCCATTCCACGGAACCGAGGCTAACACACTCCCCTTCTGCCCGCGAGATGGGTCGGATTTGACGGTTTCCCTGGCCACAGGCACGTTCTCGACGTGACGCTCGCCTCCGTAGAGCTCCGCGTGCTTGGCCCGCTCGCCGTCCTCCGAGACGGGGAAGCCTTGCGACTGCCTCAATCGAAGAAGACCCGCGGCTTGCTGGCCTACTTGGCGATCACCTCGCGAGCCCACCGGCGAGACCGCCTCTGCTCGTTGCTTTGGGATGTGGCCGACGACCCTCGCGGGGCGCTCCGCTGGAGCTTGTCGAAGATCCGGCCGTTGGTCGACTCGAACGCCGCCAAGCGGCTCGTCGCCGATCGCGAGAATGTGGAACTGAAACTGACCGACACCGCACTCGACTGGCACGTCGCGCGCCGCGAGCTCCGCGCGGGTCTGGACACCATCCCCGACGATCGACTCGAGGCACTTGCAGCGTCTTTTCAAGGAGAGCTTCTCGAGGGTCTCGATCTCATGGACTTCGACGAGTTCACGGCCTGGTGTGCGGCCGAACGCGAGCACGCGCGAACCTCGCATACCGAGGTGCTTTGGGCACTGATCAAGAGGTACGAAGAAGATCCCCCGAAGGCTCTCCCCCATGCGCGCGAGCTGGTGCGAATCGACCCGTTGAACCAGGACGCTCGGGCGCGGTTGATTCGAATGCTCGCGGCAGAGGGTCGACGCAACGAAGCGCGAACCCAGTACGAGAGCGCGACGAGGCTGCTCGAGGAGCTTGGCTCTCGACGCGCCGGTCCCCTCGTCGCAGCCTGGCACGACGTCCAACATGGGTTGGAAGCGAAAGCTGAAGCACAAGCGGAGCCGGAACCGCGAGAGCCTCGCGAGGCGCTGCCGTCCGCGGGTGTCAGTGCCGCCGAGGCACACCGACAAGACATCCTCGTCGGCCGCGAAGAGGAACGTTCGCGACTCATCGATGTCCTCGAACGGGCCAAGTCGGAGGCGCGTCTCCAGGTCTTCCTTCTCAAGGGCGAGTCGGGCGTGGGCAAGACGACGCTTCTCGCGCAGGTCAGCCGGGCCGCCCGAGAGCAAGGCTGCACCATACTCGAGGGCGCGGCGTATGAGGCCGAGTCGAGCCGCCCCTACGGTCCGTGGATCGATGCATTGCGCAGGCTTCCCGCGACCGCGATCGGCAAGCCGCACCGGACCACGCTCGCACGCCTACTCCCCGAGCTTGGGGAGGCGAACGACCAGGATCAGAGCCGCGATCGCCTATTCGGTGCGGTAGTCGATACGGTCGCGCGATGTGCCACCGCAGAGGCTCCCGCGCTGGTGATGCTCGACGACATCCACTGGTGCGACGACGCAAGTGCGGAGCTTCTCCACTATGTGGCGCGGATGACCCGTGAGCGCCCTGTCGCAATGATCCTCGGCGCGCGGGACGGGGAGCTGGTCGACAACGAGTCCACCATGCGGCTCCTCCGGAGCCTTCGACGGGAGGGCCTCATCGACGAACATCTGCTCTTGCCTTTGACCGCAGGCGATGTTCGCGACCTCGTCGCG
This sequence comes from Myxococcota bacterium, assembly GCA_039030295.1. Taxonomy (GTDB): domain Bacteria; phylum Myxococcota_A; class Polyangia; order Polyangiales; family Houyiibacteriaceae; genus SG8-38. The sequence continues at coordinate 10,870 of JBCCEK010000020.1, read as the reverse complement.
AAAATGGGCAGCTGCGTCGACGCCGACCAAGTATTCGCTCAAAGCGGGGGAAACGCCCTCCTCGCCCACGAACTCGCGCAAGCTTCGTCGGGCGCCGACGAAATCGTACCGAAATCCCTGAAGGAACTGATCGGGGATCGTGTCGATCGCTTGCCCGCCGCAACCGGAGACCTGCTGCGGTGGGCGGCCGTGCTGGGACCCTCTTTCGATGTGACGCGCCTGACCGAGCTCGTATCTCTCGATTTCGACCAACTGATGAACGCGCTGAGTCTCCTCGAACGCCACGCCTTGCTCGATAGCGAGGGAGGCTCAGCGGACGGGTATCAGTTCCACCACGGTCTGGTGCACCAAGTTGTGTATTCTGAGATCTCCGAGCCGAGGCGAAGGCTCATGCACCTGAGGGTCGCCAAACTCCTCGAAGGCCGGCCGGATCCCGATGGAGAGATCGGAATCGAGATCGCGCACCACGCAGGTGTGGGCGGTGATGCTGCGCTCGCGGCCGAGGCTTGTGTCGTCGCAGGAAACCGTTGCCTGCGGATGTTCGCCAATGCCGAAGCTCTTTCGCATGCACGACGCGGGCTTCGCTTCGCCGAAGCGCTCCGGAAGCCCCGCGCGCTGCAGTTGAAGATCGAGCTCGCCCAGATCGCCACTGCGGCTCACACGCCGGAGGACGTGGCCGCGGAGGCAGCCCGTATCGAAGCACTCGCCGAGGAAGCGCTCGATGCCGGCCTTTCGCAACACGCCCGCCTCGGATTCACGGTCGTGAGCTACCTGCGTTGGCAGGTCGGCGCAGCCGGCGACGCGCACCGGCTCTCCCTACGTGCCGAGTTTGCGAGCCGCGGCGCGGACGACGGAGACCGTATCGCCGGAATGGCCGAAGCGGCGCGCTGCCTCGTCAAGCTCGATCGAGACGTCCCTCAGGCAGAAGCTCTCCTCCTCGAGGCCCGTGCGCTCAACGACCGGGCCGGTCGCGAAACGTGGGCCGTGTCGGATGGACTCGGGCTCCTTCGCCTCTACGGGGGCGAGCTCTCGGAAGCGCGGACGGCGTTCGAAAACGCATGGACGACCGCCAAGAGGGACGGAGATCGCCTGAACGAGTTCATGAGCCTCGAGCATCTCGTCACAGTCGCAATGCACCAGGATGACGTCGACGGGGCACTGCGGTACGCCGACGCGATCAAGACCATAGGCGACAAGCTCCGCGAAGGAAGCGAACGTCCCATGGGGCGGGCCACGCGGGCACTCTGCCGCTACTGGGCCGGCGACAAATCGCAGCAAAGGGAGCTCGACGAGGCTTTGGTCCAGCTGCGCGACTCGGATGCGAAACAACGCCTCGCCACCGTTCAAATCGACGCCGCACTCATCGACTCCGCGAGGGGGGAGCACGACAGAGCGCGGTCTCGGGCCGAAGAGGCCCTTCGGCTCTCGGAGATTCTCGATCACGGCACCAACATCGCTCGCGCGCAGTGGGCGCTCCTACGCATCGCAAGAGAAACCGGCGACGAAGTCGCCGAACGCAAGTACGCTTCGGCTCTCGGCTCGATTGAGTCGATTGCGACCTACGTTCGCGACGCGGTCGAGCAAGAACTGCAGGCGCAGCCGAACGAGCGTCCGCACGAAAGGGGAGTGGAGCCATGAGCCGGATCATCGTCGAGCGGAGCCTCGAGGACGCGCCTGACTTCGCGACGGTACAGGCACTCGAGGACGCCGTCGCTTGGTGCCTCGAAGAGCATCGGGTGACGTTCATCCGGAGCTACTTCTCGAGCGACAGGAAGACCATGATCTGCGAGTACGAGGCGCCGGACGCAGAGTCTGTTCGAATCGTCCAACGGACCGGCAAGTTACCCTTCGAACGAATCTGGACCGCCGAGGTGTTCGACTGGTCGAACGAAGAGCCGCCGTCCGAATGAGTCCGCACTAGCCCCTTGCTTGCGAGAAGTGCTCGCGTAGAGCCGCGTTGAGTTCTTCCTGCTTTTGGAAAGTGACTCCATGCCCAGCGTCGTCGAACCGAAGGACGCGAGCACCCGGGATCCGAGCGGCAAGCCGATCGGTCTGCTTCGGGCGAATGAGAATGTCGAGCCCGGGTCGTACGAGCAATACGGGCATCTTGAGAGCCCCGAGCCGGTCCTCCGTGGAGTGTCGGGAGACAGCAGAGAGATGGCCGGCGATCGTTCGAGGAACCGCCTTGCTCCCGAGGCGGGTCCGCATGTGCCTGTCGAACGACTCCCGGTCGATTCGGTCCAAATAGGCTTGGGGGTAGAGCAGCTTTGGCAACGAGCGGAGTCGTACGTTCGATCCTCCGACTACTCCCTTCAAGAAGTACCAAAGCCCGCGTGGTGTAGGTATACCCGCGCCCGGCGCCCCACCATGGGTTGCGACCAAGGTGAGCGTCGCGCAGCGCTCGGGAAACTCGAGGCCTAGTTCTTGTGCGATCATGCCGCCCATCGACACGCCGACCACGTGCGCGCGCGCCCAACCGAGGTCGTCGAGGATGCGAACCGCATCGACCGCCATCGATCGGATCGTCGGAAAGGCGGCGCCATGTTCGCTGTCACCCACGCCAAGGTGGTCGTAGTGACAACAGCGAAACTCCCCGCGCAGGGCGCTCACCTGAGGGGACCAGACGCCCCCGGGCATCCCGAAGCCCATGATGAACAGCACCGGTTCACCCGCCTCGCCAAACACCCGGTACGCGAGCCTCGGCTCGGTGCTGGTCTGAGCGCCTAGGTCAGGTTCGGTCGGCGCCGGGTCTGAGGAGGCGGGAACGGCGGTGGTGGCATGGGCAGAACGGCTCACTCACGACTCGTAGTACCGGATGGTGGGATACGCTAGGTCGATGTTCCCATGTGCTTCAAAACGCTCGAGGATCGTCTCCCAAACCTGCTGTTCGGTGCCGCGTCGTGTCTTGGGCTTGGTCATGTAGCGAATAGTCAAGAGGATGCCGCTGTCGCGAACGGACGTGTAGACGATCGGCGTCATCTTGCCGGAGTAGATCAGGTAGCGCGACGCGGCCTGGCGGACTTGGCGGGCGGCTTCGTCACCAACCATGAACGCTTCAGCATTGATGATCTCCTCGAGGATGCCTTTGGCGGCTTTCCAGTCGCTCTCGAACGTGATGAGCACGGGCACCTCATGCCAGATGTACTCGAACCCGCGGGTGAAGCTTGCGGTCCGCTCGCGAAGCACTTTGCCGTTGGGCACGTGCATGATCCGCCCCGTGCTCTGGTCCGCGTCCACCCAGTTGCCGATCTCGAGAAGGCTGAACTGAAAGAGTCGCACGTCGATCACGTCACCTGCGGTGCCATCGATCTCGATGCGATCGCCGACTTCGAACGGGCGACGAAACACGATGAAAAGGAAGCCGGCAATGTTGGCCACGGTGTCGTGCAACGCGACCGCCAGGCCGGCTCCGAGGATACCGGCGAAGGTCGCCAACGACTGAAGCCCCGAAAACCAGGTCGGCACGAGGAAGAGAACGATGAGAACGCCGGTCGCCGTGTTGAAGCCGCGGCTCCATCGGTATCTTTGTGCGACATCGGTGATGTTCTTGCGGATCAGGCGGGCAACGACCGACCGCAGAAGCAAGAAGATCAAGATCACCAGAAGCGACCGCAACAGCTTCAGTTGCGTGGCTGGCTGTAGGCCCAACCACGTGCGGCCGTCCGTAAGAAAATCCTCCACAGCGCGAGCGTATCAGGAGTGACGGAGCCCGCGCGAATCTCCGGACGCCTCCGGACCATTGCGATCGGACGCCGCGGGCCAGATTCTTAGGTAGCCACGTCCTTGGGTCTATACTAGGCCTAGGACTGATGGGGAGACATCGAAGCATCGGGCAGCGCGCGCGGGGGCGTCGCGCTCTGAGTATTCCGGTCCTCGCTCTTGCGCTCGTGGTTCCCGCCTCGCCGGGCTGCATCAGCCAGATGAAGGCCGACATCAAGGCCAATCAGGTGCGCCTCGACGAACTCGAGGCCGACCTCGAAGCCAAGCGCCAAGAGCTCGAGGAGGCCCTCGAGGAGGCCAGCCTCGTCCTACGACGAAACAGTGCCGATCAAGGGCTCCAGATCCAGGAGATCATCGACCGGCTCGCCGTGATGGAAGGCCAGATCGCCGAAGCGCGGATGCAAAGCAGTGGGCTCTCGCAAGAACAGCTCGCGAAGAACGCTGAACTTCAGCGGCAACTCGGAGAGATCGCGCGCGCGGCAGGGATGGACGTCGCGATCGAATCAAGCCAGATCCCCGACGACAAGAAGAAGCACTACGAGGCCGCAGTCAAGGCGCATCGCATCAACGACCACTCGTACGCGCGAGCCCTGCTGCGCGCTTACGTCGAGCGATACCCGAACGACAACAAGGCGGACGACGCACAGTACCTGGTAGGATCGAGCTACTTGAGGCAGGGACAACCCGCCGCTGCCCTCGGGGAGTTTCGAAAGGTGATCGCCAACTACCGAAAAGGCGACGCCCTCGATGACACGCTCTACGACATGGCCAGGGCGTTCCTCCAGGTGAAGGCGTGCAACGATGCCGAGGCGGCCCTCAAGGCATTGCTCAAGAACCACAAGAGGTCGCCGCTCGTTCCCAAGGCCCGCAAGAAGCTTCGCGCGGTCCAACAGATGGGCAAAGCGGAGTGCGCTGACCGCTGACGTCGCGTCGACCCCCCGGAGACTCAGTCGCCATTCAGGTCTGAAGGCCCCGTCAAGTAGATCGGGGATGACCACGCGCGCTGTTCCGCCAGCGTAAGGCAGTCGTCGGTCCAGTCGGTTTGGTACCCCCCGAAACACGGGTCGCACTTGCCGTCGTCGTCGCAGCGAAGAAGCCCCGCGTTGACCGAGGGTGTTGGCTCTTGAATCGCGCGGACATAGTACAGGAGCTCGCGCTGGAGGGTCGGGTACTCGGGGTCTTCGAACTCGACCTCACAGACCTCTGTGCCTTGTGGGCAAGGGATGGAAAGCCACGGATCCTCGATGAGGTCGTCCACCGATTCGGAGTCGGACTGTTGTCGCCGAATTCGAATGACCTCGATCCGTGAGATCTCGTGACGGGTGTCGCTTGGAAAGTAGCACTCGCCCGCACAGACGTGCTCGACTCGGTCGACTCCCAGCGCGTCGACGACCTCGCTCGGGCACCCAGGCTTCTGTGCGAAGCCGCCCGCCGCGCGCACGCGGAAAGCCGGGACACCCTCGAACGGCAGCTCGCTGCCCATGGGCAGGGGCTGTTCGCCGCCATTGACCATGTCGAACCACAAGAGGATTCGATCACCGGACGTACCGTAGACCTGCCGATCCGAAAGGGACTGCCAAATGGCCTCGCGCGTTCGCTCCGGAGCATGCACTGCGACCAGGCCGCCAGTGAGAAAGAACGACGCCTGGCGCTCGAGCCACACCGTTTGGAAGGGTGGTTTGTCGAGAATGTCCTCTTGCGTGAGCTTGATCGATTCGAGGGACTTCTGCGGAGTGCCGAATAGCAGTCGCTCCCACTCCTCGTTCACAGGGCCTCGGGCGTCCGTCATCTTGCGGCGTTCGAGCTCTTTGTAACCGGTGCCAGGGCGAGCCGAGTGATTGTCGCTCGACGCGATGAACCCGAACGTCGCGTGCCTCGGATGGTCGGCATCGTTGAAGTCGCCGCGCGCCAGCACGTACTGCACGGACCCCCCTGGCCGCGCCAGGAAGCTCGGTTCGAAGCAATCGGTGCACTGGCCGCAGTTGCCCCAATCGTCGAGGGTCGCATCCGGGATCACGAGATGCCCAGCCGTCCCGGCGTTCAGGTAGTTGAGCCGTGCTTCCGATACCTTGGCCTCGCAGTCGTTTGAGGTCGGGTCCTCGCATCGGCCTCGCACGATCTCGCCAGCGCGCCAACAGCATGCCTCGAACGTCTCCGTGGGTGCGGGACAAGCGGGACCGTCGGGCGTTTGGACCACAGCACGATACGACCGGTACTCTTCCGAGTTGCCGTGGCCCGAGAACACCTCGATCAGGCGCTGCCACCGCGAGTCACTCTGCGCGCTAGCGAGCTGCTTGTCCCAAAGATAGCCTCGAGGCGTGTAGAACCCCCAGGTCGTGCCATGGGGGATCACCATCGCGTCGAAGTCCCATTCGTTGAGCTTCTCGAACAACACTTCGGGGGTAGGTGCAGTCTCACGGCAGTCGGGCGGCAACTCTGGAGAGGGGACGCCCGCGGGGCAATCCGCGAGGCCGGCGATCTCGCGAATGTGTACGGTCACGTCGTTGTAGGGCTTCTGATCGGGAAACGCGCGAAAGGGAACGCGAGCATTGAGCAGCAGCGTCTTGACGTCGGTGAAGGCGCGCGACGCGAGGCCAGGTGCTGCGATCTGCCGCGTGGGCAGCCTGTCGTCGGCCGTCTCCTTGAAGATCACGTTCTTGTGACCGTAGTGCGTCTCGGGCGTCAGGCCGATCTGCGTCCACTCGAAACCGGTAAACGCGACGAGGTCCGGCTGAGCGCTGGTGTCGACGGCGTTGCACTGGCGAATCGACTCGCGCACGATCGCCCACGTCCGCGGGGTCAGGGCTTCGGCGTGATCGGTGAGCGCGTAGAAGTCGAGCTGGGAGCAAAAACGGGCGAAGTCACATGCGTCGGCCGGCGGGTGAATCCCCTCGCCGCCCATGAGTGGAAGGCTCCACTGAAACGCATCGACCGAAAGCGTCGTGTGAACATGCAGATCGCCAAAGAGGATACGGCCTTCAGCAGACGAGTTGGCGGCATCGCGCGCAGACACAATCTGCGCGTCGAGCGGTTCTGCGGTCACGATGCCGTCGACCTGCGGGTCACCACCCCCGAGCACGAACCACAGTACGAGCGCAGCCAGGACCACGACCACAACCAGCGTCCACAACACGCGCTTGATGAGAGTCATGGGAGCCGACCATAGTCGTCTGCCGGTTCTAGGCCAAGAACGAAACCCGGTCAGCGCTGCCAGCGCACGGTCTCGGCGGTGCCCTCGATGACCTGGTTCTGATCAAACCCGTCGAGACCCGACAGATAGACTCCCGAGGCACCGCGACGGTTCGACGTGAACGCGACGATACGACAGTCCGGTGAGAACGCGGGGTCCTTGTTGTCTCCCTGCCCCTGGGTCAACCGCTGGTACTCTTGCGTCTCGAGATTCACCGTGAAGATGTCGAAGTTGGAGTCCCGACCGCTAAACGCGATGAGAGGCTGAGCGGGATCCATGCACCACACCGGCGTCTGGTTGTGGCTGCCACGAAAGGTGACGCGCTTCACGCCGCTCCCGTCACGGTTCATCGTGAACACCTGCGGGCTCCCGTGTCGGTTCGAGACGAAGGCGAGCTTCCCACCCGGCCCGCAGGTCGGGCTGACGTCGATCCCTCGGCTGTTGGTGAGTCGACGCGTCCCACTTCCGTCGAGGTTCGCGCTGTAGATCTCGGCGTTGCCGTGTCGTGATGAGGTGAAGTAAACGCGGTCGCCGCAAATGGCAGGCGCCATCGTGATTCCCTTGCCTCCGAAGATTCGACGCCCGCCCACTCGCGTGTTGGTGATGAACATGCCCTTCTGGCCGAGCCGCGTGTACCAAATCGCGCCGGCGCCGAAGGAAGGCAACATCGACACACCACCGCCACTCGAGACACGCCGCACACCGTACCCGTCCATCGAGGACGCGTAGACACTCTTGCGGCCTGGTCCGAGCTTGCGCGCGAAAGCGAGCTCGGTGCCGAAGGGCCCTGCAACTCCGGTCACGAGGCCGATGACGCGGTTCGCAAAATCGTGCATCCAAGTGCGAAGCTCATCGGGCGTGCCTTGATAGATCTTGGTGAGGGCGGCAGCGCCGCCGCCAGCGGCCTCGTAGAAGCGAAGCTCGACCCGAAGGACGCTGCTTCCCCCGGAAACCACTCCTTTGATGACACCGTTCGCGCCGAGGACGGACCACGACGCCGAGTCGAGGCCCGGACCCGTCACGTCATGCCGAATCGCGCTCGGGCCAATGACTCGAAACCCCGGCATGAGCCGAAAGTCGTTTCGCAGGACGTCAGCCCCGCCTACCGCGTCTTTCGCCGGTGACCCGATCAGGTCCGGGATCCCGATCCGGAAGACTTCTTCGTCGGCCGCATCGATGTCGACGACGATCTTGTCGTCGGGGAGCGGGGGTGCGTCTTCTTCGCTCGCGGCGGGCACGGCTAAAGCGATCGCCGGCAGAAGAACGACCATCGACAGAATCGACCCTCGCAATCGTTGACTAGCCTGTCCGTTCGACGTCATGTCCTACCTCACTGAAAGTGGCGCCCGAAGAAGCGCAGCGAAATCGTGTTGCCAAGTACCTGCTTCTCGATCGAAGCCGGCGGTGGCGGGAGATCCGCTCCTTGAGCTTGATCCACCCTGCGACGAACGGCGGCGTCGAAGGATTCATTCCCGCTCGACCGCACGATCTCGTAGCCCTCGACACGGCCATCTTCGGTGATGGACAACTCGAGAACACAGGTGAGCTTCACGAGCTCTTCGTCAGGGATGCTCGTCGGCGTACGAAAACCCCGGCGGAAGTACGCGTAGAGCTTGCCGATGTAGATCTCTCGGTCGGTGCCAGTCGCTTGGGTCCCCTCGGCAATGCCATCGGGGTCCCCCTCGAGCTCCGGGCCCTTCGTGAGATCGGAAATCTCGCCAGCGCGTGCACCGAGCTGTGCAAGCAGATCCTCGTCGCGCTTCTTCTGCTTCTTGTCGGGCTTCTTCGTGCCCTTGTCGGCCTTGCCGGTCGGGACGGCCATCGACTCGGACTCAGGCGCCACCGGGGTCGGCGCCTGTTGCGGCTGTTGGGGCGTCTCCTTGCTGGGGAGCGCGCGGGCACGCTTCTTCTTCCCGAGACGGACGAAGCGAGCTTCGACGACTTCGATGGGTGGCGGCGGCAATGCGGACGTCGAGGTTCCGAACACCGACTGAAGGGCGCCCAGCAAGAACGCGCTCAGCAACGCCAATGTCGGGATCGCGACGAACGAAGCAAGCGCGAACCCGACGCCTCCGATCACCTCGCGTGGCGTGGTCTTCTCTTTTTCGAGAAGGCTGAGCGCTCGCCAATCGGCCGTCTGCTGCTCGGCCATCCTACTGGGACTTTCGGGTCACCGGGTCGGTCACGAGACCCATCTTCCCGATCCCCGCTTGGCGGACGATCGCGAGCACTTGCGCGACCGCGCCGTACGGCACCTCTTCGTCGGCCTGAACGAAAACTTCGTCTGCCCCAAGGACCCGCTGGTCGTTCGTCAGTCGCTCCTTCAGAACGTCGAGCGAAACCTCCTCGTCGAACAAGAAGATCCGCTGATCGCGCTGGACGGTGATGATGGGCACTTCTTCGTCGATGTCCATCCGCGGCGCGTCGGCCTTTGGGAGCTCGACGTCTACACCGGTGGTCAGCATTGGCGCTGCGATCATGAAAATGATCAATAGCACCAGCATGACATCCACCAGAGGAGTCACGTTGATCTCGCTGAGCGCGGTGCCCGGACCGTCGTTGTTGGAGAACGCCACGCTCTACTCGACCAACAGGTGCCGTCGAATGATGTTGAGGTAGTCGCTCGCGAACGCCGCGGTCTCACTGTCGACGACACGGATCCGTCGAACGAAGTAGTTGTACGCCATGACCGCGGGGATGGCAGCGGCTAGGCCAAGGGCCGTCGCGATCAGGGCTTCGGCGATGCCCGGTGCAACCACGTCGAGACCGGCGCTCTTCTGACCGTGAATCGCGATGAACGAGTTCATGACGCCCCACACGGTCCCGAAGAGGCCGATGAACGGCGCAGTCGAGGCGGTCGTCGCGAGAAACGACACCTTGTTCTCGAGTCGGGTAAGCTCGGCGCTCTGGGCACGCCGCAGTGCGCGTTCGACGTTGTCGACGTCGGCTTTGCCGGGTTTGCCGGTACGGGCGATGCGCGCAAGCTCTCGGTACCCGGCGCGGAACACCGTCGCGATCGGCGATCGTGTGTACCCCGACGAACGGCCGTGGATCTCGTTGAGTGCCTTCGCGTTCCAGTTCCGTGCTTTTTCCTCTGACCAGAACAGCTCGAGGAAAGTCCGACTTTGGTCAGTCACCTGCTTGAGGCGAATCCACTTCGCGCCGATGATGTAGAGGCACATGACGCCCATGAACAGCAGGATCACCATGACGAGCTGAACCACCGGCGACGCGCCGATGATCAGCTGCCAAGGGTTCAGCGCGGTTGGCGGGTTCGACTGCAGGAACACGGCAAGCATCAGTGACTACCCCCCAATGAGTCGGAAGACCCGGCTCAGTTCGCAGAAGCGCTGACGTTTCGGTCGCGGGCCCAACCGGCTTCGTCGGTACCGGTCGCCATCTCCTCGCCAACCGAAGTGACTGAGATGCGGCCCCCGTCGAGTCCGAGCGAAATTAGGTAGCTGCGTACGGCTTGCCCGCGGCGTTCCCCGAGGGCGATGTTGTACTCTTCGGTCCCTCGAGGGTCTGCGGCCCCGGTCAGCAAGAGATTGAAGTTCGGATCCGGTTGTCCGCGGTAGCACTCGACGGCTTCCTGAATGGCTGTCCGCGAGCTGCTGTCGAGATCGGATGAGTTGAACTCGAAGTAGACGGTCTCGAGATTGCACGGTTCTTCGATCGGCGTGATCATGACTTCCGGCTCGGGCTCGGGCATCTCGGAACCGGTCGTGTCTTCAACGACTGGCTCGGGGTCATCCTTGCAGCCTACGAGAACGACGGCGCAAAGCGTGACGCACAGGAGCGCCGTCAGAGATGGATTTGGTTGTCTCTTCATGGAGTCTCTTCCCCTTCCCCCTCTGAACAGGGGTTACCAGAGCCAGTCTACCCGCCGGCCGAAACCGCGCAATTTTCCAGTGACTGCGCGGGGTTAAACAGATCACGATTTCAAACCCTAAATACGCG
>JBCCEK010000019.1:0-37069 GCA_039030295.1 Myxococcota bacterium | reverse complement strand
CTCGTCCTGGCGGGCGAGCCCCTGAACGAGCCGGTCGTCGCCTACGGCCCTTTCGTGATGAACACGCGCGAGGAAATCGTCGCGGCGTTCAACGACTACCAGAGCGGCCGGATGGGCCGGCTCTAAGAAACGAGAGCAACATGGGAAAACTCATCGAAGGACAGTGGCGGGACGTCTGGTACGACACGAAGGCCACGGGCGGCAAGTTCGTTCGGACGAACGCCAAGTTCCGAAACTGGATTACGCCAGACGGCAAGAACGCGCCGAGTGGGAAGGCGTATCCCGCCGAAGCCGGCCGCTACCACTTGTACGTGTCGTATGCCTGCCCGTGGGCCCATCGGACACTGATCTTCCGTAAGCTCAAGGGGCTCGAAGACATGATCAGCGTCTCGGTGGTCAACCACTTCATGGGCGACCAAGGGTGGACGTTCCACGACGGCCCCGGGGTCGTGGGCGATCCGATCGGCAACGCTGAGTTTTTGCACCAGGTCTACACCGCGGCCGAGCCCACGTTCACGGGGCGCGTCACCGTACCGGTGCTGTGGGACAAGAAGACCGCCACCATCGTCAGCAACGAGTCCTCGGAGATCATTCGCATGTTCAACAGCGCGTTCGATCACTTGGGCGCGAAGCCGGGCGACTTCTACCCCGAGGCGCATCGGGCCGAGATCGACGAAATCAACGACCGCGTCTACCACACCGTCAACAACGGCGTGTACAAGTCGGGCTTCGCCACCTCGCAGGAGGCGTACGAGGACGCCTTCACGAAACTCTTCGACACGCTCGACTGGCTCGAGGAGCGACTTGGGAGCCACCGCTACCTCGTCGGCGACACCATCACCGAAGCGGACTGGCGGCTCTTCACGACCCTCCTCCGCTTTGACCCGGTCTACCACGGCCACTTCAAGACGAACAAACAGCGGCTCGTCGACTACCCGAATCTGTGGGCCTACACCCGCGAGCTCTACCAAGTCCCCGGCGTGGTCGAGACGGTCCACATGGACCACATCAAGGGCCACTACTACAGCAGCCACGAGACCATCAACCCGACCCGGATCGTGCCGCTCGGGCCCGTGATCGACTTCGAGGCGCCGCACGGTCGCGACGCCGCATTGCCGCTCAACGACGCCGCCGAGTAGCGTTCACGGCAACCGCTGGCGGCACCCGTAGGTAGCTGGACGGCCTCGTCGCGATCGTCTATGCCGACGGCACTCCGCCGATGCGCGCATGGACGAACGAAGAGGTGATGCGTTACCTGGGTGCGCATCGGGCCTGCTACCTGACGCATGCCTCCGACGACGAGGTCCGAATTGGGGCGGCGTCCGGCGGCTCGACGTCGGAGATCGCGCTCTCGCTCCTCGACCAGGGCATCGTCGACGGTGTGTTGGTGTGGCGCATGGTCTACGGTGCCGAGGCGCCCGACACTGAGGCGGTAATCGCGACCAGCCGCGACGAAGTCCTCGGCGCGCGCGGCAGCAAGTATTGCGCGGTCAGCTACCCCAAAGAGGCGATGCCGAAGATCGACGCGTTCGAAGGCAAGCTCGCAGTCATCACGGTGCCCTGCGACGCGTCATACCTCCGGCGGAAGATGGCCAAGAGCCCCGCGCTCCAAGAGAAGATCCACTGCATCATCACGCTGTTCTGCGGCCACAACTCGGAGCCCGCACTCACCCAGCTCTTCGTCGAGCGGCACGGCATTCCGTGGCGGGAAGTCGAGGACTTTCGGTACCGAACGGGGGACTGGCGCGGGACGCTCTCGTGCGTCGGCCGCGACGGCGCGGAGTTCGAGACCCCGACCTCGGCGTTCACGCACTACCAGAACCTCCATTTTTTCTCCCAACGAAAGTGCCTGTCTTGCGTGGACCACTACGGGTACGACGGCGACATCTGCACGGGGGACATCTGGTCGCTCGACATGAAGGGGCGCGACGTCAAACCCACCCTCGTCGTGACCCGAACCGAGCGGGGACAAGCGCTCTTCGACCAAGCGCGCCAGGGCCTCGAGGTCGAGGAAGTCGAGCCGAAGATCGTCGTCAACGGGAACAGCCGCGGGCTGACATACCACTACAACATCTCGGCACGCGCGAGGGTCGGGAAGCTCTTCGGCATCCAGATCAAAGACACCCTCAGGCTTCCGACGACCGCCCTCGACCGGTTCATCGCGTTCTTCGGGCTGTTCAACTACTGGCTCTCCCACCACCCCAAGCTCAAGGGCGTGGTGCGGCGAATCCCCACCCTCTTCATCCGAATCTACATCTACTTCTTCAAGGGGCTCCAGCAGCTCAATCTGTTCTTCTACCGGCCGTTTCCTCCCGGCGACCAAATCTCGCTGATCGGCGCGACGCTGGCCGGAAACCGAGGCGCAGAGGCCATGCTCACCACCACCGTCGGGCGGATTCGCGACACGATGCCCGACAGCCGGTTCGTGATTCACTCCTACTTCCCGAAGGAAGACCGCGCGATCTGCAACGACCTCGGCGTCGAGGTGGTCGATGCGGGCCCGAAGGCGCTCGTGCTGCTCTACTTCCCGTTCTCGTTCATCGACCGTGCGCTCGGCTTCATCGGGCTCAACTGGCCTCGGTCCTGGATGCCAAGGGGCCCTCGCGAGCTTGCCAAGTCGAACGCGTTGATCGATCTCTCGGGGATCTCGTTCTCGGACGGCCGCGAGAAGTTCATCCCGTTCAACGTCCTCAACAACTGGCCGGCGATGCTCTTCCGCATCCCGGTGGTGAAGCTGTCTCAGGGCATGGGCCTTTTTCAGGGGTGGCTCAACCGCACGAGCGCAACTTGGATCCTCCGGCGCTGCGCACGCGTGTTCGCCCGTGGCGAGGGGTCACTCGAAGCGACCGAGGCCCTCGATCTCGGCGACCGACTCGCCCTCGCTCCCGACATCGCCTTCTCGTTCCAGGATAGTGACAGCCTCACCGACGAGAACCCAGAGTACGAGGCGAAGCTCCTCGAAGACATCCGTGCGCTTCGAACCGAGACATCGAACGTCATCGCCCTCTCGGTGAGCTCGGTCGTCCACAAGAAGTGCGAGAAGAACGGGATCGATTACATCGAGGTCATGACCGAGACTACCGAGGCGCTTCTCGATCGCGGCCTCGGCGTCGTCCTCTACCCGAACGCCACCCGCGAACGGACCGACTCGTTCCACAACAACGACCTCCCAATCGTCCGTGACATTCACATGGGCGTGGGCGCCGATCGGCAGATGCGGGTCGTGCCTGTGGCAAAAGACCTCAACACGAAGTCGCTTCGCGCGGTGCTCGAACCGGTCGATTTCATGATCGCCTCCCGGTTTCACGCGATGATCTCCGCGCTCTCTCTCAAGAAGCCGATCATGGTGCTCGGTTGGGGCCACAAGTACAAAGAGGTGCTCGCCCAGTTTGGGATCGAAGAATGGTGTTTCGACTTCTCGGACCTCCGGACCGACTTTTTCATGGAGAAGGTCGATGCGTTTCTGGACAGCACCGACGACATTCGCAGCCGCATCGAAGCTTCGCTCCCGTCGGTCAAGCAAGCCTCGGCATCGCAGTTCGACTGGCTCGCGGGCTTTCTCAAGCCCGAACTCAACGCCTACGATGACGACGACGACGCCCGGTAAGCCACTTCGGAACGTCATCGCCTTCGTGGTGGTGGCTTCCTGTATTGGGTTTGTCGCCTGGGGCATCGCCAAAGACATTGATCAGGTCGACCTCGCCGACCTCGACTGGATGGCCGTCGTTCGCGCGTCGACGGTGCTGGCGGTCGCCTACGTGTTTCGCGCACTTTCGTTTGGCATCGTCGTCAAGAGCATGGACCGCGGAGCCCCCCTTTGGACGTCGGCACGTGTGTTTCTCGGGGCCCAGCTCGGCCGGTACGTGCCCGGAAAGGTGTGGCAGGTCGCAGGCGCGGGATACCTCGCCTCCCGCCTCGGAACGTCGGCCACCGCCAGCGTGGTTGGAACGACGTACTACGTGGTCGTGCACAACTTGGTCGGCGCGCTCCTTGGGCTCTGGGTCGTGGTTCAGCGTTTCCCGCAGGCCGCGGAGAGCTACGCGACTTGGGTGCTCCTCATCGCCGGGGTCTTCGCGGTTGGGTTCGCCTCGTCTCCGGCGTTCGCGCGGTTGGTGCGATGGGCCGGCACCAAGGTGGGCCGGGATCTCGATTTCCACGCGGTGCCCGTGTGGGTCGCGCCCGTCACCATCGCGTCATCTCTGGTGGTGTGGAGCCTTTTCGGTGTGGCGGTGGTCGAGGTCTTCGGTGCCGCTGTCCCTCTCGAAGCGCCACCCTCGCTCGAAGATGCAATCACGCACATGGCGGCGGCGAGCGTGGCGGGGTTGGCGGTGTTGGTCGCACCGTCGGGCCTAGGGGTCCGAGAGGCCGTGTTCGTTGCCGCGTTCTCGGACCGCTACTCAGTCGCTGTCGCCGGACTCGTCGCCCTTGTCCTTCGCCTTCTGATGAGCGTCCTTGAGGCGCTTCTGAGCGCGCTTAGCATTGCTCTGCCGTCGAAGAAGCACGTAGCCGGGTGACTCATACTCCACTACGTAGATGTGACGGCGGAGGATGTCTTTGTAGCGCATCGACTCTCGGTACTTCCGGCTCTTGTCGCGAAGAATGACGTACTCGGCCCGCTTGAGTTTGGGCCACTGAACGAGCTGGGCCCGGTTCGAGAGATGGGGGCCGGTCGCCCGGTCGGCAGCCACCGACGCGTCGGGCGGAATCCTCGCGATGAGCATGCGAAGTTCTTCCAGTCGTTCCCGTTCCGAGTCGGTCTGGAACCAACGAAGCCGTTCGAACCCTCCACGAACGGCACGGTTCTCGACGAGCACGCCGTACTCCGACGACATCAGGACGCTCGCGCACAGCACCCCGAGCAGGAGCGTCTTTTGGAGCCGAGGTGGCGACAGCCCGACGGCCTGCACCATGGCGGACCCGCGAACCGAGACCACGGCGTCCGCGACCGAAAGCGACAGGAACGGGACCAGCAAGCTCGAGTATTGGAAGTAGGGCGAATACACGTACTTGCGGGTCGCGAGCCCGATGAAGATGAAGCCGTAGAGAAGGAGGATTCGCTTCTTGCCGCTGAAGAGGGGCAAGAACAGGACCGGAAGCAAGAGGGTCAAGAAGTAAAGCACCTTCTCCTGTTTGAGAAGCACCATTAGTGTGAGGACCGGGTCGGTCAGCGCGGTGACGATGAGCCCAAGCGCACCCTCCTCGGGCACCGGGATCAGCTCTTTGTAGTACCAGGCGTAGCTCCGGGTCTCGGTCGTGCTCTCCATGATCAGACCGAGTTCGCCCATCACGAAGAAGCGGACGAGGGCGAAATAGAGCAAGGCCATGAGCGTGGTGAGGAGGGCGACTCGTTTGTGGCCGGTGAACCAGGCATAGATGGCGATGAAGAAGCACAGGAGCGCCAGATCTTCTCGGGTGAGGAGAAGCACCGCAATCGAGATCGCGTAGCCGACGAACCGCTCGGCATCGAGGAAGTAGACGGCGAAGATCGCGGTCGGGATCAAGAGCGCCAGCGAGTGAAAGTCGTAGAGGTTCACCCCCTGGAGCGCCGGGGCCATGTAGTACGCGGCCACGATCACGCA
The DNA here is from genome assembly GCA_039030295.1 of Myxococcota bacterium. Taxonomy (GTDB): domain Bacteria; phylum Myxococcota_A; class Polyangia; order Polyangiales; family Houyiibacteriaceae; genus SG8-38. The sequence goes on along the minus strand of JBCCEK010000019.1, from coordinate 31,490 downwards.
GGCCCACCAGGCGTGGTCGAGCTTCTGGCGCGCATAGAGAAAGAGCGGAATCCCCCCGAGGGCCAACCAGCACGACTGCAAGATCAGCAATGTCTCCGCGCGGGGGTTGAGGCGGTAGATCGGCGTGAACACCCAAAGAATCGGGTCGAAATGGGCCGAGTAGTGCTTCCCCGCGCGGCAGAACGAACAGCCCAAGAAGTTCCCGTTCGCGGTGTTCCACATGATGTTGTCGTAGATGCCGAGGTCCCAGTTCGCCGTCCGAAGGCCCTCGTGCTCGAGCACCGAGAGGTAACTGAGCCACACGGAGTAGACGACCATCATCGCCACCACGATCAGCCACGGGACCGCGGAGCTGACAGGCGACGACCACGGATCTCGGGACGGCAGCGCATCGACCCCGGAGCGCGCACCAAGCCTGAGATACGTCCAAACCGAGAACACCCCGACCGTAAGAACGATCAAGAACAGATTGATGAACTCGCCGCTGTCCTCGAGGTGACTCTGGAACAACACCGTCAACAGCGGTGCTGCCACGAGAATCAGTAGCTTCCCGTTGAGGGCCCTGAAGTGCGTGGCGGCGGTGAGGCCCGGATCACGCCGGCGCGCGACGGCGAGCGACACGAGGTAGAACAAAAGCGCGGCAGCGAGGGAGTAGCCACCCCAGACGAGCGCTTCCAGACGCTGCCCCTGGTCGAGCGTGGTCTGGAGCTTGGGCGAGCCCATCAGCATGGGCTGGCCGCGGAGGTACTGCCATGCCGACACCCCCGGGAGCCAGCCGATCGCGAAGGTGAGGAGCCCCCACGAAGGCAGGTCGCTCAGGGCCCGGCCGAACGTGCCCACCGGCCCCTTCTGCGCTTCCTGGTTCGGGGCGCCCGGAGACAACTGCGCTACTCCTCAACCGAGCCGCAGGGGTTTTCGGGATCGAAGTTGTCGCCCGGGTACCGGAGGAGCGAATCGGGGATCGAGGTGGGCTTCTCGCCTTGGAGCGACGCGCGAAGGGCCACGAGGGCGTGCCCCCGTACCTCGTAGTAGTCGATCTGGAGGTGATGGACCCCGGGCGCGAGGTCGATCGAGCCGTCTCCGCGACGCGTCGTTCCGCTCTTCCAAAGGTCGACCACCACCTTGCCGTCGACGAGGAGGCGCGAACCGTCGTTCGACCGAAGCTCGAAGAGCGCCTTCGACGCCTCGTCAAGCACCAGGCAGGTGTTCCATTGAACCGAGAAGAGGTCTGCCGAGATGCGTTCGTGCGGCGGCTTGCTGGCCCAATTGAAGTTTACGTCGGCGTCGCGCCGTAGGGTTGGCTGACCACCGAAGTCCTTGGTGGGGTAATACGAGCCATGCCAGGCGCCGGTCCCGAAGTCTTGGTTGCCCCGAATCGTCACGACGAACCCTACCGCAAGCACGAGGACCACGGCAGCTTTGGCGATGCGCCCGAGCCAGATCATCCGCATCGCGGAAGGACCACGCTGCGAGGGTTCGTAGTGGTCGAGCGCCTGGCCCGCGTCGCGGGCGTGCGAGAGGAGCTTGCGGGATGACACCGAGCGGGTTCGGTTCGCGGAGGGGGTAGCGGCACCCGCGATGAGCTGGGCCAAGACATCGCCGACCCGTTTCCTGGCCGGGCCCGATAGACCGGCGCACTCGGTGCGAAGCCAAGCGAGGAGCGTCTCGTCGTCCGCGGCTTCGTCAGCGCCCGTGACGCTCTGGTGAAGCAACCGCCAGGCGTCGATCAGGTGCGGTTCCGCGCTCGTCGAGTCGCTGGCCGGGTCGAGCAGGATCGACAACGCCGCAGCGACTTCTTGCCGGGCCCGGACGACAGCTTTGGCCGGCGTCTCAGGGTTCATGGGGCGCCTCCTTGGCAGCTTTCGGGGTGGGGTCCGGCGGCGTGGCCGGAGCGACGGGCTTGCTCGGACGAATGGACTCCTCGGGCCTCAGGTCCCGAATGATATTCAGCGGGATCCCAAGCCGCTCGACGCGCGCGACCTCGGGGTACTTGCCGTGCTGGAGATGACACTTGGCGCGTGTGAAGCCGGTGTAGAACCGACCCCGCTTCGCGTACTCGAAGTTCGGAGGAAAGTACCGTTTGATGATGCCTGACGGACCGCATCCACGAACGGTGTACGTCGTGGACAAGAACTTGTCGGGTTCTTTTTGCCAGAGGTACTCCTCGAGTCGCTCGATGGCTTCTTTGTAGCTCCCGCCGTAGTAGTCGATGTCGTAGCGGTTCTCTACGCGGTGCATGCCGCCGGAGAACGCGTTGAACCATGCGTACTCGATCGGGTGCATGTGGTGCATCACGGCCACCTGCCGACCGCAAAGCACCAGCACGACGCCCACCAACACGAGAGGCAGCCACCTTCGCCGCTCCGCGGTGTACGCCTGCAACCATGCCACTGTGATTCCCGCAGCCGCGCAGATCGGGGGCGCGAGAAACAGAAAGTGGCGGACGCCGTCGTAGAGGGGCGACCCGCGAACGATGGCGTAGATCGGCGGCAGCAGGATGCCCAACGCGAGGAGGCCGTGTGCGAACGACCGCTGCGCCTGTTCTGGGTCGCGGAAACGCTTGTAGGCTAGGTAGGCACCGAGAAGCCCGCCCGCGCATAGAGCGACGACGACGACTTCCGGAAGCTTGAAGGCGAACAACCGCGGTAGATAGTCCCATGGCGCTTCGTACGTGCGGATCCAGCGTCCCCCGAACGGGAACGACCGGTTGTGCAGGTTGAAGTGCGTCATGTTGCTCAGGGAATGAAACGGCCCCGAGATCGGCCTCAGCTGCGCCCATGGCCAGAACACCAACATGCCGGCCCATCCGATGCAGACCGAGATGGCGGCGCGCCAACCCATCGACCACCACGCGCGCGACGCCTCGAGCCAGCGTCCCGTCACCCACCCGCGAAAGGCGCCGTACGCCACGACCGCGAGGCCGAGGTAACAAACGACGAGCAACCCCGCGATGCGCACGCAAAGTGCTGCGCCCAGGCCAAGGCCGAGCTTGATCCAGAGACCACGGGATACCGCAGGCATCGCCGCCGCAACACGGATCACGTAGTAGAGCCCCCAGATGTACCCGGCTGCGAACGGGCCATCCTTCGGGTTGAAGAACATGTGACCCCAGTAGACCGGGGTTCCGACGATGAACGCGAGTGACCACCACCCCCCCCACGGCCCACCGAGGAACCGGCCGAGTCGCCATACCCCGATCAGCCCGATCAAGCCGATCAGCCCACCCAGCAGGTGGAGCGTGTCGTAAGGGTCGAGGACCGAGTATCGCCTCGCAAGCGCGCCGAGCCCATCGAACCCTCCGCCGTAGAGGTAGTCTCGCCGGAAGTGGAGCGCGCTGTCGTCCTCGCCGCGAGTCTCGAGCCAATCGAGGATGTGATTCCCGTACGAAAGATGCACAGGCTCGTCCCAACTGATCGCGAAGTCGTCGAACGTCGTAAAGACCAACCAGGTCGACACGATGAGAACGAGCACCGACGCAACATCGGGTAGCGTGCTTCGTAGCGCCCGAGAACTCGTTGCGCTCACGGCTGGCGATCCTTCGGGCACGATGGTCTACGGATCGCCGATGACGTCGCGCACAGGGAGGCGATCGCTGTCGTGACGGCTGTGGTACTGGAAAGTCATGAACTCGCCGAGGAGCCCGATCGAAAACGACTGTGCGCCGACGAGAATCAGGAGCACCCCCAGAAGCAAGAGCGGACGTGCCCCGATGGGCTCACCCCCGAGCCAAAGGACCGACAAGTAAGCGCAGACCCCAAACCCGAGGAGCGTCAGTAGAAGGCCGAGCAGGCCGAACAGGTGCATCGGCTTTCGCGAGTACTTGGTGATGAACGCGACGCTCAGCAGGTCGAAGAAACCACGGAGGATCCGTTCAAGCCCGTATCTCGAGGTCCCGAACTGGCGTGCTCGGTGATGCACCGGCATTTCGCCGACCGAGAAACCTTGCCACGAGGCCAACACGGGAATGTACCGAAAGAGGTCGCCGTAGATCGGAATCGACTCGAGGACTTCTTTGCGATACGCCTTGAAACCGCAGTTCATGTCGTGAAGCCGAACGCCGGTGACGAGGCCGACGGTGGTGTTGAAGATGAACGAAAAGACGCGCCGGTTGAGAGGATCGAGGCGCTCGACTTTCCAGCCCACCACGACGTCGAGCCCCCCCCTGACCTTCTCGATCATCTCGGGAAGGTTGGTAGGGTCGTCTTGGAGGTCGGCGTCCATCATGACCACGATGTCGGCGCGCGCGCGGTCGAAGCCCGCCGACAGTGCCATCGCCTTGCCGAAGTTGCTCCGGAGCCGAATGCCACGGACGCGGGCGTCGTCGTCGTGGAGCTTCTGGATCACTTCCCACGAGTCGTCGGTGCTTCCGTCGTCGACGAAGATCAGCTCGTAGTTCGTGTCCGCCGCGATCGCTTCGGCGATCTGCGCGGCCAACAGGGGCAGGCTCTCCGCTTCGTTGAGGCCCGGGACGACGATCGAGACTTCGGGCGCGATCGCCGCATCCTCATCGACGTTGGGTCCCCCACTCAGCTGTTCGACGACGCGCATATCCAACCAAGACAAAGGGGGGCCCTTTGACCCCCCGTAACGATCGACGCTCTACTTGATGTCGAGAAGTTCGACATCAAACACGAGCATACCCTGCGGGCGACCAGGACGACCGCCGTAGGCCAAGTCCTCCGGGATCCAGAGGCGTCGTTTCTCACCGACGACCATGAGTTGCAGACCCTCGGTCCAGCCCGGGATCACCTGATTGAGGCCGAACGTGGCGGGCTTGCCGCGCACCACCGAGCTGTCGAACATCTTGCCGTCGGTGGTCCAACCCGAGTAGTTCACCGTGACCTGGCTCGTGGCCGCGGGGTGCTCGGTGCCGGTGCCCTTCTTGAGTACGCGAGAACCGAGTCCGGACTTGGTCTTCTTCGCGTTCTTGGGGATCTTCGCGACATCCTTGGGTGTGGTGGGCGGCTTGGGCCCTTCTGCGAAGCTGATCAGGTCGACGTCGAACACGAGCGTGCCCTTCGGCGGGCCGAACTGGGAGTGCGGGTCGTTCGGGTTGGCCTCGCCGTATCCGAGCTTGCCGGGGATCCAGAAGCGGCGCTTCTCGCCAGCCTTCATCAGTTGGAGGCCTTCGGTCCAGCCTGGGATCACCCGGTTGAGCGGGAACTCGGCAGGCTTCCCGCGGGTTACGGAGCTGTCGAACATCTTGCCGTCGGTGGTCCAGCCCGTGTAATTGACGGTCACCACGTCGAACTCGCCAGGGGTCGCGTCGCCCTCGCCTTCCTCGAGCACGATCCACTGGAGGCCCGAGTCACTGCTTCCGGCGTCCGCGGGTGCGGCCGCGACGTTGTCAGGCGCTGGAATCGGCTCTGGCTTCGGCGGGGCCGCGGGCGTGGGAGGCGTCTCTGCCGTCGCTTCTTCGGCCGGGGCATCCTCTGCGGGGGCCTCTTCGGCGGGTTCTGGGGCGCTGCTCTTGCAAGCGGCAATCGTAATCGCGAGCGCCACGAGGGACGCGATTGTCCAGGTAGATTTCATGAAGGGCGTCCTAGCCGACTCGGCTCGACGTGTCTACTTCTCAAGCTGGGCGCGAGCCTCGGGTGTTTCGGAGATATCGACCACCTCGATCACCTCGCCCTCGACGTCGATCACCTCCCCGGGAGGCGCCCCCCGAGGCCCGAAACCCGGCCCGTAGACCTGGACCGTCCCGCGCGCGACCTGTGCCTGAAACCACCGGCGCACGAAAGCCCCGATAATCTTGCGGGTTGGTGGAAGAACCATCGATAGACCCGCGATATCTGTGAGGATCCCGGGCGTGATCAGCATCAGGCCTCCGACGAAAATCAGAAGGCCATCGACCAGCCCGTCCTTGGGCAGCTCCTGGCGCGCGAGGGCCTCTTGCCACCGCCGCAAGACGCGGGCGCCCTCGAGCCGCGCAAACCAGGCGCCAAGCGCTCCGGTGACGAGTACCAGGGCGATGGTGGCGACAGGGCCGAGCACCCGGCCGATCGCGATGAGGAGGTACAGCTCCACGAGCGGAACGACCGTGAAAAGGAGGAAAAGGCGGCCCATCTGACGAACTTAAGCCCGTTTCGAGGAAAGTCGACCATCAGGTCGCTCTTGCACGGGCCGAACGGCCATAGGACAACCACCAACCATGGACTTCGAACACTCCGAACGCGCGCGCGCTGTCATGGATCAAGTGGACCGGTTTGTCCGAGAACGGATCGTGCCGAGTGAGCCAATCTACCACGACCAACTCGTCCACACCGACGACTGGCGGCAGTGGCGCATCCCGCCTGTGATGGAAGAGCTCAAGGCCGAGGCCAAGGCGCTCGGGCTCTGGAACCTCTTCTTGCCAGACGAGGAGTACGGGGCGGGCCTCGACAACCGCGACTACGCGCCCATCGCCGAGATCACCGGGCGAAGCCACTTGGCTCCCGAGGTCTTCAACTGCGCCGCACCGGACACGGGCAACATGGAAGTGCTCGTCAAGTATGGTTCGGACGCCCAAAAGAAGAAGTGGCTCGAGCCCCTCCTCGCCGGCGACATCCGCTCTGCCTTTGCCATGACCGAGCCCGCGGTGGCGTCGAGCGACGCGACCAACATGGAGGCTCGCTGCGAAGTGGTCGGCGACGAAGTGGTGATCAACGGCGACAAGTGGTGGACCAGCGGCGCAGGCGACCCGCGCACTGCCGTGATGATCTTCATGGGCGTGACCGATCCCAACGCCGCACGCCATGAGCGGCATTCGATGGTGCTGGTCCCGATGGATGCACCCGGTGTGACGATCCTCAGGATGCTCCCGGTGTTTGGGCACGCGGACGAACCTCATGGGCACGCCGAGATCTCGTTCAACGACGTGCGGCTGCCGGTCGACCACATCATTGCTGGGCCGGGGCGCGGCTTCGAGATCGCCCAAGGACGCCTCGGGCCAGGCCGCATCCATCACTGCATGCGTGCGATCGGCGCGGCGGAACGGGCGCTCGAGCGGCTGTGCGAACGGGCGGCGGGACGCGTGGCATTTGGGAAGCCCCTCATGAACCTCGGGGCCAACCGCGACATCATCGCAGACTCGCGCATGGCGATCGATCAGGCACGGTTGCTGACCCTCCGTGCGGCCTGGGCGCTCGATACGATGGGAACGTTCGGGGCGCTTGTCGATATCTCGGCGATCAAGGTCGTTGCACCGAACGTCCTGCAGCGGGTGGTCGACGCCGCGATCCAGATCCACGGCGGCGCCGGGATGGCAGACCCGGAACTCACTCGGCTCGCGGCCATGGGGCGAGCGCTTCGCATCGCCGATGGCCCGGATGAAGTCCACCGGGGGATGGTCGCGCGGCTAGAGCTCCAAAAGTACAAGTAGCTCGTCGTAGTCCTCGGTCCGGCTGAACTGCGGAAACTCCTCGGCGACGTTGTCGGGGCAACGAAACAAGATGCCCTTGTCTGCTTCGCGAAGCATCGTGGTGTCGTTGTAGCTGTCCCCGGCGGCGTGAACGCGAAAGCCCACGCTCTTGAGCGCCGCCACGGCTTTGCGCTTCCCGTCCGGGAGCCTCAGCTTGTAGCCCGTGACGCGGTCGCGTTCGTCGACCTCCAGTTGATGGCAGAAGAGCGTGGGTTGCCCAAGCTGCTCCATGAAGGGCGCGGCAAACTGATAGAAGGTGTCGCTCAGAATGATCAGCTGCGTCCGGCGACGAAGCTCGTCGAGAAACGCCTTGGCCCCAGGGAGCGGCGCCATCTCCCGAATCACGTCTTGGATGTCGTTGAGGGTGAAGCCGTGGGTATCGAGGATGTCGAGCCGCCCCTGCATGAGCTTGTCGTAGTCGGGCTCGTCGCGAGTCGTCCGCTTGAGAGCGTCGATTCCTGTCTTTTCGGCGAACGCGATCCAAACCTCGGGGATGAGCACCCCCTCGAGGTCGAGGCAAACGATGAGCGGAGCCATATCAGGCGCTCGTGTACTCGATTTCGCATGCTTCGGCTAGGGCGCAGGGGTCACGTGCCAGACGTCGGCGGCGGTCGGATCGGGAGGTGCCTCCGACAACAGCTCGGGTGCCAGGCGCGCGGCCGCTTCGGTGAGCGCATCGGCGGCCGCGTCCGAGCGGTCGAGCGTCCAGTGAGTCGATGCCGATTGGAGGGCCGCGCCGCCCGCGGAGGCACGCACCTCGCCGGGAGACGCCCAAAGCTCACGCTCGGGGGCGGAGCGAATCACGGCCACCCGATCGAGAAACGCGTCGCCCGCGACAGCCCAGTCGCCGGCACCGGCGTGACGGGCTGGATTGCGAGCCGCGGAGAACTCGACGAAGGGCTGGTCGAGGGTGTTCCGCGGGACGCTCTCGAGTCGATGATGGAGCGCAGCCAACGGGCCGACGTAGAGGGCGGGAACCCCGAGCGGATGAGTGACCCAGCGGTCTTCGACGCCCCGTTCCCGGAGCTGCTCGGCGCGTTGTGCGACGCCCTCGGTCGCGTGTGGGGTGCCATCGGCATGGCCGCACAACGCTGCGATCCCGTAACGACCGTAGAAGTCACCGCGATACACCTCGGCGTCGGGGAACACATCGAGGAAGGTCGCCATGACCGAGTCGAGCTCGTCGGCCGAGAGCTGGTAGAGAGGAAGCCATTGGCAGAAGATGCCGCCCGGGGCGAGTCGTCGTCGGGTGCGCTCGAATTGTTCGGCCGTGTAGAGTGCTCCCGTTTCGGCGCGCCACGGAACGAAGAGGTCGCCCACGATCACGTCGAACTTGGGCTCGTCCCGGCGCATGAAGCGACGCACGTCGTCGTGCACGATGACGGTACGCTCGGCTTCGTAGACATGGGCGTTGTGCGCACCAAAGTACTCACGCGCCGCTTCGACGACACCCGGCATGATCTCGACCGTGACCAACTCTTCGACGTCGTGAGACAAGGCCGCACCCGCTGACGACCCGGTAGCGCTCCCGAGGAAGGCGACGCGCTTGGGGTTCGGGTGGAGTAGCAGGGGCAAGTGACCCTGTCGTTCTTGATGGACGGAGTCTCCGGTTCCGCCGAGGACGTAGTGGTTGTCCGTCTGGACGAACCGCTCGCGGCCGCGGGCGATGACTGCGACCAGGCCTTGGGCGCTGGTCTCGGTATGCAGGAGCTCATCGCCGGGAGCGAGCCGAAGCGGCGGAGTACGCCAGGGGGTCGCGAGCAGAAGGGCCGCCGCGAGCACGATCGACCCAGCCCAGGCGTATCGGCGATGGCGGGCGACCACGACTGCGACGAGCGCATAGGCTACCGCGATGGCGAGGAAGCTCGGCCAGAGCGCCAGCCGGGGCAGTAAGAAGTATGGGGCCGCCAGCGCGCCGACCACCGCGCCTGCAGTGTTCGCCGCCATGATCCCACCGGCGAGGTGGCCCGCGTCGCGTCCGTCGCCCTGCGCGTCACGACCCGTGGCGACGAAGAGGGCCGGAAGCACCATCGCAGCGGCCACCAACGCGGGGCCGGCCGTCAGGGCACACAGGAAGAGCGCCGAAGGCACGTACCCGCCCGGCGAAGACACGACGAGAGATAGCCCATTGCTTGCCGCATCGAATGCGCGCGGAAATAGCGCGAATGCCATGGCCGACGCGCCGGACGACGCCACGATCAGGGTCGTCGGGGAAACGCGTCGGTGAAGTCTCGCGACCGCCAACGCGCCGATCGCAAGCGACACGAGAGTCGTGGTGAGCACGGCGCCGAGTGCGAAGGTCGACTGGTCGAGAACGCGGCCGAACGCTTGATGAAGGAGAACCTCGGCCGCGAAGATCCCGAAGCCCGAGACTGCGCTCACCAGACTCACCCAGAGCGGCGGCCACTGGAACGACGCGCGATTGCTTGTAGGGCGAGCCGGCGCTCTCGAGTGGTGACGCATGCGTCGAGCGCCGGACACGGCGACGAGGGCAAAGGCCGCGATGCCCACGAAGTACGCTCCCCGAACCCCGAGCACGGACGGCAACCAAAAGGCCGTGAGGGCTGCGCCCCCGGCGGCGCCGAAAAGGTCGGCCGCGTAGATCGACGATCCGTTCGCGCCCAAGTCGGACGCACGGCCACTCGACGCTGCGATCAGGAGCGGAAGGCATGCGCCAATCGCCGTGCTCGCGGGAAGCGTGGCCGACAACGCCGCAGCGAGACGAGCTGCCAAGAGGGGTGCGCCCGAGTGCGCGTCGACGACATCTGCGAAGGAAGCTGTGATGTCGAGCCACGGTTCGACCAAGGCTGAGGAAACCGCAGCGACAAAGAGCATGATGGCGAAGGCACCCGCCGGGTCGCGCGCACGGGCTGCCAGCCTCCCACCGATTAGCGCACCCGCGAGCTGACCAAGCGCAACCGACACCAACGCGACGGACACCGCCGGAGACGTCGCGCCCATCAGGTCCCGAAGCCATCGCATCCAAGTCGTCTCGACGATCAGCGCACCCGCGCCGACTGCGCAGAACCATGCAAGCGCCACGCGAAGCGGGACTCTGTCGTCGACGCTCATCGAACGGAGGGTACTACGGCACGATCATCAACAGCTCATTGCTGATCAAGCCTAGAGGCGTCGCGACTTGGAAGGTGTGGTCACCCGCCGACGGCTTCTGCGCGAGAGCGATCTGGATCGACTCGTCTTCGCAAGCCGGGAAGGTGCCCGCGGCGGCGCAGGTCAACGTCGCATCGACGGCTCTTCCGTCGAGCAGCACGATCGCGTCGGGCGAGATGTGGCGCCCGAAGACGGCGAAGGTGGGGTCGTCGTTGATCACCGGGAACGCTTGGAGGAAGTTATCCCTCGGCCGACCTTCCTCGGCGCGAGGCAACCAAAGGGCGGGCTGCGCATTGCCGGCATCGGCGACCGACCCGAGGCGACCGGTGAGGGTCACGATGATCTCTCCGGCCGCCGCCTGTTCGACGAGCTCGGCTCGCGTGAGGGTTTCGCTTACCTCGCCTTCGGCATCGAGAACCGCGTATGCGCCGTCGCGGTAGAGCATCACGAGTTCGTCACCATTGGCGCGGGTTCCGTTGCCACGGAGATCGATCAGCCCGTCGGCGGCGACCGCCTCGAGACGGTCGAGGAGCGCGGTCTCGCGGGCGCCAAGGGGAGCCCCCGAGGCACCGAGCGTCACCTGACGGGCGAAGACACCAGAGAAGCCGGTGGAGGTTTCTTCGAAGAGCTGGAAGAGCTCGAAGGGCCCCCTACCCGTGCTGATTCGATTGGCGATGGGCAGGATCTCGGTGCCGAAGGTCAGGCCCCAGGAGTAGAGCTCGTCGGGGCCGTTTGCCGGGTCCCAGGGCACTTCGTTGAAGCCGTCACGCGAGACGAAATCCCACATGCCGGAGCGGCCGTTGGGCAGCAGAAGATGGCGGTCGGTCAGGCCACGGAAGGTCGGTGCGTCCATGCCGGACCCCGGGGTATTGGTGCCCGCCCAGAACGGCGCCGCGTGACAGCCTCCCGCACGACTGCAACCGGGATGGTCGTCATCGTCGCCGATCAAGAAAACCCGAAAGCCATCGGCGGCCATGTCGGAAAGCTGGTCGTCGATCTGGCGGGACCGCGCGGGTGGATACGGTACGGTCATCAAGAACTCGGCCATCGCGTTGCGCTCTTCTTCGTCGAACGCGCCGGCGAGGCCGTCACCGTTGGTCGGGCAGGCGTTGAGATCGCACATGGTGCCGGACATCGCGCCGTCGACGAGGTCGCGGAAACAACTGAGTTCGTCCGAGCAGTTGGGCTCTTCCACCTCGCCCGAGTCGGCGAGCTCGCCGTTCGTGCCACCAAACGGGTCACCCGGGATCCCGTCCCAGTGGAGCGGAAGGGTGTCGCGAAGCCCGCGAATCGGCATGGTCGTCCGAGGGATCTTTTGGTCGCACCCCTCGGTGAGGCAGATGGCGCCGAGGTTCCACAAGAGTTGGTCGGTGTTTCCGTCGGGGTGACAGCTCTCGCAGGAGAAGGTCCCGCTCGTGGAGCCGTCCCCATCGTTGAACGCGATACGACCCTTCTTGATCACCGCGTCGGTGGGATCGTCGAGTGCGATCCGCGTGACCTCCGTCGGATTCGCCGGATCGGCAACGTCGACCAAAGACACCGAGTCTTCGATGGCGTTGAACACCCAGGCGCGCAGTGGTGCGCCGTTGCGGTTCGACTCGAGCACCAGCGACCGAGGGATGGCCCCCACTTCCGCGCGGCCGAGGACCGCGCCCGTGGCGGCGTCCATCGTGAAGAGGCGACTGGAGCTCGCGGCGACCCCGACAAGAGTCGTGTCGTCGCCACTGATCTGGAGGCCGAACGGTGTGGCGAGTGCCATACCTTGGGCGGGCTGCTCGGGAAGCTCTGGCTCGAGCTCGATCAGGGTGGGTGCGCCGCAACCGTCTTTGCAGCCTAGGCGGGCGATCTGGTTGAGGAAGGCGCGGTTCTCGAGATCGATCAGGTCGTCGCCCTGCGCGGACTGGCCGTTGTCGGTGTTGCGGGCTTCGGTCTGTGCAATGAACACCCGCCCTTCCGAATCCACCGCGAGTCCGTAGAGCAACGTGCCGATCGACGAGACCTCCTCGATCAACCGGTCGGTCGCGGTGTCGTAAACGAAGAGGTCACGGTCGGGCTGCTGGGGGTTTCGAATGATGTTGGCGGGGAAGCCACGCGTCAGAATGGAGTCGAGAGAGTTCGCGAGCAGCACGTCGATGATCAGGAACGTGCAGTCGGGAGACGCCGCGGACATCGAGAGGCACCCGGAGAGCTCGGTCTGGTTGTTCGACTCGAACGGGATCACGTAGAGGCGACCATCGCGAACGGTGATGGCACGTGGCTCCTGGGCGTACACTTGAATTTGGTTGGTGACCGTGCGGGTCGCGACATCGACAACCGCAATGCGGTTCCGAGACGACAGAGCCACGTAGGCTTTGGTGTCGTCGGCGAACGCGATGCCGAGCGGCTCGTCGAAGTCGGTGACGAGGCCCGCATCGTCGAAGGCCTGCACCGTGGCTATCAGCCGGTAGCGCGTCGGACTCGAAGGGTCGACGTCGACGATGCTGACCGAGTCAGACAAGTGGTTGGACACCCACACTTCACGGCCGTCGGGTCGCACTGCGAGGCTCGCGGGGTCGATGCCGGTTGCGACGCGAAAGACCACCTCGCGGGTCTCCGTGTCGATGATGTCGAGCGTGTCGGCGGCCGTGTTGGCCACGTAGAGCTCCCGCGCATCCGGCGACAACGCGATCGATTGTACCTGCGGGCTCGCGAACCCTGGATAGCCCGCAGCCGGCTCGGGAATCGCCGGGGCCACGTCACTCCGGCCCTCTCCGCCACCATCGCTACACCCAGCCAAGGCAGCCACAAGCGCGCCGAACAGGATGCTCCTGAACGAGGTTTTGCCACACGACCTGACCATCACTCGTACTCCTTTGGTCCTGAGTGTCTCGCGGCGCCCGGAAACACGAAACTAGAAAGGTCAGTTATCAGAAGTCGCGCCAACGTGTCAATCCTGAGCGTTTTCGGTCCACTAAGTGTATCACCTTTCAATTCATGGACTTAGACTGGCTGCGCTCAGTTGACACATCCGGGTTCTTCGCCATGATCTCCCCTGCGCTCGCCTAGCTTTACTTGGCACGCACAACCCCGCACACGTGACCGACGATCCCGCGAACGAGACGACCGGCCGGCTCTACGGTGGCCTCAACGCTTCCGCCCGAAAGGCGCAGCGGCGTGACCGGCTCGTCGCGGCCGGGCTCCATCTGTTCGGTACCAACGGTTTCGGGGAGGTCACCATCGAGGCGCTTTGCGCTGAGGCGGCGGTCGGGATTCGTGCCTTCTACGAAGAGTTCGGTTCGAGAGACGCGCTGTTCACCGAGGTGTACTTCGAACTCGCCAACACCGCGTTCACGGAGCTCCAGGCCGAAGTGATGGGGAATACAGAGCTCCCCTTGCCGGAGCGCATGCGAAACGCGCTGTTGGTGCACTTTCATTTCGTGCTCGACGACCCGCGGAGGGCGCGGATCATGTACGTCGACACGCCGCGCGGTGATCTGGAACTTGCGCAGAAGCGCATCGACAGTTCGGAGCGGTTCGCCAAGTTGGCTGCAGCGGCAATTGCTGGGGGCACGTCGGTATACCAGGGCAACCTCGAATTGTGGTCGATGTTCATGATCGGGGGCGTGCGCGCCATGGTCGTGCACTGGATGGGCAGCGATTCGCGGCCCGAGGTCGACGAGCTTGCAACCGAAGCAGCTCAGTTTCTCGCGCGATCGCTCGGCGCCTGATCATTTCCCGCACACGTCAGAGATTCCTGCAGCCTCGATCGGGGTATCCTCTAGCCCATGACGCAGGCAACGTCGGCGTTCGTCACCGGTGGCACCGGACTGTTGGGTCGGGCGCTCGTCGAGCGGCTCCTCGATCGCGGGCTGTCGGTGACTTTGATGATTCGGGCTGCGTCGGTCGAAGCGCAGACGACATGGCTCACAGCGCAACGAGAGCGCGCCGATGCGCACGGCGGGTCGTTGCGTGTCGTCTCGGGCGACCTGACGGAGCCCGATCTCGGCCTCGATGCAGAGGGGCTGGCGGCGCTTTCGACCGCAACGCACTGCTTCCACGTCGCGGCGTTGTACGATCTCGACGCGACCGCGGAGCAGCTCGAGGACGCGAACACCGAAGGAACCCGACGGCTGCTTTCGGCGCTTGACCGAGCCGGGTTTCGGGGGCGGCTCCACCACGTGAGTTCGACTGCGGTGGCCGGCGACTACGGCGACATTTTCACCGAGTCGATGTTCGAGGAGGGCCAGAAGCTCCAGCACGCGTATCACCGCACCAAGTTCGAGTCGGAGCGACTGGTTCGCGAGTCCGGACGGGACTACCGCGTCTACCGACCGAGCTCGGTGGTGGGCGACTCCAAGACCGGCGCGATCGATCGACTCGACGGGATCTACTACGGGTTCGAGGCGGTGCAGAAACTCGCGTCTGCGCTTCCCCGGTGGATGCGTGTCCCGGTGCCGCGCGTGCGGGGGCGCTTCAACGTCGTTCCGGTCGACTACGTCGCCGACGCACTTGCGCACATCGCGTTGTCGCCGTCGGAAGCCAAAGTGTTTCATCTCGTCGATCCGATGCCGCAACGAATCGTTCGGCTGTTCGCGACGTTGGTGAGGGCAGCGGGAGGGCCGTCTCTTGGGCCCGCGGTCGACATCTCCCGGATCCCTGCCGCCAAACAGGCGGCCGGGATGGCGTCGATGCTGCCCTCGGTGCAGGAGCTTCGTACCGCCGCCCTTCAAGACTTCGGGATTCCGACTGGCGCACTCGGCGTGATGAATCTCCGGGTGCGGTTCGACGATGCCAATACCCGCGCGGCGCTTCGCGGCTCGGGAATCGAGTGCCCGCACTTCAAGACGTACGCCAAGACGCTCTTTCGGTACTACGAAGACCACCTCGATCCGGTCGCGCAGAGACCCAACCGCTATCGCAAGGCGCTGGCTGGAAAGACGGTGCTGGTGACCGGGGCTTCGAGGGGCATCGGAGCCGAGACGGCACGCGTTGCGGCCGAAGCCGGAGCCAAGGTACTGCTCGTTGCGCGCGGGAAGGAGTCGCTCGACGAGGTCGCGGCGACGATCACCGACAACGGTGGGCAAGCCTTCGTGTATCCCGTCGACCTGTCCTCACTCGAGGCGGTGGACGCGTTGGCAGAGTCCGTTCTTGCCGAGCACGGCGGTGTCGACGTCCTGATTCACAACGCCGCGCGCTCGATTCGCCGGCCGGCCATCGACGCACTCGACCGGTTCCACGACTACGAGCGAACCATGGGGCTCAACTACTTCTCGCCCGTCCGCCTGACACTGCGGCTGCTGCCTTCACTTCAAGCGCGCCGCGGCACCATCTCGCACGTGGTGACGATGGGGGTCTTGATCCCGAGCCCCTACTTTGGGGCGTACCAGGCGAGCAAAGCCGCACTGGATACGTTTGGCGACTCACTGGCCTCCGAGATGCACCATGACGGGATCCACGTGTCTTCGGTGTACCTGCCGTTGGTCAAGACCGAGATGATGGCGCCCACCGAAGAGTACGCGGGGCGCGTCGACGTCATGACCCCGGAGCGCGCGGCCTTCATGGTCCTCGACGGCATCGTCGACAGGAAGCGGCGGGTCATGACGCGAGAGGGGCGCGTCTTCGCGATCACGAATCGTCTCGTGCCGATGAGCACCACGCGCGTCCTCAACCTCATCCGGCGGACGTTCCCGATCGGTGATGCGCCGAGTGAGTTCCCGACGGAACGCTCGCTGATCACCAAGGCGATCGGCGGGAGCCCTATCTAGGCTACGGATTGGGTTTTCGCGGTGCGGTCCGCAAGGGTTTGATAATGCTGGTGTTTTGAGGGGGCGGAGTGACCCTAGTTGAAGAGGCCGTCGCCGAAGGTTTGGGCTACGGGGACGCACCAGACGCTGATGCCGTTGAGGTCGTTGAGGGTTCGGCCTTCGGGGAGCTGGGCGAAGACGGTTTCGCCGTTGTAGCCGCCAGGGCGTCGAAGGTCTTCCTCGCTCATCGAGAAGCCGTTGTCGTAATCGCCGTCGAGGCCGCCGTAGAACCGAACGTCGATGCCCAGCCCATCGAAGGTGAAATCGTCGATCTGGATCGTGCAGTCGTCGATGATCCTCGCGGTCCCCCCGACGTCGTGTGAGAACTGAACGAGCGTCGCGGTCTGCCCGATGCTCGGGTGCGTGGACGGGCATTCGCGGAGCCCCTCCATACCGCCTTCGCCCCCGCCTCCGACGCTCCCGTCGTTGCCGAGCACGAAGGCGATCACATCGAGAAGCTCTTCGTCGCTGAGGCGATCGGCCGCCCAAAACGGCATACGTCCCCCGGTCAAGCCTTGGTAGACGCTGCTGTTGACCGTGCCGCTGGTGCGGACGCGACGCGCGACGAGCTCCGCGGAGAGCGACGAGCCCACGAGGGTGGGCCCGCGCTCGGTCCCCTCGGCGTCGACGCCGTGACAGACGACGCAGGTTTCGTTGAAGATCTCCTGACCGACCATCGGGTCCCCGCCGTCGAGGGCGGCGGGCGGCTCGACGATCTCGTAGGAGAGCGAACTCGATGGGGCACCGGCAGCTTCGTCGGCGAGGAACTCGAACAGAGCCAGCCAACGTTCGTCGTCATCGGTGAACTCGGGCGCGGCCATCCACTCGACCCGACAGGTATTGACCGCCGCGAGGAAGCTCGTGAGTTGGCCGTTCTTGTAGGTGTCGCGAACCGCGGCATCACCGATGGGATGGCCGGGACGCCGAACGCCATCCGAGGTGGGCTCGCTCAGCGCATGGCAGGTCGCGCAGGCGAAGGAATTCCCATCGACGTGAGGCTCTTCGTAGAGCGCTTGCCCTGACGGCACCGGTGAGCCGTCGCCGTCCGCGCCCGTGCTGTCGTCTCCACAACCGAACGCCCCAAGGGTGGCGAGGGTGATGAACAAGAAAGAAAAGCGGGTCATGACGGGAATCCTGTCAGTTGGGGTTTCCAGGCGTATGTCGACGGCCGGGTTTCGTTTCGCAACGCAACCCGTAGCGTTTCGGGTTCGGCTGTTATATCCCTTTTTCAGCGATGATCCTAACTGAAGAACAGGCCCTCATCCGGGATTCGGCGGCGCGATTCGCGAGGGATCGACTCGCCCCGATGAGCCGTCGTTGGGAACGAGAACAATCCGTCGACCCCGCCGTGCTCCGCGACATGGGCGAGCTCGGCTTCATGGGGATGACGGTGCCCGAAGCCTGGGGAGGCGCTGGGCTCGACTACGTCTCGTACGCTTTGGCGCTCGTCGAAGTTGCCGCGGGAGATGGCGCTGTCTCGACAATCATGAGCGTGAACAACGCACCTGTGTGCGCGATCCTCGATTCGCAGGCCTCGGATGTACTCAAAGAGAAGTACCTTCGGCCGTTGGCGGCCGGCCGAATGATCGGCGCCTTCGCCCTCACGGAACCGCAGGCGGGTTCGGACGCGTCAAACCTCACGACGCGCGCGACACGCGTCGACGATGGCTACGAGATCACCGGGACGAAGCAGTTCATCACGTCGGGGCGAATCGCCGGTGCGATCATCGTCTTTGCCGTGACGGATCCGGCTGCTGGGAAACGCGGGATCACTGCGTTCCTCGTGCCGGCGGACGCGCCCGGCGTCGAGGTCTCGTCTCTCGAACACAAGATGGGACAAGAAGCGTCGGACACCGCACAACTGACATTCGATCGCGTTCGGATACCGAGCGAGAACCGTATTGGCAACGAAGGAGACGGCTACCGCATCGCACTGGCGAACCTCGAAGCGGGCCGGATCGGGATCGCCGCGCAGTGCGTGGGCATGGCGCGAGCGGCACTGGACCACGCCCTCGCTTACGCGCGCGATCGCCATGCGTTCGGTGCGCCGCTATCTGAACATCAGGCGGTTGCGTTTCGGCTTGCCGACATGGCGACCGAACTTCACGCGTCGTCGACGATGCTTTTCGAGGCAGCAACCTTGCGAGACGCCGGCCAACCGTGCCTCCAGGAAGCGTGCATGGCGAAGCTCTACGCGTCTGAAGCTGCGGAGCGGATCTGCTCGAGCGCGATCCAGATCTTCGGGGGCTACGGGTATTCCAGGGAACTCCCCGTCGAGAAGATCTATCGGGACGTCCGCGTCGCGCAGATCTACGAAGGTACGTCGGACGTGCAGCGCATCATCGTCAGCCGCGAGCTCCTCAGGCGAGGCTGACGGAACGAGCGCCCACCTCGGTTGCGATGAACGCGGAGCCTCACTGGCGGCGGCCGGTGCGGGTGCGCTCCTCGCTCCGGCGAAACAATTCCCGGTGGGCCGCGTAACCCAGTGGAAAGCCCGCTCGAAACAGCCGCGGGCGGAAGGTAAAGGCAAATGAATTCCGCACTGAAGCACACGATCGTAGCGATGGCGACAGCCGCGCTGAGCATGACCGCCGCTTGCAAGAGCGACGCGGGCCCGTCCGCCAGCGAGGCGAGCGCGGGGATGGAGAAAACCCACGAGGGCGCCGCTGAGGCCTCTTGTGGCGAGGGTAGCTGCAGCGGTGCCAAGGATGGCGATCACTCCGAAGGCTCCTGCGGTGAGGGCAGCTGCGGCGAAGGCAGCTGCGGCTAACGCCCAAGCGCCAGCCGGACACATCGGCGCATGCGTCAGCCCTTGGCGAGGGCCGCAAGCATCCCCCGAACGAGCCGATCGCAGACCTCGTTCGGGGGCTCTTTCGCGCGTGGCGCATCCATCGACCGCGGCTGAACGCGGTGTTGCCCCGAAGCGCAATCGCGCGATAAGGTCGAGCCTTGTCGCGGTGGTTTCGACGGCTGGGGTTCCTCGTGTTCTTCCTCGCGGCGGCGACGGTCGCGCTGGTCTTGTGGGCACGGCCTAGCCATGGGCCCTCGAACGTGCTGTTCGTCGGCGGGCCGGTCGTCACGATGGCCGAGCCGCCGCTCGCCGAAGCGCTCTGGATCGAAGACGGCCGAATCCGTGCCGTCGGCGGCGACGAAGTCGTGGAAGCCGCCCGCACTGCCGGTGCGCAAACCGTCGATCTCGGAGGCGCAACCCTGATGCCAGGGTTGATCGAACCGCATACGCATCCTCTGGCGACGGCGATGCTGGGGTCGGCGATCGACGTCAGTGGCTTCACGCACGCGACGCCAGAAGAAGTCCGGGCCGCCCTCGAGGAAGGCGTGGCCGCGTTTTCGCCGCAGCCGTGGCTGATCGCGTTCGGCTGGGACCCCGTGATGATGCCGGACCTGGAACCGCCCACGTTGGCCGAGCTCGACGCCCTGAGCCCAGACAAGCCCCTCGCCGTGCTCACCCAGATGATGCACCAGGCGTACGTCAACACCGCGGCGCTCCGTGCTGCGGGCATCACTCGGGACACGCCCGACCCACCGGGCGCGAGCTTTGGCCGCGATGCTGATGGCGAACCGAACGGGGTGATCCACGAAGTCGCCGCCCTCGACAAGATCCTCGAGGCGCTGCCACAGGCGCCGTCCGCCGTGTCGTCTCTTCTTCTTCGGTGGCAATACGGTGCCTACGCCGACGCGGGATACACGACGATCGGCGTGCTCGGCCCAGTGGGACGCGCCGAAGATCCGATCGGGCTGATGCGAGCGCTCGGCGAGGACCCCAACGTGCCGATTCGCACCGTCATCTACGGGCTCCCACAACAGCTGGACGACAAGTCCGCGCCCGCGGATCCTGTCGACGCCAACGTGATCGTGAGGGGCGTGAAGTTCTGGATGGATGGTTCGCCCTACACCGGAGGCGCGGCCTTCGAAGAACCATACGAAGACACAACGTTCGTTCGTGAGCGTCTCCACATACTCCCAGGCCACTTGGCACCGCTGAACTACGAACCCGAAGCGTTCACCGAGGCGTTCACGCGCTTCCACGTCGCCGGCTATCAAGTCGCAGTCCACGCGCAGGGAGAACGCGCGGTCGAGCTCGCCCTCGACACGGTGGATACGGTGCTGGCAAAGCACCCTCGCCCCAACCACGGGCATCGACTGGAGCACAACGCGCTGATTCGAGAGGACCAGATCGTGCGCGCGCATGAGCTCGGCGTGGAGCTGAGCTTCTTCGTCGATCACATCTACTACTACGGGCACCAACTGCCTCAGATGATCGGCGAACGAACGGAACGCTACATGCCGGTCGGTACGGCCTTCCAACGAGGTGCGGCGCCGACGATCCACTCGGACAACCCTGCCACTCCGGTTGGGCCGTTTCGTGCGATGCGCACGGCGATCAACCGGATGCCGAGGGTCGGGGAGCAACCGCTTGGGCCCGACCAGGCGATCACGCGGCAGCAGGCTCTCGAAGCGATGACGATCCATGCCGCACGGCAGCTCGGGGTGGACCGAGATCGGGGATCGCTCGAAGTCGGGAAAGCCGGTGATCTGGTCGTCCTGTCTCGCAACCCGCTGGACACCCCCGCCGCTCAGTTCCCCGACATTGAGGTCGTCGGGACCTTCGTCGGAGGGCAGCCAGTCGACACCCGCAGCGCGTCCCTCCCGAACCTGCGGATCGGAGTCGATGCGGTCGGCCAACTGCTGAACCGATGATCCCGTCGCGCTCGACGCTACGAAAAGCCTGCGGTTTGGGCACATCCACAGGACCGCAGGGAGGCCTCATCTGGCCCCAGATCGAGTATTTATCAAAAATTGCACCATGAACGGCCTGGCCCTACGCTGTAGGGGGGCCGGAGACCGTGACCTTGAGTCCACAGGAAAACGAGGTCGTCGAGGAGTCGACGATCGAGAGCCTGCCGCTCGACGAGTTTGTCGAGCCGGAGCGGACCGCGCCGGAACGAATCGGTCGCTACGAGCTCTGCTTCGAGCTGGCCTCCGGCGGGATGGCCTCCGTCTATCTGGCGCGCATCGACGGGGTGTCGGGCTTCGAGAAGCTCGTCGCGTTGAAGCGGATCCATCGACACCTCGCCAAGGAGCAAGGCTACGTCGACATGTTCCTCGACGAAGCCAGAATCGCCGCGCGGATCACCCATCCGAATGTGTGCAGCGTCTTCGACTTCGGCGAGGCCGACGGTGAGTACTACATCGCGATGGAGTACTTGGTGGGCGAACCGCTATCGCGCCTCTGCGGACGCGTCGCACGCAATCAAGAACAACGGAGACATCGGCTCCTGCCCCTTCGGATGTCGCGGATCATCGCCGACGCTTGTGAGGGACTTCACGCGGCACACGAACTCAAGGACGCCAACGGCGACTTGCTCCATGTGGTCCATCGAGACGTGTCTCCGCGAAACCTCTTTGTGACCTACGATGGCGCTGCGCAAGTCGTCGACTTTGGCATCGCGAGCGCGAGGCAACGCTTGCACCACACCTCGACGGGCCAGGTCAAGGGCACGTTTGCATACATGGCGCCCGAGCAACTCACGGCGCGACCCATCGACCGTCGGGTCGACGTGTGGGCACTGGGCGTCACGCTCTGGGAGATGCTGGCAGTCAAACGACTGTTCCGCCGAGACACTACCGCCAATACGATTCACGCGGTCCTCTACGACGAAGTCCTGCCGCCCTCCAACTATCGCGCGCACGTACCCAAAGAGCTCGATGCGATCGTGATGAAGGCACTCGCGCGGGAGCCGGATGAACGCTGGCAAAGCACGAGAGAGATGGGTCGGGCGTTGCGAGAGTTCATCGGAACCCGAACCGAACTGATGGGGCCGGCCGAACTTTCGGAATGGATGGGCGAAGTCTTCCCGCAGGGCGAAGCGCGCAAGAGCCAGCTCATGGAGGTGGCGCGTCTGGGTCACGACTCGGTCCCGGCGATTCCGAGCGCCGAGGACGAAGCCACCCAAACGGGGACCGGGCTCATCGCCGATCGCCTTCTGCCCTCCGCCCCGTTTCCGCTGCGGCCGCGCTGGATCGCGCTCGCCGCCATCGCTCTGATCGGTACGATGGTTGGCCTCGGGTTCGTGCTCTCCGGCCCGGGCGACGAAGCGATGAGCCCAAGCAGGATCGCAGCGGCGCCAGGGCAGTCGCCAGGAGGCGCCGATGCGCCGGTGGCGGCCGGCGAAGGCGAGGCTCGCGAGGATGCCGAAGCTGCTCCCAACGCCGACGCTCCGGTCGGTGGCGACAAGGTCGATGCAGCGTCGCCCACCACACCGGAGTTGACGGAGACGACGGCCCCGGGCGCAAAGAAGCGTGCGTCGGCCCGCACCAAGCGTCGCAGCCGGCCCAAGGCACCCGCATCACGGGAACCCGGCACGATCAACCTAGTCACGCGTGGGGGCTGGGCCGAGATCTACGATGGGAAGAAGTTGCTTGGCAGTACGCCGCGGCGGCTTACGCTCCCCGCCGGAAAGCACCGTCTGGTGCTCAAGCCTTTCGGCGACGGTCAGGCGAAGCCCATCGTCGTGCGCGCCGAAGCCGGCAAGACCAAGCAAGTGTCGATTCGGCTCGACTAGTTCCGATGGCTACTCGGCCGGACTGCCGACATCGATCGGTACCGCCCCGGATGACGCCGTGGTCGCTGCGGGATCGTCGGCTCGGAATGCGACGCTGAAGACCACGAACGCTACCCAGAGACCTGCGAGGTGGTAGAGCATCGCCGCGCCACCCCAGCGCTCGAATACCACCGCGGTGACCTTCGGACCAATGAGCATGCCGAGGGCATAGAAGGTGTTGTAGATCGAGGTGGCCCGGGAGTAGTTCTCCGGCGTGACCGAAACCCCTTGGAGCGCAAGGCTTACGGGAGAGATCGACGCGATCGTGGCGCCGGTCACCAGGACCGCCGCGCACATCCAAGCGTAGGAGTCGAGGAAGACGAAACCGAGCACCATACAGGTGCCGACGGCCGCCAGCCCTCGCATCGTCCGTAGGTGGCCGATGCGATCCCCGAGCATGCTTACCGGGTTGGTGAAGACGAGCATGCCGCAGGCGAAGAACGCGGGGATCCAGATCGTTTGCCCCTCGGTGATGCCCTTGTCTTGAATCAAGAACAGGGGCAAGAAGAGGACCAGGCTGGCTTGGAAGTAGCCGTAGGCGAACGTCGCGAAGCAGGAGTTCTTGATGCGCCACAGGACGCGCCTCGGTGCCATCGGAGCCACCGGGGGGGCGCCATCCTCGACGGCTTCTCGGTCGGCTGACGCACCGGTCACGCGGTCAGCCTCGAGCTTCGTAAACACGTAGAGGCCTGCGCTCGCCGAGATAAGGCCGGCCCCGACGAAGCCGAGGGAGATCGGCCCGAAGCGTGTGACCGCCCATGCGATTCCAGGTCCGACAGCGTACCCGATCCCCATGGCCACCGCGTAGAGGCTCATCGTGAACGCTTTGTTTCCCATCTGCGCGCGGGACAGAAGGATCGTTTCGGCACTCACCCAGATCCCCACGGAAAACGCGCCGTCGAGAAACCGATCGACCGCGACGAGGCCGAAGCTCTCGAGGAACGGAAACGCGGCAACGGTCATGGCATAGCCCATGAAGCTCGCGGCGAGTGTCGTCCGCGCGCCAAAACGCCGAATGAGGCGGTCCATGATGAGCGATACGGAGACGATTCCGAGACCAAATACGACCGCCAAGCTTCCAATGTCGCTCTTGGAGAAGCCCTCCGCGTCGAGATGGATCGCGATCAACGAGAGCGCCATCCCGTAAGCCACGCTCAACAGGATCGTCCCCCGGTAGATGGTCCAGATGTTGCGATCCTGGATCCGTGTCACCCACTCCATACGAAGCCGTTCTTCTACGGCAACGCGTTTCGTAAGTCACTGACAAAGGTGCGGCGCTCGGCAATTCGTCGCTTGCGCGAATCATCCTTGAAGCCCATGACGACGATTGCTTTCCGTGACTGAACAGTCTTAGCATCGGGCGATGCGTTGGGTCCGTGCGTTCGTGGTGATCCTGCTGGTCGCGTTACTGCTCACCGCCGGAGCCGCATTGGTCGCGTGGTTCGTGCTGCACCCGGCCCCGCCCGACCTTCAAGTGTGGCGGAACGGGCAAGTCCTGACGATGGACGCGGATGGGTCCGAGGCGACGGCACTCGCGATCGAACGCGACCGAATCGTCGCTGTCGGATCGGACTCGGACATGGCGCCGTTCGTTGAGCGCGCGGCTGTCGTGGTCGACCTAGACGGGGCGACGGTCGTACCCGGCTTCATCGAGGCGCACGGCCACTTTCCAGGCGCCGGGCTCGCCGCAGTGGCAGCCGATCTCAACAGTCCACCGATCGCGTCGGTCACCAGCATCGAGGAGTCGATCGCGGCGCTCCAAGAAGTAGACCGCGCCCAGCCCGGCACGGACTGGTTGATTGGATTCGGGTACGACGACACGATGCTGGCCGACAAGCGGCATCTCTCTCGCGAGGACCTCGATCGGGTGTCGACGACCAGGCCCGTCTTGGCGATGCACATCTCCGGCCACATGGTGGCCGTCAACTCTGTTGCGCTCGAACGGTTCGAGATCGACGCCGACACGCCCGATCCGCCGGGAGGCGAGATCCGAAAAGGGTCAGACGGCGAGCCCACGGGCCTACTGCTCGAAACCGCGTCGAGAGACATCTTGATCGAAGCGCTGAAGATGCCGCCGATGAGGCAGCTCGCGTTGGTTCGCGCCGCGGTTCAGGACTATGCCAGTCAAGGCTTCACGACGGTCCAAAACGGCCTCGCGCCGCTAGACCAGATCAAAGGCCTGAGTATCGCATCGATGATCGGCCTGATCCCGCAACGAGTCGTGTTCTGGCCCAAAGACGAACTCGGAGTGGCGGCGGTGCGAGGCGACCTGGACCTGACGCCCTACGCGGGAGACCGAACGCTTGTCGGGGCGGTGAAGTTCGTCGGCGACGGCTCGATTCAAGGCTACACGGGCTACCTCACGGAGCCCTACTACGACCCGGGAGCCGAATCGGACGACTACCGCGGCTACCCGAACGTCGACTCGGAAACGCTCGCCAAGCAGGTCGAGGAGGTGCACTGTGCAGGGTCGCAAGTCGCGGTTCACGGAAACGGAGATGCCGCGATCGACCAGATGCTCGATGCATGGGAGGCGGCCCTCGAGGCGTGTCCGGCTGACGACCCAAGGCCGATTCTCGTGCACGCCCAGATGGCCCGGGAAGACCAACTCACGCGCATGAAACGCCTCGGCGTCGTTCCCACATTTTTCAGTGCGCATGTCTACTACTGGGGCGATCGTCACCGAGACATCTTCCTCGGCCCCGATCGAGCCGCCCGGATCAGCCCCGCCGCGAGCGCCGCCGCGCTCGACCTCGCCTTCACCACCCACCTCGATACACCGGTGGTGCCCGTCGACGCGATGCTCCAACTCTGGGCACCGGTCGCCCGCACGACGTCGAGCGGCCAAGTACTGGGCGTGGACCAGCGAATCTCGGTGGTCGAATCACTCCGAGGGCTGACGTCGGCGGCCGCGTACCAACTCAAGCTCGAAGACGACATTGGCTCGATTGAGCCTGGGAAGAAGGCGGACCTCGTCGTGCTGTCGGACAACCCGCTCACCTATGACGGCGACCTCCGCGACATCGACGTCGAACGCACGGTCGCCGACGGGCTCGTCATCTATGACGCGGGAGCGCCGCCATAGGGAGCAAGCAGCCTACGGCGTGACGATGGCGAACTTCGAGTCTGGCTTGTCGAGCATGCCGAAGAACTTGGCGAGGTCGACGCGGCTTCCTTCGATCGAGATCTCTTTCGAGAAGACGAGGTCTTTGAGCTTTACCTCTCCGATCACGATCTTCAGGAACATCGGGTGCGTGATCTTGAGGGTTGCGTTGGCCTCGGGGTCCGGTTCGCTCTCGCGATAGTGGAGCACCGAGTTCTTGAGCTCGAGTACGTAGCTCTGATCGAGGTCGGTGAAGACGAAGTTGATGCTCATGTGCTTGTCGTGGGCCTCTTCGGCCTTGAGCCTCACCGACATCGCTTTCAGGAACTCGATCACCGGCGTCTGTTCGAGCATCGGAATCGCGTCGCTGAGGTCGATCCCTTGGTCGGGCGTGCCGAACTGGAGCTCGAACGCCCCCGTCAGGTAAACGTCGCGCCACGGTCCAGACTCGGACTGATACGCGAGCTGGCGGTAGGCCTCGGCGAGTAGCTTCTTGGCGGCTTCATTGCTGGGGTCCGCGAAGACGACGTGGTTGACCACCTCGGCGACCCAGCGGTAGTCACCCTCGTCGAGAGACTGCTGCGCCCGATCGAGCACGGCTTGCGCACCCCCCATGTAGTCCACGTATCGTTTGGCCGCTTCGGTCTCGGGCAGCGGGTTTAGCGCGGCCGGGTTTCCGGTGTACCAGCCGAAATACCTTTGGTAGACCGCCTTGCTGTTGTGGCGAAGCGTGCCGTAATAGTCGCGGTTGTAGAACTCCTTCGCAAGGGACGGAGGCATCTCGATTCGCTCGGCGATCTCTTTTGGCGTGTAGCCCGCGTTGGCCCATCGAAGCGTTTGGTCGTTGATGAACCGGTACATGTCTCGTTGTTTCTCGAGGAAGTCGACGACCTGCTCCTGGCCCCAAATCGGCCAGTGGTGGCTCGCGAAGTAGACTTCGGACTCTCCAAACTCGCTGATTGCGTCGTCGATGTAGTCGCTCCACTTAACCGCGTCGCGCACCTTGGCACCTCGAAGGGTGTAGAGGTTGTGCATGTTGCGACTGAGTACCTCGGCGCCGCAGAACGCCTTGTGGTCAGGTAGGTAGAAAACGAACTCCGAAGGCGCTTCCGAACCCGGCGTGTTCATGAAGCGGAAGCGCACCCCATCGATGACCGCGTCTTGGGTGGCCTCCTCGACCACCATGGTCGGCACCAAGATGCTCGTGTTCCCGGCGACCGGCTGGATGCCAAGTCCCGTGGTGACGTGGCCCGTCGGGCCTTTCGGGACTCGGAGCGCGTACATGAACTCGGCGCGGCGGAACATCGCAGGGCCAGCGATGATGTTCTCGCTCGTCGCTTGCTCGGTGAAACCAACGGGGGCGACGATGTCGACGTTGTTCTTCTCGGCATCTTCCGCGGACATCAGGCCAAGCGCGCCGCCGAAGTGGTCGATGTGGCTGTGCGTGAAGATGATCGCCGTCACCGGCTTGTCGCCGAGGTGTTCGCGGACAAAGGCAAGGGCCTGTGAAGCCGTGCTCTCGTTGGTCAGCGGATCGACGATGATCCAGCCCTTGTCGCCCTCGATGATCGACATGTTGGCGAGGTCGAAACCGCGGATCTGGTGGATCCCGTCGGCGACCTTGTAGAGACCGCGATGCATGTTGAGCTTCGACTGACGCCAAAGGCTCGGGTTGACGGTCGCGGGGGCGTCGCCCTCGATGAAGGCATAGTCGGCCGGATCGAAGATCACATTGCCCGACTTGTCCGTTACGGGCGCCGAAGGCGCGGCCGCGACCAGACCTCGGCTGGCTTGCTCAAAGTCGGTTTGGTTGTCGAGGTCGAGTAGCTCGACGAACGTTTGGTTCACTTGGACCGTGAAGCTAGACGCCTCGCTGTCTTCTGGGACCTGCGGCGCGGGCGTCGCCGCAGACTTGCAACCAACGATGGCGATGGCCACGGTGAGGGCGACGATGGAGCGCCGCCCGCGGAGGATTTGTTGTACGTTCATGAATGATCCCAAGGGTGCCGGTTCTACCAGTTTCAGCCCCCGGTTGCGAGCTTGGGGAAGCCCCGAATGCGTGCTTTCAATCGCGGCGAGAAGCCGATACAACCGCCGCATGCTCAAGGTTGTCTGTTCGATCGCTGTCTTCTCGGTTCTCAGCCTCGCCATCGCCGGACCTTTACCGGCTCAAGACCCGGAATTCATCATGGAGGTCGGGACGGTCGCCCCGGCAGGTAGCCCTTGGGCGAATCAGCTGAAGCGGTTCAAGAAGCAGGTCCAAGAAGAGACAGGGGGCCGACTCAGCGTCAAGCTTCGACTCGGCCGCGGCAACGAACGCTCGCTCGCCCGCAGGGTCCAGATGGGTAGCATGCAAGCGTTCGCAGGGTCGGTCGGGGGGATGAGTTCGATCGTACGCGAAGTCAGCATCATCGAGTCTCCATACCTGTTCCCCAACTTCGCGGCGGCCGACAAAGCACTCGACACTCCCGCCGTGAAAGACCAGATGCGCAAGATCCTCGCCCGACGCGGCTTGGTCTTCGGGATCTGGTCTGAGAACGGCTATCGGTCCTACTTCAGCCGACGTCCGATTCGGAAGCCCGCGGACATGAGGGGCGTTCGGTTCCGGTCGCAAGAGTCTATGGTCCACGTCGAAACCTACGAAGCGCTGGGCGCATCGCCGGTGCCCGTCGATGTCGCCAACACCTTGATGAGCGTGCAGACGGGTGTCGTCGACGGCTTCGACAACACCCCTCTCTTCGCGATGGCGGGGACCTGGTACCAAGGCCTCAAAGAGGGCGAGCGAAACCTCTTTTTGAGCCGGCATTGCTACCAGCCAGCCCTGATGTCGTACTCGAAGAAGTGGTTCGACGGCTTGCCGAAGGACATCCAGCAAGCCTTGACGACGGTCCCACAAGACTTGGTCGACTGGGGACGGGCGCAGGTGCGGCAAGTCGAACCAATCCTCATCAAGAACCTCGCCAAGTACGGGTACGACGTCTACGAACCCAGCGCCGAGGAACTTGCGCCGTTCAAAGCAGCTGAGAAGAACGTTCCTGACCGCGTTGCGAAGGAGGCCGGGCCCGCGGGACAAGCGCTCCTCAAAGAGCTGCGAAAAGCCATGTAGCCACAGGCTCCGAGATGCCTACCACCAAAGAGATCTCAACGGAGGAGGCCCTCGCGTTCAACCAAGCGCACTGGCCAAGCCACAACCGACGACAGGGGATCGATTGGCAACAAACCCGCCACGCGCTCGGGGTGTTCGAGGGCGAGACGTGCATGGGCGTCGCCTACTTCAGCGTGGTCGGCGGGATGGGGTTCCTGGAACAGATCGTGGTCGCCGACGGCCATACGAAACAAGGCTACGGGTCGGCCATGCTCGAAGCGTTCGAGGCGCGCGTCGCGGAGCTGGGGTGTCACGTGGTTCAGCTCGAGACGGCGGAAACCCAGGCACCCGGGTTCTACGAGCGCCACGGCTACACACGGATCGGGACCTACCCCAACGGCAGGTTTCATTTGGACTGGCATCTCTATCGAAAAGAGATCTCGCCTGGTCGCCCGTGAGCCTAGGCGGCGTGCGCGGGGAACTTCGCGGGTTTGCGACGGGCTGGCGCAGGTCGGAACGTGCGACGGCGTTCCGGGTTGCGCGGCATGAGCTCGAGGACTGGCCCGTGGCGCAGGGTGTGGCGCAGGCCGCGATAGAGCCCGAGGGACTCGTACACCGCCGCGGTCAACCACGCGGTCCGCACTTGGCCCATCGGCGACAGTGGGAAACTGTTGTGGGAGAGCGCCGCTGAGAGCTCGAGTTCGGGGTTGGCCCACCCGCCCGCGCCTCCGACTCCGAAGTGTCCGAAGGCACTCGGCACGTTCATCACCAAAGCGTCTGCGCGATGATAGCCAAGCCTCCAGTGGAGCGGATAGACCACAACCTTGTCTGGGGCTTTCATCTGCACTTCGGCCGAGCGCTCGAGCGTCTCTCGGTCGACGAGCCGCACGCCGTCGAGTTCGCCGCCGAGCGAGAGTGCGGCGTACATTTTCGCGAGGGACCTCGCCGTGGTCACCCCGTTCATGGACGGAATGCAGGCGTCCCAAAAAGCGGGATTCACAAACAGCTTCTTCAGGTGAGAGGGCGTCAGGCCCCGACGCACCAGGCTCCGAATGGGGCCGGGCGGCAACCACATGGGCGCGCGGTACTGCTCGGTCAACGGCGAGACTTCCTCACGCTCGAGCGCGGGAAGTCCAACCAGGTCTGCGAGGCGGTCCATGTGCGCGCCGGCCTCACCGATGTGAAGGCCATCGAGGCCGAGCGGACCGACGATACGCCGCTGGATGAACTCAGGGAAGCTCATCCCCGAGACGCGGCACACGATCTCTCCGACCAACCAGCCAAAAGTGATCGCGTGGTACCCATTGGCGGTGCCGGGGTGAAAGTCGGGCTCGGACTCGGCGAGCCGGCTCACCATCAGATCCCAATCGAGGATGTCGGTGACTTGATCCACGAGGTGGCCCGTCTTGTGGAGACCTGCTTGATGGGCAAGCACCTGGCGTACCGTCAACGCTTCCTTGCCGTTGCAGCCAAACTCGGGCCAGTAGCGAGCGACCGGGGCGTCGTAGTCGAGTCGACCCTCAGACGCGAGCATGTGGATCGCAGTCGCGGCCACACCCTTCGTCCCCGAAAAACAGATCGACATCGTGTCGCGTTCCCAAGGGGATCCGTCGTGCCGAGCGCGCCCGGCCCAGATGTCGACAACGCACTTGCCGTGCAGGTACACCGATGCAGCGCCGCCGCCGCCGAAGTGAGCGACTTGCCTTCGCAATACGTCCGCTACGGGTGCAAACCGTGGATCGTACTCACCGTGAATTTGAACTCGTTCGTTTCGCAAATCTCTTTCCAAGAAAGCAACCCTCGAAAATCCTGGCAATAAATCGGCGAGGACCACTGCCCAAACGAGCACGTCACTTCGCAACCGAAAAATTGGGGCTGATTCGATTCGCTGTAAACCATGTTTTTCGAGGAACTCACAACTGCTCGAAGTCACAGAGGAATCAACTTGGCAGTTGGTAAATGAGAAACGGTGCGTAAAGTCCCACGGCTTTTTGTGGGGACGAACTCTGCTGATAGGGTGTGAGGCGTGCGAAACAAGGGAGGGATGCGGCTGGGCGTCGCGATCGCGATCGCAGCGTGCCTAGGTCTCGTTGGGGAGTCGTTGGCGGACAGCTCAGCCACGGAACTTGCCAAGTCGCGATGTGCCAAAGGACCACTGCGAGCCCCGATCGCCAACTGCGCGCCCGAACCTCCACCGAGCACCGGCGACCCTCACGAAGACTGCGTCGCCCGGATCAACCAGCTTCGATCCGAATGCCAATGCCTGCCTCCGCTTCGACGCTGGAAGGGGGGCGAGAAGTGTGCCCGCAAGCACGCGAAGCACGACATGCGCGAAGGAATCCATGCCGGCTTCCATGGGCGGATCTGCAAACCCCAGGGGCGCGCG